>DAHVEJ010000172.1 GCA_027313145.1 Phycisphaerales bacterium | reverse complement strand
AGAAAATTTGTGATGCTGATGGGTACCGCCGCGGCGGTGACTGTTGCGGAAAAAACCAGAGGTTATGCCGCTGGAGCACCGGGGCCTTGGCGAATCGGGCCTTTTGTGCGGCCGGTCGGCGGTCAACCTGTTATAACGTCGGAAGAAACTACCGGGAGACAGAAATGTGACTTACTCCCGGTTGCGGCGAAACTGTCCGGGTGAAAGCCCGATTTCCGATTTGAACGCACGCGATAAATGGTATTCGTCACGGAATCCACACTTGACGGCCACTGCGGAGAGTTTGAATTGCGTCGTTGACAAAAGCCGACGAGCCTCGTTAAGGCGACACCGCAGTATCTCCGATTTAATTGGACGGCCCAGCTTCTTGTCAAAAAGCTCGTAGAGTCGCCGGCGCTGGGTGCCCGAAGCCGTGACCACATCCTCTACGGAAAGGGACCGGCGAAAATTTTCGGCGATGAACTGAATGGCACGCACCAAGTAGGGATCGTCAACCGCGAAGATGCTGGTGCTTTGCCGAACCACTACCGGACCGGGGGCGACCAAGATAGGGGCATTGGGCGGCTTTTCACCGGAAATGATACGATCGAGCAATGCCGCCGCTTCATAGCCATGATCGTGCCGCCTTCGGTCCACGCTCGTTAGCGGCAGCAGGCCCAATTCACAGGAAATCATGTCATTGTCTACGCCGACAACCGCCACGTCGTGGGGGACCAGCAACGATGCAAGCTCCGCAGCTTGAATGACGTATTGCGCATTGCGATCATACTGGGCCATGATGCCCATCGGACGCGGAAGTTTAGCAAGCTCCCCAGCCAGCCACGGTGTGGGGTCCAGTGTTTGGGGTAGGTCGCTGGATGTTCCGGAAAAATCGAGGTGGTAAAAGTGCTTCCCGGCTGACTCCACAGCGCGGCGAAACCCAATCATGCGTTCACGTTCGACATGGGCATCGCCAAGTTGGAAAAAAGCCAGATGTTCAATGCCGCAAGATAATAGATGTTCCGCGGCGGCGTGGCCAATGGCCCGGTTGTCCGCCAGCACGCGAGCTACCTTAATTTCCGGTGCCTCGTAAACCATATCCACTACCGGCGTTTGTGTGCGGCTGATGAATCTGGCCAAGGGCCCCACGGGGTCGTTTAGTAGGGCAATAATGCCGTCTCCACTCCATTTTCGGGGAATTCTGCGATCATGGCCAATGATATCGTTAAGAATCCACCCAGCCCGGCGCGCATACTCCGCCACACCCCGATTAATTTCTTCATCATAATAGTCAAGTGCTAACAATATATGTCGGCGACTGTACACATTGTGAGCCATGGGCCATAGTCATAACCAATACCGGCTGTGGATGCAAGGCGCTACCCGGCAATGCACGAAACCGCAACGAATTCGCACAAAATGCCATTGTCGGGCGTTGTGCATCGGATATAAACTTATGTTCAAGATTAATGTACTGGGTTCGATGCGACGGAGAGTGCAAATCGCTGGCGAGTGCCAGGGTGAAAAAAAGAAGTGCTTATGCTCGCAATGTTGCGACGCACGATTCGCCAATACTTTGGCACAAAATGCCATTGTTGATGCTTTGAATCGGGCTATCATTACAGGGTAGGAGCAGTGGTCCCATCGCCTCAATGGAACTTTCAACACGGCTGGTTGGAGTTCATCTGAAACTGAAAAGGCGGCAATTTAATGGGCAATTGTGCTCGGTAGTTCTGATTTAGATGAAAAAAAATCTCCACGGTCTCGTTGGCCGTGGACCGATTGTCCGCCCGGTTTGGCGGGAAGTTCAAGTGGCTCCCAAGGGAGCAGGAGTGCTATATGTTGGTCAATTCAAGTCGTCAATCCCGCCGCGCTTCGCGGCAAACTGCGGCCCATTCGGCTAGTGGGCGAAGTCCAAGTGCCTCGCAATGGGAGCAGGAAGTACGTAGGATTCCCAAGTCGCCTTCCTACCTCATTTCCGTTGCGGTTTGCGGTGCCTTGGCCAGTGCAGCAATGCTATGTGTCGCATCGGGAAACGCCACGGCCGATGTGGAAACGATTCCGAATGTGATCTTGGCTGGAAACGTCATCCCCAATCCGACTTTCTCGCAGGTGAATACGAATGGTAACGGTCCGGCCTACTGGAACATGGGCGGTAGTTACACGGCGGGAGATATTTGGGATAACCAGAATTACATCGCCCCGGGTGCGACTCGTTCTGCGTCCGTTCTGACAAGCAATGCTCCCTTTACACAAAATTACAGTCAATGGTATAACGGCCCTCAGAATAGCTCAGTTGGAGTGAAAACCTCGCAATTTCCCGATGGGTACGGTCCGCAGCCGGTAATATCGCTTCCGACGGGAGCGACGACTGTTTATCTCAGTTATTTTTATGAATCCAGCGCAATATCGACAGATTATGGTGCATATTCGTATGTGCACTTGAATTTCTATGCTAACGGTGGACAGGTGGGCAACTGGACCGACACCTACACGGGTACCCAGTCAACCTGGAAAAATATCTTGGACACTATTGACCTGACAAAGTATGCCCCGGGTGCGAATTCCTTTAACATTACCATCAGTTCGAATCCCGATGGCATAACACAGCCGACCACGCCTCAGTTTTGGGTAGATGATATCTCGCTTTCGAACTCCTCCACTTTGGTCCCGGTCCCGGAACCGGGGCAGCTTGGTGCCGTTGCCCTCGGATTAGGGGCGCTGGTGTTGGGGTTGCGCCTAAAACGACGGACCCACTGCGCGTGATGTTATCTCAGTTTTGTCCCCAGTTGGCAGTGTGAAAGCACTGCCAACTGGCCGGACTGGGAGAGGCCCTTGGCGTTTCCGCCGATGATCGGGCGTGTTGCGTAGGTGATTGTGAATCATATTATTTGAAAGGTTCTATATGCAAAACAGGAAAAAGGGCAACGGTTTTACCCTCATAGAATTACTAGTGGTGATTTCAATCATCGCCCTGCTGATTTCTCTTCTTCTTCCAGCACTCGCGCTGGCGAGGGCGGACGCCTTGAGTACGCTCTGCTTGAGCCGGTTAAGAACGCTGGGCCAGTTGACGATTGAATACTCGGATTCCAACGCGGGATTTACTCCGTCGAATTATGTTAGCTGGACCTACAATACGAATTGGTCGGATATTCTCTTCGACTGGTATACCAGCAGTCCGCCCTTGGGTGTTTATCAACAGTACGCCAATCCGACTAATCCAACGCAGGCGGCAAACGATAAGGTTATTGCGGCGAAGTTTCAGGCCCTGTTCCAAGATCCGGTGCAACCGATCCCGATCCACTATATCTTTGGGCTATCCTATGCCTCAAATCCGAATGGTTTCGGTTGGAGTTTTGCGGGGGGGTACGGTGGTACCACAGCCACGGGTGGAATCCCGGCCTTCGTCCGGATGTCCAATATTAAAAGCCCAACCCACTTGATAGCGGTGGGCGATGCCAATCAAGTGTTTGACACCGGATGCTGGACCGCCTTTAATTGGTGGCCCAGCCCATCATATTTTGGCGGTTTTCAAGCGAATGTACCGCTCACACAGGTGGTTCCGCCGGGCGGCCCCATTCCGGCCACGACAACGAATTTTGATTATCCTAACGGGGGTGGTAGCGGTTTACGTTACCGGCATGGAAACATGACGGTCAACTTCGCCACACCTTACCAATCAACCGGGACGGCTAACGCTGTATTCTTTGACGGCCACGCCGCTGGAATTCAGGCTGGTGACCTCAAGGCGTACAATTGTCTGAATCAGTAGGCTTAACTCTATGCGGCTATAGTTATTTCCGGCTTGTATTGTTACCGTATCATCGGCCAATCTTAGATTTGGAGGGGTGAAATGCCCACACGAGGAAAGATCGTCGTAAAAATGGCTGTTTGTGCCGCGATGTGCCTGCCGTTTGCAGTGCATCGGGCACAAGGTCAGTCGGTTGCACAGACCTACCCGGGAGAACTCAATGATATGCCGGCAATTCCGCAACCCTACCAGGTGCCTGACTGGAATCAGATCGCGGGTGGTTTTTACCAACTCGCCCTAAACCCGACAGCGTCCGGCAGTTACCTCCCGCTGATGCAGGTGGTTGATAACGTAAGTGGCCAGCCGGTGGAATTTGGCTTACCAGCCTACGTCCAGTCAAGCGGCACCTACAATATTCAATCCACGCAGGCCTTGACGGATATGGGGGTGGTGCTGGGCGCGACTATGATGGGTGCAAATATGTCCAGCTACGTGCCCGGTGGTGGCACCACGGGGATTGACTACGTGGGGATGCTGGGCCAATTTTTTGACCCTAATCTGGGGTCGGGCATATTCGGAAATAACATCCACTCGGCGGATCCTCAGTTGACCGCCTGGTATACACTGTTTCCTGATATACTCGCCCAGTCGGTGTCTGATCGCTACGCTTCGGAAACCGGCCTGGCCGCTATGTGCTATGACACGGCGGTGTCCTGGAGCAACGCAGTTGGTAACTTTGCCACGACCAGCGGTTATAATTTTAATTACACGGGCTTCAATTTCTCAACAATGCAGCCGACGTTCAACGGTTCTTGGCGAGAACCCGATATGGCATCGGGCATTGCCTGGCTGGAATACTCCGCATATCTTCGCTTTGGGAATACTGCATTTCTCCAGACGGCAAAAGATGCGATGAGCTATCTTGTATCCCTTCCTGCGTCCAGTAACCCCAGCTATGAAGTTCTCGCGCCATTCGGAACGCTTGCCGCCGCGGAGATGAACGCGACAGAGGGTACAAACTATCCGGTTGATACACTATTGGCCTGGAATTTCAGCAATTACAATCCGAATCGGCCGGGATGGGGCGTTGAGGCCGCAAATTGGGGCGGGCAGGATGTTTCTGGCCTGGTGGGGCTGGTAACCAGTCCATCATCCACGACGGGTGGATACGCGTTCTATATGGAGACGGCAGCGCAGATGATGGCTCTGGCTCCCGTCGCCAAATATGACCCTCAATACGCAACTGCGCTTGGTCGGTGGATGCTTAATGCAGCCAATGCGATGCGGCTCTTTTATGGAAATTATGCACCGAACCAAAGTAACCCGGGCTGGGATCAGCAATCTCTTGTTTCCTACGAGGGACTCAAGTACCAGTTGAACAGCTCGACCCAGCCTCTGCTGGCCACGGGCGATGCGTCCTCGCCAAGCACCGAATTCGGTTTGTATGGAGCCGTCTATGTTGGCGTTCTTGGTTCGATGATAAAAACGACCAATGTTTCCGGAATCCTGCAATTTAATCTAAACGTCACCGACTCTCCACTCGCCAAGGAGGCTTCAATCCCTACTTTCTTATTCTACAATCCCTATTCATCTGCGGAAATGGTGGACATCAACGTGGGAGCAAATCCAGTAAATATTTTTGATTCGGTACTTAACGGCTACATCGCCAGGGACGTAAGCGGAAATACGTCCTTTGACCTCGCCGCTGGATCCGCCGCAGTGCTCTCATACATTCCCGTACCCGAAATGGCCACGATGCCATTACTGGCCGCCGCAGGTGCGGTTGGCGTGCTGATGGCGCGAAGGCGCAGGGCCTGACCTCGCGGCACTTTAGTATACGCGCAGCCAACTCCGGATTATTTGGACGACCGGTGAAGAAATGTTGCTTTTCATCTTATAGGACTAAGGCATGAGTAGCTGGAATGTCAGACGGACTTTGGTGTTGGGATGCCTTATTGCCGCGCTTGTGGCCAGTGCGTGGGCATTATGGTTTGGCGTTGTGGCAGATTCGGCTGCCGCCAGTACCGCCAAGGTTCCGGCCGGATTTTTCCCCTGGCAATTTCCCACGGCGAATGCCCTTAGAACATGGAAATACCAGTCCTTCAGCACCAAAAGATGGTGGGGTGATTTCCCGCATAATTTGGTGGTTCCTCACCACATGTTCAAAAAATACACTTGGGCCATCGGACCGTTCAAGAAGTACGCCCACAATCCAGTGCTTTCCCCCACCCCGGGCGAATGGGACTGTGGACATTTAGGCGGCGGCGTCCATAACGGAGCGATCATTTTTCACCATAAGACGTTTTATTACATTTATCGGGGCGAGCGTCCGTATTCACCGCCAGTGCCATATATCTGTGATATCGGTATTGCTACCAGCCCGGATGGCATTCATTTTACGAAGATCAGAACACACAGCGGGTTATTTCGCCACGGCAAATACAAAAGGTACAGCTACGAGGACGTGTGCGTAGCTAAATACCGTGATACTTATTATCTGTTTTGCAATCAATGGTATTGGAGGGATCAGAGCGATAAGAAAATTAATGGCGAGTTTGAGGCCACGTCCAAAGATCTGATCCACTGGAAGCGCGTGGGAATCCTTTTCCCGCACGCTCATCACGTGTATCGCAACGGCGCGGTGGTGGTGAATCCACACAATCGCGCCGTGCGAATCAACGGCAAGTTTGTCATGTACCTCGATAATGGCAGGATGGCGTATTCGCGGGATATGCTGCATTGGAAAACCGCGAAAACCACCATACATTTTCCGGGTGGTGAGACCTGTTTTGCGCTTGCCAATTACGACAAGGCCCGCCCCAATGATATCATCCTGTTCACAGGTGGTAACTTTACCGGCAACTTTTACGCGATCGGCGAGGTGCTGCTCTCGAAAAAGAACCTCATTAAGGTCCTGTCATATTTGCCCAAGCCCGCCCTTGCCGCAAATCCCAAGATTCCGTATGAGCACGGCTTTTCCGCAACCGATCCGAAAAAACTGGTCTCAACTTTTTCGGATTGCATATTTTTTACCGGCTTGACTCGACACGCGGGTAAATGGTGGATGTACTATGGCGGAAGTGAATACTACACATGCCTGGCGACGGCGCGGGCGGCTCTGAGTGTGAAATAGCTGGAGTCGCACTGGCCCGCGACTAAAACCAGGCTGATCGCAATCGTCCAACGACATGGGCGCGGCAAAGGCGAAGGCGACACAAAAAGGCAAGAGGCTTACACGAAATGGAATTGTCGAATGGAACTTCGTGGTTATGTTAATATCGCGGTGGCTGGAGCGTAGACCGCCGTTCGCGGTGACAACCGAAGACTTTGGGAGGCTAAGTGGGTGGAGCCGTAAGAATGACAAACAACATTAAGTCATGTAATACGTTAGCCGCGGTAGCGCTCGTGGCATTATGCGTCTGGAGCGGAATGGTCAATGCAGGGGCGGAATTCCAGTATTCGATTCCATCAATTCGCGATATGCCCAGTTTGCCGCGACCGTACCACATAAGGAACTGGTTGCGTGTCGGACGCGAATTTTACGCGTTGGCTTTCAACCCGGCTGCGCATGGACCTTTTTTGCCGCTGATACACCTTGTTTACAATCCGACCGGGAAGGCTATGGCGTTTATCATGCCGGCCTATGTGAGCAGGCTGCCGGATACCCGATCTTCGGCCCAAGCCCTTACGGACATGGGAGCGGTGTGGGGAGCAACGCTCCTGGGGCGAAATATGTCGCAGGGCTCGGTTAATTATGTGCGGCTCATAGAGCGCTTTTACGATCCATCCGTAGGGGATGGTCTCTTCGGCAATAACTTTGCCTCCGCTAACCCGCAGGCAACTGCCTGGTATACGGTATTTCCGGATATCACTGCCGCCGCCATTTCAGGGCGGTATCCTGCCGAGAAACGGCTTGGGGAGATGTGCCGCGCAACCGCCCGTTCCTGGGCGGAGGCGGTACCGCATTTTAAGAAGCCCGACGGTCTCTATGACTTTAACTATACGGGGTTCAATTTTTCCACGATGCGGCCGGTCTACAATGGAAAATGGCGCGAACCGGACATGGCCGGGGGCATCGCATGGATTGAATATATGGCGTGGCGGCGCTGGCATGACCCGTTTTTTCTCAAGGCTGCCAGGGCGTGCATGAGCTATCTTTCACGTGTGGCCCCGGAAGATAATCCGAGTTATGAAGTGCTCACGCCATTTGGCGCTCTTGCCGCTATCCGTATGAATGCAGAATTAGGAACCAATTATCCTGTGGGCAAATTCCTGCACTGGTGTTTCAGCCGTTATCATGCCCGGCCAACCTGGGGGATGGAAAACGCCCGTTGGGATGGTCAAGATGTTTCCGGATTGGTGGGTGCCGTGAATTGTGCGCCTTGGCGGCCATGGGGCGTTGGCGGTTACGCCTTTTTTATGGAAACTTCCACGCAACTTTGGGCACTGGCTCCGGTGGCGCGTTATGATCAGCGCTACGCTGTGGCGATGGGCAAATGGATATTAAACGCCGCCAACGCCAGCCGCTTATTTTATGGCAAGTTTCACCCAGCCGGGCGGCAGAGCGACCCGGGCTGGGCGCTGGGGGAATCACTGGTTTCCTACGAGGGTGTGAAGTATCGGCGTGATAACCCGCACCAACCGCTGATTGCAACAGGGGACAACAAAACATTTCTCAATCCCGGGTATATGGGCTACACCCAAAAGACGAATGCCACCAATTACTGCCTTTACGGCGGCGTTTACATCGGTATTTTAGGCTCGTTGCTGCGACCAACCAACGTTCCCGGGATTTTACAAATAAATCTCCGCGCTACGGACACCGCGGCCCCGGCCGGGTATCCGACGTTTTTGTTCTACAATCCCTATCAGCAAATGAAGGACGTGAAGATAAAGGTTGGATTGAAGGCAGTCAATGTTTATGACACGATCACTGGTGCGTTTATCACTCGGCGGGTTTCCGGGCATTTGACAATCGCCATACCAGCGAATTCCGCTGTGGTGCTGGTGTATACACCAGTCAATGGAATTGTCTCCCATCACGGACGTGAAACACTGGTTAATGGCCGCGTCATAGATTTTACGCATCCCGGAAGGTAACGTGATGGCAACCCACGGTTTAACTTCTTATGCGTGTAGATGACTGTGAAACGTAAACATAGGAAAATAATCGAAATGCGCTTGAGAATAACGCGATCTTATTGGCTTGGTCTGTTTGTGGTGCTGAATGCCTTCGGCGGCGCTTCGCTCAAAATTTTACATGCATCGTCCGTACCGCAAATGTCCATCGCGCGTATCAACACGATGCCGGATATGCCGGAGCCTTATGACATGCGAAATTGGAGCCGCGCTTCGCGGCGATTATATAAGGCTATTTTTAATCCTGGTGCTACAGGGGCTTTTTTACCGTTGATTCATATTGTACGGACCTCTGGCCACCGCGCGATCGGCTTTTCCATCCCTGCTTACGCCACGCGGACAGAAAGTTACGCGGCGCAGGCGCTGACGAACATGGGGGCGGTTTGGGGTGCTACCTTGGTTGGCCGTAATA
>DAHVEJ010000171.1 GCA_027313145.1 Phycisphaerales bacterium | reverse complement strand
CGGAACCCCCATGCGGCTTATAACAACGGGTTTGCCCAAAGCCGCAAACCGATCCAGCATCGCACTGACTTGAAACAAATCCCGCTGCCAACCGCCGTCACGCGGCGCGCCAAAACACACCTGCACCCCGAAAATATCAAACGGGATGCCGCTTTGCACCGCCATTTCAGCGTAAATCATCGGCGGAATGCTGCGCTGATTTTTGGCATAATATTCGCCCCATGGCTGTGTGATCTCAATCATGGTTTGGGCGTTTGGTATCAACTTTTTAATGAGCGTAATGGCCATACGCGTAAGGTCCATGAGTTGGTCAAATGTAAAGGAAAAATGCGAATTCACATGCAATCCGCTTAGCACATTCCATAGAACTACATTGGGGCCGTAACGCTGAACCACGCGTTCAATATGTTCGTAAAGTAAGCCCCGCACGGTTTCGTAATCGTGCTCCCAGATATAAAGCCAATCAGGAATTGCCGCTTCGGAAAAATGCACCAGCGGGCCGGCCATAATGGGCAGTTTGGCCTGCCGCAGATATTCGACCCAATTATCCATGGGCGCTGCGTTAAAGGTCTGCTCCTGAGGCTCCATGAATTTCCAAGTCATGGGGAGATACACAAATTCGCCCGCGGCAACCAATTTTCGACGGTAGGCATCATCCGCACGCTCCGGCGCGGTCGCAAGGCCAAAAACATTTTTTGGGAAGGCTCGCGTGCTGATGCGGCGCTGCAAAAGCAACTCCGCATGAACCAGAGCCGTTTGTTCCGAAGCGGGAACCGAGATCGCCAGGCACTTATCCGCAAATTTGGAGGCCAAGGCCGGATTTTCCAGATTCTCCATGGCTTCAATGAGCAAATCACGGGCTTCATTAAATTTCTGATTCACCCCTTGGGCTTCCGGAATATCCAAAAGCCCCCAATCTTCCCGTTTTTGCAAAAGCCGCATCATTCGATTACGGGCCAATTCAACATTGAGCACATACGGCTGACTGCGTTCCGGCAGGCGTACGGTCTCCAGCATAATGGTCCCAAAATTCCGCACGTCCCACATTAAGGTCAGCGCCGCCGGCCCCGCAGGCCGCTTGCGACACCGAATTTCACCATCCACGTAAGCCAATTCACCGCGGATCGGCACACTATCGGAGCCAACAAGGTAAGCCGAGCCTAAATCAAGCTCTGTGGGGGCCTGGCCATCTCGGAAAACCTGAAAACGTAGCATCTACTTCTCGCTTACTTAAACCGGAGTACTATTTGTTCCGCCTGATCCAGCGCTCTTCTACGGATATATCCTACCCGCGTCGTGTTTTATAGCCTAGAACTCGCAATACAGTCAAACGTCGAACTGAATTCACCGCCCGCCGGATGCGGTGCGACATCCCCATTAAAATGATGACGGCTGCACCGGCAGGGCATTCTATCCTTGAGGCCGCCGCGGCTCATTGGCCTCAATTTCATGCAAATACGCCAAGGTTCTCTCCAGTTGCCCCTTCAGATGCCGCACCCGCAAAAGACTTTTCACCCGCGTGAGCAACTCAAGCTTGTTGACTGGCTTGGTAAGAAAATCATCGGTCCCACTTTCCACGCCGCGCTCAATATCCCCTAATTCGTTCAGCGCGGTAATCATCAGAATGGGTATATCACGGAAACGGGCATCGGATTTGAGTTTCCGGCAAACTTCAAACCCACTCATGCGCGGCATCATCACATCAAGAATAATTAAATCCGGCATGACCTTGGGCACCTTGGCCAAAGCATCCACGCCGTCCACCGCTACCTCCGTTGTGCAGTCCATGGATTCCAAATAGGCCTGGATCAGCTCAACATTCGGCGGATTATCATCCACCACCAATATGGTGCTGCGGGGTAGATGTGTGTCATTGCTGCTGCGAACCGGTGCCGCCATATACAATGCCTCCTTGGTAGAGCACTCCTCATCAGAGGAACGCTGCAAAATCAGGCGGCATTATATCGCAACATGACAATTTATTCTTCTCGCGGAAGGCTCGATAGCGCCCGACGCCCTTCAAGCCGCGCTACTTTCCGCTGCTGAAAACTTGCCTTATTAAAACCGAATTTATGGGAACGAACTTTAGAACCACTGGTGCGCCGATGCGGCATGGTAACCTCCCAAAAAAAAGAGAAGTCGAAATCACAACTTCTTCATAACATTTTTGATCGGCTAATACAAGCTTAATATTGAAAAAATATTTCCCTCCCAATTCCGGCCCTCGGCCCCCGCAATCTACCAACTCGCAGCTCCCCTGTAACCCATAACCTAATCACAGTCTCACGCCGTAGCGATCGCTGATAAGTCCAAATCCGCGCGACCCCCGGATTCTAAAAGCTGCGAACCTAACCCCGCAATCATGGCGGCATTATCTGTACAATACGCCATGGGCGGCAGATATAAGGGAATTTTCGCCGCATCCGCCACACGCTGTAAACAACTCCGAATGGCCCCATTTGCCGAAACGCCGCCCCCGACAATCAAAGATCGCGGAGTCATTACTTCCATCGCCCGGCGTACTTTAACTTCCAGTATCTCCGCCACCACACGCTGAAATGCCGCCGCCGTATCCGCCCGCTGCTGCGGCGTTAAATCCGCACTGGTGCGCTGTGCCCCGCCCGGACCATTAACATGATATAAAACCGCCGTTTTTATACCGCTGAAAGAAAAATCCAGGGATTGCTTCCCCAGAAGAGACAAAGGAAATTTCACCTCATTTGCCCGACCATCACGGGCCAGATTCTCTACCAGCGGGCCGCCGGGATATCCCAGCTGCAGAATTGCGGCAACTTTATCAAAGGCCTCTCCCACCGCGTCGTCAATCGTGCAACCCAGGCGGCGCAGCGAATCAAATCTCTGCACCTCGTACAGCGTGGTATGTCCGCCGGAAATCACCAGCCCCAACGCCGGCAACGCGGGCGGATCCGGCCATACCGCTGATGCATTATCCCGGTCCCGTGGCGGAATCAGACAACCCGCGTACAAATGAGCATGTACGTGATTCACCCCAACCAACGGCTTATCCCACGCAAAAGCCAATGCCTTAGCCGCCGATACACCCACCAGCAGGCACCCGACAAGCCCCGGACAGTTGGCTACCGCAATTCCGGAAAGATCCTCGGGGGTAACACCGGCAATTTGCATCGCGTTGGCCACAATGTCATTGAGCCATTCAATGTGCGCGCGGGCCGCAATTTCCGGCACGACGCCGCCATATTTCTGATGCAGATCAATTTGCGTGCGGATAATATTGGATCGCACGATCCGCCCGTCTTCGACTACCGCACAAGCGGTTTCATCACAGGTTGTTTCAATACCTAATACACAGGACATGCCAACTCCGTGACTGGGGCGGGTCATAGCGATTTTGGTTGAACGCCGGCGCTGCCGGATCGCGCGACTGAAACATTTTCGATTCCTGCCGGCGAGCTAACCGCGGCAGCGTCCGCATACGTTTGCACCAATGTTGGCAGAAGAACAACAAATTCCGAGCGCGGCACCACCTGCTCAGCGCCGGCCTGCATCGCCTGTTGGGCCAAGTCCTGCTGAGTGTGCGATAAATAGGCCACAATTTTACAACTCGGCTTGGAAGTTTTGGCCAATGTTATGGCGGATAGTGGGTTAATGCCCCCGCAATTCATATCAACAATCAGCATGTCCGGCGGAGTCGCCCGAAGAAATTCACTTAAAACGCTGTACGATCGCAACACCCGCACCTGCCGCTTCTGCGCCCGCGCTTCGGTCACAATTTTTGTCGAAAATATCAAGTCCGTTACTATTGCCGCCAATGCCATGATTTCAACTCTCCACGCCAACCGCCACCGCTGGCTTTTCCGGCGGGTTTACCACCTGCGCGTCGGTGGCTCGTGCGATGACTTCATTTAATAATGGGGGAAGATTTTCATAAATAACGGCATCCAATACCGCATGATGGCTATGTCCCCCGGCATCGGCATATTCAACGGTTACCAGACCCGCGCCGGGCCAGCGGCGATTATCAATAACTTTCATCGCCGAATAAGGGACAAGATTTCCATTGGGCAAATGCAGCCCCTGATCGTCAACCACAATACGTTTGGACTTTACACGCAAATACCAAACTAGCCCCCCTACCGCCACCAAACCGATTGCCAGCACAATCCAACGCTGGTTATGAATGTCCGTTACCGTATGCCAGCCCGTGATATTATTAATATGCACGAGATGATCAAACCGGAGGCGCTGGGCCTCCGTCGCATGCCGCCAGCCCGGCCACGAACGCGCGATGACCTTGTCTTTGCCCGTAACCCGATGAGACAGCAGCATCTGTTTGACCGCTTTGTCATCATGATTCGGCCAGCCGTACCAGCCATCCCAGGCAAACCACGCCGCAAACACAAAACAGAGGAATGCCAGCACCAACGGACGGCGGCGTTCCCACAGGGCGGGTTGGGCAATCATCTGCATCAAATAAAACTCCTGGCTCTGACCAACGGAAAATCAGGCAGCCCACCCGATTCTTAAAGCGGCGGTGGCCCAAAATCACTGGTCAAGACGACCTCCCAAAACCATCGCCTGACGTTGGCGGAAAACTCTCCCTTACCAACAGGATACGCGGGAATGTGCGGCACACGATGTGGATGCGCCAAACCCCATTCAATAAACCGGCCCGTTTCATTTAACATCCGTTCGCGCATTTCCTCGTAAGATTCATCCGCAAACCGATGATGTAAATTCAATCGAAGCAACGGCCACCCTGCCAGTAATGACGCTGCAATTATAGGAATATCCACTGGCACTTGGCAAATCACCCGGTAGCCGGCCTCGGCAATCGGATCGGGTGCTACTTTTATCGCAAGAGCTTCACGCCAGCGTCCGAACGCTTATTTTCTAAAAACCGCCCGATAGATGATTTTTCCCATCAGCGCCTGCCCCAATGGATCCGGGTGCACCCCGTCATGGGCAAAGTATTTATACATCGGTTCCGTCGCCCGCTTAATCATCTGCCCGTGCACATGCACCACCGGGATGTGCATGGCCCTCGCCGCCCGCTTAATGGCGGGAATCACGCCATGAACCAGCGTCTTTTCATTAATACCCCACCCATTGCCAACGCCGAGCTTCTTATTTCGCACCACGGGCGGCGGTGTGCAGATATAAATTCTTGGGTGTGCCCGCAGATGTTCAAAATGGCGGATCAACGCCTCCGCGTTCGCGGTAAACTGTGACCCGTATTTTTTCCAGTTTTGCGGCTTGGTGTCATTGGTGCCCAGCATGATAATAACTATATTGGGATCAAATTTTGTCGCCCTCTTAAATTCCGGAGTTGTCCAATAGGGCAAATTTCCCTTCTTCAACAGCGTGGCACCGTTATGACCAAAATCCTCCGATTTATATTTTTTCCCCACCAGCTTCTGCAATACCCCGGGCCACGCCCGCGCCAGCCGATCATGGGTAATAGTATATCCCCATGTAATACTGTCACCGACACAGGCAATACGCACCGGTGCCGCGGTGACACTTTGCCCAACTGTCGGCCCCAGACACGCCGCAAAAATCAGGGCAAATAGCAGACGAATATTACGAAATTTGACCAATATCTGCATAAACCACTCCATTGACAGCAGGTACATGACGCCGCGCCGATCCACATCACCGCCCGACGCTGCCGGCGAACTAATTCAAATTAATTCAAATTGAATCTTACGTCAATTAGAAACGTCATCCCGCCGAGATCGGGCGTGGCAATTTTTCCGGGCAAGGGCGGAAATTTGCTAATGAAGGCCTAAATTCAGGGCTGAGTCTTGGTCTCCACAAAGCAAAAGCGGGTGAGGACACCCGCGGTCCCAGGGATGCCCGGAAAGTTTGCCACGCACGTCGTAATCGCCCCACGCGCAACAGACTCAACCACACCAAAAGCCCAGTGTCGCTAACCCGGCGGTCTACCAGACAATTACGTGGCGACCGCCCCACCGGCACCTGCCGCCGCGGGTTCCACCTGCTTCGGCACGCCGGTAAACCGCAACGAATCCCCATCGCGGTCAATTTTAACGCTGGCCATCTGCTTATATTCACCGCGCAGAATGGATTCCGACAATGGATCTTCCACAAATTGCTCAATGGCGCGACGTAAGGGCCGAGCGCCAAAGTCCGGGTTGTATCCCTTCTCAATCAGAAAATCATGGGCCGCCAGCGTGGTTTCCAGCTTGATACCCTGCTCAACGAGTCGTTTGGTGACCTTCTGGATTTCAATGTCAATGATCCGATACAGATCATCTTTGCTCAACGGCCGGAAGATAATCGTATCATCCAAACGGTTGATAAATTCCGGCCGGAAGAATTTTTCAACTTCCCGCAGCAGACCGCGTTTCATCTGTTCAAAATTCTGATCCAGATCGCGCTTGCCGTAGCCGAAGCCTTGAATGCCGCCGCTCTTTATCAGATCAGCGCCGATATTGCTGGTCATAATCAGCACGATGTTCTTGAAGTCAACCTGCCGACCGACATTATCCGTCAGACGGCCTTCTTCCATGATCTGCAACAGCATGTTGAACACATCCGGATGGGCTTTTTCAATTTCATCCAGCAGCACCACCGCGTAGGGCCGCCGGCGAATGCGTTCCGTAAGCTGACCGCCTTCTTCATAACCGACATACCCCGGAGGCGCGCCAATCAACCGGCTGACATTGTGTTTCTCCATATATTCAGACATATCAATCTGAATGAGAGAAGCCTCATTGCCGAACATAAACTCCGCAATCGCCTTGGACAACAACGTTTTACCCACGCCCGAAGGCCCCAGGAACAGGAATGTCCCCATCGGACGATTCGGATCTTTCAACCCGGAACGCGCACGGCGAATCGACCGGGAAACCGCCTTAATCGCGTCATCCTGACTGATCACGCGCCGATGCAGTTCCGATTCCAATTCCAGCAGCCGGGATGCTTCAGCATTTTCCAACCGCGTCAATGGAACACCTGTCATTCGACTGACCACTTCAGCGACGGTTTCTTCATCGACCACGCCGTCGACTTCCTTGGCCTGCTCACGCCATTTCTTCTGCTCCTCATCTTTTTTGCGGCGCAGAGCTTCCGCCTGATCCCGTAATTCCGCAGCGCGTTCGTAATCCGCATTTTTTACGGCCTCATCTTTTTCCATGGTCAAACGCTCAATCTGTTCTTCCACTTCCGTCAGATTGGGCGGCTTGGTCATGCTTTTGAGCCGAATCCGCGCACCAGCTTCATCAATCACATCAATCGCCTTATCCGGCAGGCACCGGCCCGTTATGTACCTAGTGGAAAGCTCCACTGCGGACCGCAACGCCTCATCGGTAATCTGCACACGGTGATGGGCTTCATACCGATCGCGCAAACCACGCAGAATCTCCAGAGCCTCTTCCTTGTTGGGTGGCTCCACCATCACCGTCTGGAATCGCCGCTCCAAGGCACTGTCCTTTTCCACATATTTCCGGTATTCATCCAGCGTGGTCGCGCCGATGCACTGAATTTCACCCCGCGCCAGCGACGGCTTAAGCACGTTACTGGCGTCAATGGCCCCCTCCGCGCCGCCCGCGCCCACCAGCGTGTGCAGTTCATCAATAAACAGCACCACGTTTTTGGCCCGCCGCACTTCATTCATGACCGCTTTGATACGCTCCTCAAATTGTCCGCGGTATTTCGTGCCCGCCACCATCATGGCCAAGTCCAGTACAACAATTCGTTTGTCCACCAGAATTTCCGGTACATCGTTTCCGATAATTTTCTGGGCCAGCCCCTCAACAATCGCCGTTTTCCCAACGCCCGCTTCACCCAGCAGAACCGGATTGTTCTTGGTCCGCCGGCAAAGAATCTGAATAACCCGTTCAATTTCATTGTTACGCCCAATCACCGGATCCAGCGTCCCTTCCCGCGCCAGTTCCGTCAGATCACGCCCAAATGAATCCAACGCCGGCGTGCGTGACTTGGTCTTTCCGCCTTCCTTGCTTTCAGATGAACCTTCACTTTCCACCCCGGCACCCAGCAGGTTCAATACTTCTTCGCGAACCTCTTCCAGTTTCAGGCTCAGATTCATCAGCACCTGCGCAGCTACGCCGTCCCGTTCACGCAGCAGTCCCAACAGCAGATGTTCCGTGCCAACATAATTGTGGCCCAGATTTCGCGCCTCTTCAATCGCATATTCAATCACCTTTTTAGCGCGCGGCGTCTGCGGAAGTTTCCCCATCGTAACCATATCCGGTCCGCTCTTAACAAGCTTTTCAACTTCCAGGCGAACCTTGCGTAAGTCGATATCCAGATTTTTCAGGACCGTCGCACCAACGCCGGAACCTTCCTTAACCAGACCCAGCAAAATATGCTCGGTACCGATGTATTCGTGGTTAAATCTCTGAGCTTCCTGATTGGCCAGAGCCATCACTTTCCGTGCGCGATCTGTAAAACGTTCGTACATAAATACTCCTGGGAGCGCCATCCGCACCATCGGCGGATATCCGCAACCTTGTGAATTCTACGGATAGCAGAGCACTATAATCAAGTACCCAGGCAAGCAAAAGCGAAAAATCCGCGTTTCACAACAATTATTATCGGCAATTCTCCGCCATTACGTGAATCCGGAACCTGTAACCCCGGGAAGAAGCGACGAGTTAGTAATTGGAAGTTGGAAGCCTTCAGCAGCGATCCCGCTCATATCTTGCTTAGCAGGCAAACCCGCTGATTCATCCCGTTACTGCACTTACTGTTAAATACTGAACGTACTGATCAATACTGAAATTGGAATCTCGAATCGCACGCCAATGATCATGGATCATGGACCACTGACTTTTCCGAAATCAAGAAATATCGATCCGTGGCCTTTGAAGCGCAACGCCGCGTCCTCCCCCGCCTCTGTGCCCTCAGTAATCTCTGTGGCTCATCCCCCCTCGTTAATCTGAGTAATCGGTGAAATCTGTGGATCTTCCGCCGCTCTCACCTGCGCTTCCGCCCAGCGAGCACGTAAAATACGGAAGTGTTGCGCTTTGTTTTTTTCTCGGCAGGCGAAGACTACCGCGGCCCCCGCTGTATTCCAAGTTCCAGATTCCAAGCTCCAAGCGCCCCCCGTCGTACGCCAGAACCCAACTTTTTATTGATGATTTTTACTGCACCAGCTAGGGCTCGAACCTAGGACCCGCTGATTAAGAGTCAGCTGCTCTACCAACTGAGCTACTGGTGCTTCTGAGCTTCTATCCTACTTGCTTTTACACTGTTTTCAAGTCCCCGTTCCAACTCCTGGCAAACGGGCGTGGCAAACCTCATCCTAATAAAGGTACCTGACACGAATGGCACTTCCTTAAGGCATAGACGCATTATTTGCGGCACATAGACAAATTATGTCGTCT
>DAHVEJ010000170.1 GCA_027313145.1 Phycisphaerales bacterium | reverse complement strand
TTCTCGCCGCTGACTCCTTGCATCTGGCCGGTTTAAGGCCAATCAACCCGTGATTATGGCTGGAACAGGGCACTAGCTTCTGCCGCTCGCGGTTCCCGCCATTTCATGCCGCAGTGCGTGAGCTATCAACTGCGAGCGCGTAAGGCCGTGGTTTTTGGCGAAACGATCGGTCTTGGCCAGCAATTGCTGCTCGACGGTGATATTAATGCGATAGGCACCTTTACCAACTTTCGGACGACCTGGCTTTGCGGCTTTGCGGTGCAGCAACCGGTCCGCCGCGCTTAGCGGTTTAGATTTACGTGCCGAAAATTCCTTATCAAACGTCCGTGTGGCGTCAGCCAACTCCGCGGCATTCATTTCCCAATAGTTCTTGTTCATCTTTGGCTCCTGCGATATCGCCGCTTTTCTTCGCCGGTTAGCGGGCGGGCGTGAATGATAAAAATCTTTGTATCCGGATCAAACACGTAAATAACCTGACAATAGGTACCATTTGCCGCCTGACCGATAACCAGATATTTTCCGTCGCCAATTTTGCGAGGGTAGGGCCGCCGGGCGTTACATACCACGAATTGTGCATCCTGGGGGTCAACACCGTGAGCGGCAATGTGGTCATGATTCCAATTGTTCCAGCGAAAATCATACCGCATCATTATATCATACACACTTAATTAAGCCACGCCCGGCACCGGGATTTCACGGACGCGCCGTTGTGGCGACCGTCAACGTCATTCCCATGGCCCGTATAACAGCCTGCAATGTTGTCAGTCGCGGATTGCCCCGCCTGGAAAGCGCGCGATAAAGACTTTCCCTTTTTATCCCGGCATCTTTTGCTATTTTGGCCATGCCACCGCGGGCTTCCGCGATTTGGCGAAGCGCGATCAGCAACACACCTGGCTCATCTGCCTCCTCAATGGCCGCAGCCAAGTAGGAGGCTGCAAATACGGGGTTGTCTCGAATCTCTGCGATAATAACCTCATCATTGGGTACACTGGTTTTGCGTTTCATTGGACTTCCGATCTTTCCTTATAATCTTTCCAATACGCCATAGCACGTTCAATGTCAGAAGATTGCTTTACTTGATGCGCTGCATCAGCGCGTTGTAGTGCTGTTTGGCGCTGGCGGGCACTTGGGGGGAATTCAACTTCTGCGGGTCGATTTTATGCAGCACGGCGGCGGCCTGCTTCATATCGCCGGCGCGCACCAGAATGCGCGCAAGATCCACATTCCATTCCGGATCAGTTTGATCCAGATTTATTGCCGAGTTGATGGATTTGATGGCCGCTTTCACATCGCCCATGCGGGATTCCACCAGGGCCAGGGTGTCCCAATAAGCGGCGACATTCGGCGCCAGCTTCACCGCCAAGCGGGCGAGCGATCGGGCTTCGGCCAAATTGGCACCCGGCTGGCGCAGCATCAGCATGGCCAGATTATTCTGGGCCACCGGCAGCTTGTTGTTGAGTTTCAGAGCATTGTGATAATTGGTAATAGCCACAGCGGTTTCGCCCGCCGACAGTTGCACGGTGGCCAATTCGGCCAGCATGGAGCCGCGCTGTTGATTGGACAATTTCTGTGTTTTTAACAAATTGGCCAGCAACCCGGCGGCCGCATTAAGATCGGCTTTACTGCCCACACGCTGGCCCAGTGCCCACCAGCCTTGGGCCAGTTGCTGTTGCTCGGTTACGGCGGTGGCTGGAGTCGTGGCGGCCACACGATGCAGCCACAGTGCGGCGGTGGCGGCCGGTAATTCCCGGCTGGCGATGTTCACGGCAAATTGTCGCCAATTGACGGAAGTTGATAACAAGGGCAGCAGGACGCGTTTAAGTTCAGTCATATTATGCAGGGCGATTTGCGATTGCAGATAGGCTGCGATAACGCCGGGGTCGTTGGCTGGGTTTTTCAATGCCCCCTTCAAATAAGGTGACAGCGTTCGCACGGCCGCATTGGGTTCGGCTAGATTCAGATAAGCTACCGATTCCAGCACTATGGCCGACGTGGGATTGGTGGCACTGCGTTTGGCCCAGGTTTGGGCAGCGCTTAAGGCCTGCGACCATTGGTGAGATGCGGCAAACGCCACGGCAGCGAGTCGTGCGGGGGTAATAGCGGTAGGGAACATGCGCACCGCACTAAGGGCCACGACGGAGGCCTGTCCGGGGTGGCCGGCGGAAATAAGAAACTGGGCCGCGGCATTTTGCAGGGCGGCAAAGCGCGGATGCTGCTTGGCTAGCGCGGCAAGCTGTGCGGCAAAATCAACAATTTTTGGTTTGGCCGCAACGGATGTACCGACCACCTGGGCCACATTCTGGGCTGCCGCCACCGGCGGATTGGCTAACAGCGCCACCGCCAGAGGGCGTAAAATGACATTCGCAATCAGCGGATCAATGGTACCGAGATTATCGTGCACAAAGGCCAGCGTTTTGTCATCAGGTAAGGCACCGAAGGCGGAGTCGGCGGCTTCTTTGACAGCTTTCACGTCTCCCATCCGCATATCCAATGCCAGGAGACGATACCAGGCTAACTGATTTTTGGGTGCGGCGGCGACGGCGGCTTGATACGCGGCCAAAGCCGCTTTGGCATTGCCGATATCCGCATAATAATCGCCGTAGATCACATCGGCGACGCCGGGGGTAAGTTTAACATTTTTTAACAGCGCCAGCGTCTGCAGCGCCTGCGCATTTTGGCCGCGCTGGGCATAAAACCGGCTGGCCGCGGCGATAATGGGAGCATTGGGGGCTTTAAGTAATTGGCTGTATAAACGGGCGGCGGAATTATTACGCCCTTCCTGCTGGTAAAGTTCCGCGAGAATCAGATTATCACCAAGCGTAGATTTTCCCGCCCGCTGCGAGCGGCGTAACAACTTAATGGCCTGACTGGTTTGCCCATCGGCAACAAATAAGGCGGCAGCCCGGCGCTGCTGGGTTGGAGTCGCTGTGGGCGAATCGGCGACCTGTCGCAGGTATTGGCGCGCGTGTTGACTGTCACCTTCACTTTGATACAACTGAGCCAGTTGCAGTGCCACGCCGGCATTCTGCGGGGCCAACGCCGCAGCTACCTGAAGCTGACTGATGGCATCGACCTTGTCGGAATTTTTCATATAAATCTGCGCCAGAAGCAAATGCGGCAGCAGCACATCTGGTGAGGTGACAATACATTGCGTCAGCAATTTTCGGGCGGCCACGAGGTCTTTTTTGCCGGTGCTGTGATTGACCAGCCATCCGGCCTGGGCCATTTTCCATGAAAATCCGCCTTTGCCGATGATGGCCTCCAGACGGCCGAACGTCTTAAGGATAAAGGTGCGATCCGTTTGCAGGCCCGGCACGGACAACGCCAGCCACTGGGCGTGGGCATTATCCGCATCCGCCACGGCCGCCAATTTCCAGGCTTTGGGGGCGGCGCTGTTTTTTGTGGCCGACAGGTACTCGGCCATTGCCAAATCCCACTGTGGCGCAGCTGGGCCGGAAGTTTTGCGGTGTGATTTTAAATAGGCCAAAGCTTGTTTTGCGTGTTTGGCCCGCAGCAATCGCCCGGCACGGGCCAGAGCAATACGCGGGCGCAAGCCATATATGTTCTCCGCGTGAGCCAGAATAGCCTGGCCCATGCCCAGCTTGTTGAGGTTATTGATGGCATACAGATTCAACAGGGTGGAAAGCTTGTGCGGAGGCTTAGATGCCAGAGCGGCGGCTATGACGTTGCGGGCTTGCCCCAACTGCTTTAAAGCTATCCAGCAACGCACCTGCTCCGAAACCAGAATGGCCTTTCCGGGAAATTTTTTCTGCACGCTTTCAATGGAATGCAATAACGCTTGAACGCGCTGCGGCTTATTGACAGCGGTTGCGGTAGCCTGGATTCGTACTTGGTCAATAAGCACCTGTTTATTATTTGGTGCCAATTGTGCGGCGCGCTTTATCAGCACATCGGCCGCCTTAATATGTCCTGCCCCTACCAGCCCGATGGCCAGATGCAAAATGGGCTGGGGCCAGGTGGGTGCCAGGCGTGCGGCACTTTCCCACTCAAGCAAAGCAAGTTCCAGTTCGCCCACGTGCTGGTACCCGGTTCCCAATAAGTCAACGAAGTACGCCTGCCCGGGAAAAGTGGACGCGGCACCGCGCAGAACCTTCATGCGGGTCAGATCTGAGACGTTGGGCGTTAATTGCAGATTTAAAACCGCGTACCACTGGCCGGCGACCGGAGTTTTAATCGTTTTGAGTTCCTGGATAATCTTCCTGGCACGATGCAGATGGCCCAGGCTGATCAGAGATCGGGCACGGTAGGCCAAAAGTAGTGGGTGTCCCGTTGATTTCGCCGCCGTGAGTTGCAATACAGCCGCGTCATTTCCCTGCTGATACAGCCGTTCGCATAATGCTTCCAGAATTGGGACCGATGCGCCGTGTCGGACCGCGTGTTCCAGCACCATGGTGGCCTGGGTATAAAGCTGCAAAGAATCCAACTGCTGCACCAGCGGAAGAATGACCGGCTCGGGTAGCTTCGGATTGGACGAAGCTTGCAGGGCCAGGCGTTTCGCGGCCGCCGGTTGGCCGGCTAGCGCGGCCGCGGCGCTGCCGAGGACCTGATAAACCGGGTTGGCCGGGGCCTTAGCTAGAAAGGTATCCGCCCAATGGGTCAGCGTGCCGGCGGGTAACTGCTGTTGGTAGAGCATATCCAGGGCGAGAAAACCGTTTTGAATCCGGTTTGGCGATAGCTGAAACGCTTTTTCCGCTGCCGCAAAGGCGCGTTTGAATTTGCGCAGTCGGCCGTAGGCCTGAGATTCGGATTCAAGGGCCGGCAAATTGTTGGGATCTTTGGCCAGCATCTGATGGGCCAGCGTTACACATTCCACGTCGTAATTCAGTTCGGCCAGCAATTTAACCAGCTTCTGCTGATACGTGACGTCATTGGGCTTTTGGTAAAGAATCTGTTTAATGACCGACGCGGCCTGGAAAAGATTTTTCGCGCCGGGCTGGGGAACTTTCAGGCTGGCGGCGGCATAGCCTTCCAGCGATGGCAGATCGGTGGGATCCTGACCGAGATAGGCACCAAGGTCTTCCAGCGCCAATTCATATTTTTTGGCTTTTACGGCAGCCAGTCCCTGGGCGCGAAGCTGCAGGAAGTGCTCGTGGATGCTGTGCTTCCGATAGATTACCAGCGCCCCGCCAAGCACCACCAAAGCCAGAATTACGCAGCCCAATATCAACAGGCGGCGTTTCATGCGTTGCCGTGAATTCATTATTTCCTCTCGCTATGTGATTCGTCGGGCTTTCCGACCGGTACCGCATCAGGCAGTATCCCGGCGGCAGTAGCAGGCTCGGTGCCGCCGCGGCCATGGCCAATCCAAAGGGGCCGCGTATGAGATTTCAACATCGACATATCAAAACCTATTGGCCCATGCACATGATGCGCCAGTTGGGCGATGCCCGGAATGGCAACTTCCGGATCAGCCCAATCCCGGGCCAGAGCCTGAAGATAATCAACGGCCTGACACGCCGAGTCTTTATACACCATGCCGGGCACTTTGATTGAGCCAAAATCCGGGTATTGCCGCCGCAGCGTCATCCATAGGTTACCCGCAGTAGGAATGGTATTCCAGTATTCGGCAATATGCCGATGCGGCGTAAGGGCCGCGCGGGCGGCAGGTTCATGCCGCGTTCCAGCGCCGGCATGTCCATTTGTATCGCGCGGTGATGGATGACTGTCGGGAGCACGGTGCCGGCGTGCCGGCGGGTAGAACCCGATAAAATAAACGGATCGCGGCATCCAAAATAATTGATCCAGCACCAACCGCAGGTGCAGGCGAAACAGCATTCCGGCGGGAACCAGCATAAACAGTCGGGCATCATGATCGATGGGATTGTTAATACCGGGCCGCACAATGGCAACTTCCCGGGATAACCAGAACAGATCATGCAATGCGGATGCGGAATATCCCCACACCGTCAGCGAATTTGCCGCGGGTTCCATGGCAGGGTACAAATTCTGATCCGCCAATTGGGTCATTTATCCTCTTCATCCTGCATACTGCTGGAAGCGGCAACCGCCATCGCCAGGGGGCCAAGTGGCACCAGCGGCTTGAGGCGATCAGCATCATTCTGAACCGCCAGGGCATTGTCCGCCGATGGTGCGGCACTGGTGAAGCTTTCCAGCGATGTACTATACGACTGCCGCTGCATGTCGCGTTCGGTAGCACGGTTAAATACCACCCCTTCCAGGTGGGCACCAACCGAAGCCAGATAATCCGCGGCACGCCCGGAAAGATTTCGGCTTTCCCCACGGGCCACCACCATCAGCACGCCATCGGCCTGACTGGCCAACAATGCGGATTCCAGTGACCCCAATACCGGGCCAGTATCCACCAGCACCATTTCGTATTGTTCCTTGGCATGCGCCAACATGGCCCGGATGGATGCCGGAGACATACGGGCACCATGATGGGCTTTGGTGCGCCCCAGCGGTAAAACGTCCAGATTCCGAATCTTGGTATGTACGACGCATTCATCCAGTGGTTTCCCGGCCACCGCGTCCATCAGACCGCGTTTGCTTAAACGTTGCAGGTGCAACGCTTTGTCAAGCATTTCATGGTCAATGTACCCGAGATTCAACAGTTCCGAGCCTAAGGGGCGTTTGGATTCCCCCGCCACGACAAGGGCTTCCTTGAGCTGCTCACGGGTGATCATTTTGTGTTTGACCATGACATCCCCGAGGCGCTGGCTGCGCAAAATACCCATGCGATCAGTGAGTTGTCCGCCGACCACATCCGCATCTATCAGCAATGTTTTCATGCCCGAGGCGGCATACGACATTCCCAGAGCCAGAACCATGCTGGTTTTTCCGGTGCCGGCGGTGGGGCTGGTCAGGGCCAAGGCCTGACTGCCGTCGGAATGCGGTCGCACCTGCAGCAGGCCCCGAATGCGGTGAACACTGTGGGCACCAATCGCCAATTCCAGCGGTGTGGCTGCGCCGTTGGGCGGCAATTGTGGAACGGCACCCAGAATACGGTAAGAATTCAGCGTGGTAATCTGCATATCACCCACTGAACGGAGATTACCATGCAGGAATCCCCACAGCAGAATCAGCCCAAAGCCCACGATCATCCCGCCAAGTCCGGCGGCCGCGGCAGCCGCCAGGCGCAGATGGCGTGACTTCGTCGTCGGGGCCGCCGGGAAATCACCGGTGCTTTCGACACGGATACGTCCCCCCGTTGCCGATTCCATATTGATGGCGTCCATGCGCGATTGAATGGTATGCAATTGCTGTCGCAAATCCTGACTTTGGGTTTGCAGGCTCTGTACCTTGGCAAACCGGGCACCTAGATCAAGGGTTTGAGCCTTAACAGACTTATACAAAATCCGCAGTTGACGCTCCCGCGCCTTGAGCAACGGCAACGACATGGCCGCCCCGGGCATGGTGGGGGCCATGGGCGCTCCTTTGCCGGCCAAACCCGCCTGATAGCTGCGCATTTCATCGCGCAGGGCATCCAAGCTGGATTGCAACGTCATGATCCGATGGTTGTTAGGCCCCAGACCGGACAGCTCCAGTTCCTTGATTGACTTTTTCAAAGCCAGGACTTGGAGTTCAAACTGGGCCAATTGCGGATCATAGACCGGCGGCAATGGCGCTTTGGCAACTTTTGCGGGCTTGCCTTTTTTCCCGTCGGGCGTCACGGCACTGGAGCCGGCCTTGGCCAAAGCAATGCGGGCTTCCTGCCATTGGGTGTCAAGTTCATTCATCAGGCCGAGTTTATAATTGTAAACCGTCCCCAGGCCGTCCGCGCCGTATTGGCTGGCCAACGATGCGATCTGCTCCTGATCACTTTGCAATTCATTTTGCAAAACGGTCTGGCGTTCGCGCAATGCGCTGATTTGCAGACTTTGCGTGGCGGAATCGCCGTGGCTGTATAGTTGGCGATAGGCACGTATGACGGCGTCGGCACCAATTTGCGCCACCACCGGGTCCTTGCTGGTGTAGCTGACATAAATTAATTCGCTTCCCGGTTTGTGGGTCACAGTAAGTTCCCGGGCGAAGCGGGCTTTGGCCCGCGCATCAATACCACGATGCAATGCCTGCCATTTGGGATCCTGCATGGCCAGATCAATGGTGCGGGAACTCATAATCAGCGCGGTTTGAGAATTAATGTACGCGCTGAACATCGGCATGGCTTCATTTTGTGACGTGGTATAGAGAATGCGGGGCAGGTACGGCAAGATGCGCACCAGCCCGGTACTGGTGAATACCAGCTTGATACTCTTATACGTCAAGGCACTGCCGGCGATCGCCAGCACCAGCCCCAGCAGAATCGCCCAGTGATAACGGCCGGTGAGAAACCGATGCATCAGCAACAGCGGGTTGGCCATTGTTTCGCCGGAATCGGCGTACTGCACCGGCCCGGGAGTCATCTCCGGTCGCAGGGATGTTGGCGCGTAATCCATGTTGTCATTTCGCGGATTCATTGGATACTCCGTGTAAAATTGCACTAATGAGCTTCCAGTTCGCGCCAATCAGATCATGAAACACTTGCAATCGATCAGCGGGAAGCATGTCGCCAGGTAAAGTAAGTTCCACCTGCGCGGCCCCAAACACTCTTTCATTAAAGCTTCCGGACTCATGGAGAAATTCCCGTTCCGTAGCGAGAAATTTGCCGTCCGGCATGATAAAAAAATCATCTACATATATATGTGATTCAGTATCAAAGGCCCCCCGGTGGAATTTATATTCCATGCCCGTGATGGGGGTTTTGTTGATCACCCAGGTTTTCGGCGTTGATTTATCCAAGATCCAGCCGTTGCCGGGATAGCAATTCGGGGGATAGTGACCCGAAAGATTGCGCGTGTCCGAGCAGTCAATGACCATGAGTGTGGCCTGTTCACCGGTTTGGCGGTTTACAAAATTGCGGCACAAATCCACATTCGGCTGCAGCAGATGTACCGCAGACAACGGCAAGGGCACATCGCGGCCAATCCAGTGGCCGAACGCTTTTGGCATCGTCTCCGCCAGTGCGTGCACATGCGCCAGATATGCGCCGGCCTGTCGGGGAGGCTTTTCAAAGTATGCCCGGGCCTCAATAGCGGCCAGCAGGATGACGCACGCAAAAGCCGGTGCCCAGGCCAGCCAGACCGGGCGTGGAGAAGATGTTGTGGGCGTTGGTTTTGCCATAAAATTATTCCGTCAGACGTCGCGGGCAAGGAAAAGGGGGTGAAGAGGAGTTAGAAGTTAGGAGTCAGGAGTTAGAATTTTGGAAGCGCTGTGCTGCCATTTTTCCTGGCAGGTTGAGCCGGTCGGCCCAGATTTTTCGGAACTCTCAATGTAAAATGCCGGCATCTAATACTACAACGCTACAAGTGGCTCCAATCGCAGACTATCATGTCGTTCAATTTGAGCCCCAGCGTGTGCAAACGTCGA
>DAHVEJ010000016.1 GCA_027313145.1 Phycisphaerales bacterium | reverse complement strand
GAACCTCCTTGTTCAATGACTGATCTATCGGTCCACATACGGCTAAAGCTTGAGCAAATATTGCGCTGTAGTACTAGGAGCCTGTCCAAGTAATGGCCGGGTTGCGACGGCATGATTTTTGGCTTCCATCAAGAAGCGGCGACGATGGCGTACCTGACAGGGATGGTACTCCGAGGAGCCGCGCCGCAGAGGGGTGCCAAAAAGCACGCCGCCCTTCGGGTGGGCCTGAAATGCCCCGTCTGCTTTGTTGTCGGATCTCGCAGACTCGTATTCCGAGTCGGCTCGATCCTCCGCCGCGCATACGGGACATTCCAGACCCATCGCAATCCCGGCGATTACTCGGACAGGCTCCTAGACGCCATTGTCGTAATTCTTGACCAATAAGGGTTCGCGCGAACCAAGTGCCAAAAACGCATTCCCGATCAGGATGGTTGAACGCCGGATTCTAAGCCCTTAATACAGCCCGCTACTGATCAGAGCAGTCGTGAACGGTTACGCTATTTCTTGGTATAAACGGGCCTGATCCCCGCCAGCATGGGATAATGTTTTGCGTTAAGTGTGCAGAGTTTCGCGTTCTCGCTTTGAGCGGTCGCCGCGATTATGGCGTCAGCCAGGCCAACGCCATGCGATTTCCCGAAATCCCGTTTCAGCAGACCGCCGGCCAGCGCGATCTGGGCAGTAACGGGTACCACCCGGAATAATGAAATCACGTTATCGAGTATTTCCCGCTCTGGCCCGTCTCTGACACCCACATACAACTCGGCGACGGTAATGGATGACAGGATAATATGATCGGCGTATTTCTTAATGAATTTCACTGCCTCCGCATAGCCGCGAAGATAATCAACCATCACATCCGTGTCGACAAGAATCCGTTCGGTCACGGTTTTAACCCCGATCCCATTGGGAACGCAGGCGTGGAACGCTCGGCAATTCCCTGCGTTTTGCCCACATCCCCGCAGCTTGATCCAACACCATGGCCTTTCGCTGTGCGCTGAATTGCTCGATCAGGCGATCCACCGCCTCGCGCATTAAATCACTTTGGTTCCGGCCCGTTGCCAGTGATAAAGCAGCCAAACCCTCGCGTTCCTGCGGTGTCAGATAGAGTTGCGTTCGCACCATCGCGGAAACTCCAATGTATACACCTATAGTATACATTACTTTGACCCGCTTAACAAGGCAGGTAATAAGATTGAATCGTCATCCGGTGCCGGTCCAAAGCGCATCGATTGGAACCGCCCAGCAATCCGGGCCGAAGGGAAGTGTTTCATGACCAGTGTAAAAAATAACGCCGCGCAGAAAGTTTTGCCCCGCGGCTTGACGAAGCACCTCCATACCGCGCAAATCAGCTTTAGAACCCACCCGGATCAGTACGGGCAGCGGCAAGCGTGGCGGCATCATCAAGCGATAGATAACGCCGCCCCGTCTTTTCCGAAAGCATTTTCACAAGCGTACTTTTGTCGGCCTGCCGAGGCCCTTGGATGTAAACGGCAGGCGTATCAAGCAGTGCGGTTTCGACGAGCGGTGTAATGTATCGTTGAACCAACATATTGGAATAATAACCTTTTTTGTGGTTGAATATCAACCGCTTTGTGGTGGAATTTCAGCCATTGACGACACTACATAACGGAGAAAGCATGGATCGACCAAGAAATAGGCCCTGATATACTTATTTATGCTTGATTTCTAATGATAGGATCACAAAAATTCACGGTGGCTTGGAATTGGCAGAACTGCCAACGTGCAGTTGTGGCGCGGATTTTTACCTCAAGCCGATACCTTGGAGCGCGAATGGATAACACAGCGCGATTACTGCCTGCCATGGAACAGCGTTTAGGTTAGGTAATTATGCCGCCCGCCGGTCCCCGAAACAACCGCTATAAAGGCCGCCGCTATTCGCTGAAACCAACTGGGTCCCGGCTATATCCCCGTTTCATTCACCAATCCCAATGTGTACAGTGGACACTGTTGGGTGCCAACTTTGACCAGGCCGGTGGTTGATGATAGCATTTTGCCAAGACGATGCTCTTGATGGGAACCGTATGGTTTTGTAATCATTAAGATCGCGCAGACGCCTCGGTGGTGTTTCGTCTCAATGCCGGGTGGCGGCCAGCGCCCGGAGACACGCGGGAGTACTTCATGTCGGATGTTCCAGAGCTTCCATTCACAGGGGAGCGTTACGTTCCGGGAATTCACGGTCAGATTGAGCTTGAGCACAGACACCGATATTACATGGCACGCCAACTTGCCGCGGGCAAGCGAGTGCTGGATATTGCATGCGGCGAGGGGTATGGGACGGAAATTCTGGCTGCGACGGCAGCTTACGCGGTCGGGGTAGACATTGACGCGCAGACCGTCAACCACGCGCGCAAACGGTATGTGCGTGAGAATCTTTCATTCACGGTCGGGACCTGTGAGCGTATTCCGCTTCCGGATCGGTCAGTGGACCTGGTGGTGAGCTTCGAAACGCTCGAGCACACAGACCAGCACGATCAAATGCTTTCAGAAATCACGCGCGTTTTGACACTGGATGGGGTTCTTTTGGTTTCCACGCCTAACCGCGCGATATACCGCGCGGCGAACGGTCTGCCCAATCCGTTCCACATGAAGGAGCTGGAATTAACCGAGTTTACCGAGCTTCTTGGGCGCTACTTCGCAAACACACAACCCTTCGGACAACGCGTGACTTACGGATCCCTGATTGCCCATCTGAAAGGCCGGCGATCGCTGAACGAGTTCATGGCGATAGATGGAGGTGCCATTTGGGGGCCTGAGGGGCCCGAAAATTGGTGGCGCTATTTCCTAATGGCCGCAAGCAACGCCGTGCTCCCGGACTTTCCTGTCGGCCTGGTTGGGTTTGCAGCCACAGAGGATTATGAAAATGGAGTAATCACGCGTCTATGCAACTCGGAAGTGCACCTCCAATCACAGTTGACGGCCCGAGAACACGATCTCCAAGAGTTGGCGAGGTCCAATGGTGACATGCGGGCGGAGCTGGGAGAGAGGGACTTGGCCATCGTCAAACTGCAAACCGAAATAAACCAACGCGACGAGGCGATCGCTTCTTTCCAGGATCAGGCATACAGGCGTGATGAATTGGTCAAAACTCTGCAGGATCAACAGCGTCAATATTGCGCGGAACTGGAGCGGCTAAAGGCGATTTCGGCGTCAAAGACAATTGATCTGGCGGATAAGGAACGGGAACTTGGAAAATTGGCGCAGTCACACAGTGAATTGCGGAGGGAACTGGATCGGCAGAATTTGGCGATTGCCGACCTACGGGCCGAGGCTCAACGGCGCGATGAATTGGTTACGAATTTGCGGGAGCAACAACGCCAATCTTCCGCCGACCTGGAGTATCTAAGAGCTGCCTCTTCGTGGAAGACGGCCGATCGGGAAGCCAAGATAGCCAGCATGGTTAGTTCGCTTTCCTGGCGGCTAACCCGCCCGGTCCGGGAAGTGCAGCGATGGGTAAGGAGGCTCATAAAGGGGTTAAAGATCCTCCGAAAACAGACCCGGCCTGTCCGCTATTTTTTGATGGCAAAAAAAATGCCCGACGAGTATCTGGGGAGGAAGGCCCACATTTCCCGAGGGGTGCCGGAGAGGGAAACCCCACAGCGGGGGGCTTCCGCCGCTTCCTTTGCACCGTGCATCTCAGTGATAGTTCCCAATTATAACCACGCAAAATATCTGAGGGATCGACTGGATTCGATTTATAATCAATCCTATTCGAACATCGAAGTCATCCTGCTCGATGACGCATCGGTTGATGGGAGTGTTGCAATACTTAAGGAATATGCCGAACGTTACAGGCAAAATACTCGGCTGATTTGCAATACACATAACTCCGGTTCACCTTTCGCTCAATGGAAAAAAGGAATGGAAATGGCGCGGGGGGAACTAATATGGATTGCCGAATCGGATGACAATTCCGAAGCCGAATTCCTTTCAGAGCTGGTGCCGATGTTTACAAATTCGGCTGTGACTTTGGCTTTCTGCAAAACACTATTCATTGACGACGGCGGGAAAGTCGTCTGGTCCACCGATGAATACTTGCACGACGTTGCCCCGGAGCTCTGGCAGCGATCCTTTGTCATGGGTGCCGCCACGCTTGTGCCGAGGGCATGGGTCGCGAAAAATATCATACCAAATGTCGGTTCCGCGATATTCCGAAAACCCCTTGATCTATCCAAACTCTGTGCCCAGGGCTGGATTAATTTTAAAGTCTGTGGTGATTGGATATTCTACCTTAATATCTGTCGGGGTGGATTAATTGGCTACTCGGAAAAGCCCATGAACCTTTATCGGCTGCACAGCGCCAACACCTCGGTAAATTTGCACAAAGATGAGAGATTCTACCGTGAACACGCCGACGTGCTGCGTTTCGCCCAGCGATACTACCATATCGCCGCTGACGATTGCCAACGCCACATGGACACGGTGGCGGCGCTTTGGAGATTAAACCGCCCGCAGGATCCGCTCGATTTTATTACCAACGAATATCGTGAACTCATGGTCCCGAAACGCCACCGGCTCAATATCATGATCTGTGGATTCGCGATGACTTCCGGCGGAGGCGAAACATTCCCAATCATACTGGCAAACGGACTGCGTGAATTGGATTGCAACGTGACCTTTTGCAATTTTAACAGGGAACCAACGATACAGGCAGTCCGCAAACGCATCCGATCGGATATTCCGGTGGTCGAAATCAGCGATCCTTCGCAGCTTCCGCAATTGGTTGATGATATGAAGATTGATGTAATCCATACCCACCATGCGTGGGTGGATGTAGCGGTCGCCGACCTGCTGCAAACCAACAGCCGCTGTGCATTCATATGTACAACTCACGGAATGTACGACATGATGGACGGCCTCGAAATTTATCGAATTATTGCGTTGCTTGAGAAACGCGTTGACCGCTTCTGCTACGCGGCTGAAAAAAATCTGAAAAATTTTCCGCCCCAGTTTCTCGTTGAAAAACGGTTTACCAATATTCCAAATGCCACCGAAATTCGCTCAATTTCGTCAGTATCGCGCGGCGACTTGGGAATTCCCGAGTCGGCATTTGTGGCATGTCTGATCAGCCGGGCGATTCCGGAGAAGGGGTGGTTGGAAGCCATCGCGGCCTGTACAGCGGCGAGGAATATGACCGGACGAGACATTCACCTGCTACTGGTCGGGAACGGACCCGAATCCGACCGTTTACTCGCCGAGGGGACGGAAAAACACGTTCACGTTCTTGGATTCCGCGATGACCTGCTTGAATTATTTAAACTTTCGGACGCGGGACTTTTACCATCTCGCTTCGCCGGCGAGAGCTTTCCTCTGATACTCTTAGATTGCCTGGCCGCAGGTCGTCCAATGATCGCCACGGACATTGGCGAGATCAAGCGTATTATGTCAAGCTCCTCCGGCCCGGCGGGCATAATTCTCACGCTCGAAGAAGGTCAAATTCCGGTAAACCAACTTGCGGAAAGCATTGGCAAGCTCGCGACAGATCCTCATTTATTGAGAGAATTGGGATCTCGCACTTCTGAACTCAGTGATAAATTCAGCGTGCGCGCCGTGGCGAAAGCCTATCTTTCAGCCTACATTGCCTCATTCTTGGCGCGGAATCCCGGTAGCTCTCACGAGATACTAGATGACGGAATTCTAGCCGATGCTCAATGAGGAAAACCTTGCGATTTCTTTATTTCTACATGATAATCCGCTTTAATTGTTAACATGGAGCCAAAGGATGAAATGTGTTATTTTCGGCGGCGGCGGATTTATTGGATCGGCCGTGGCGGATCGGTTATTGCTTGATGGCCATAGTTTGCGGATTTTTGAAAGGCCTCGCGTGGAACCATTTCGAGTTTTTCATCCGCATGAAGAGGTGCAATGGACCACAGGTGATTTCTCCAGCGTGCATGATGTGGACGACGCGGTCAGGGGGATGGATGCAGTGGTGCATTTGGTTTCAACCACCCTGCCGAAGACATCCAACGAAGACCCGATTTACGATGTCCAGACGAATGTTGTCGCCACGCTGCAGATGATTGGTGCCATGGTTGAGCACAATGTCCGTAAAATTATCTTTATCTCCTCGGGCGGCACGGTGTACGGTAAGCCTACTTCCGTGCCGATCAGCGAGTCGCACCCGACTGAACCGGAGGTTTCATACGGGATTACAAAGCTTGCCATTGAAAAATATCTGCATTTGTTCCAATACCTTCACGGCGGGAAGGCAGTAATTTTGCGCGTTGCCAACCCCTTTGGCGAGCGGCAACGGATCCAAACTGCGCAAGGCGCTGTTGCCGCCTTTCTATACCGAGCCATTCGCGGGGAACCCATTGACATCTGGGGCGATGGCAGCATTACCCGCGATTACATCTATATTCGCGATGTCGCCGATGCTTTTGCAAAGGCCTTGGTATACACCGGCGATAAGACGGTTTTCAACGTGGGAACCGGTGCCGGGACGAGTCTGGACACTCTCGTCGGCGTCATTGAGGACGTGCTGGGCGTGGCCATTACCCGCCGTTACTTGCCCGGGCGGCCATTCGACGTTCCAATCAGCATCTTGGACAACTCTCTGATCAGGCGGGAAATGGATTGGTCACCAAGGGTGTCGCTGTGCGATGGAATCGCCCGCACCGCCGCGTGGCTGCGGCGAGAGTTGCAGGAATCGGACGGCAGTCACAAACAAAACATCTGAAGATAATCCCCGCGCACTTTATTGCACCTTCGCGCCAGCGGCTCCGTCTGCAGCAATGAACCGCCTTTCACGCCACTGTGCCCGTAGGATCGCTAAGAGGGTTAGAACTACCGGAAGTGGACCGGACTTAGGCCCTACCTGAGCGTCATCGCCGAAACAATGGAGTTTTGACACCGCGGCATTAAGCACCCACCTAAGCGACGTCGGGTGCCAATGACGCACCCGCAGGAATTGGTTCACTTATTTCCGCAGAGGCATTGATCAACTGCGTCTCATACAGCCTCCGATACGGCGGGCAGCTTGTGAATAGCTCCTGATGCGTGCCGCAGCCGACGATTCGACCGGCATCCAGGCATACCACCAAGTCCGCGGACATCACGGTGCTGAAGCGATGGGCAATGATAAAGGTGGTGCGGTCACGCATGAAATCTTCCAGCGCTAAGGAGATTTTCGCTTCACTGTCGGAATCCACCTGACTCATCGCTTCATCAAGTATTAAAATGGCCGGGTCACGCAAAATCGCTCGCGCCAACGCAATGCGCTGCCGCTGCCCGCCGGAAAGCCGGGCACCGCCCTGTCCAACCTGCGTCTGGTAGCCCTGGGGCAAATCACGGGCGAATTCATCGGTATAGCTGCGTTGGGCCGCTTGCATAATCTGATCATGGCCGGCTTGGCGCATTCCATAAGCGATGTTGTTGTATAGCGTATCTGAGAACAAAACTGTTTCCTGAGTCACCAGGCCGATCTGCCGCCGCAGGGAATTTACTGATATCGTGGCTGTATCTACGCCATCAATGAGAATTCGGCCCTCGGTAGGAATATACAGCCGGGGCAAAAGAGAAAGCAGCGTGGTTTTGCCCGAGCCATTGCTCCCCACCACCGCAACCATCTGGCCGCGGGGAATCGTTATATGAATATCCTGCAAGACCCATTCATCGTGGCCGGGATATTTGAAAGAAATATTCTCGAACTGTACCGCCTGCGTATGACGCGGCAGTCTGGGCAAGCTCGGCGATAAATTTGGTTCCGGAGGAAGATCAATGATTTCAAAACAGCGCTGGGCAGCCGAATTGGCGATTTGCACCTGGCTGTTAATATCATTGAGTTTCCGCAGGGGTTCAAAAATAGCAATCAGGCAAGCCAGCATCAGGAAAAATTCGTCGCGCCCAATGACATGGTGGAATGTCAACTCCGCCGCCCACATCAGCGGTATGCTTACTAAGATGATCGACATGGTTTCAAACATGGGGCGGGACAGCGCCATGTAATGCTGCAAATGGCGAATAGCTTTGAACAAATCACGATTCGCTTTTGCAAAGCGCCGCCGTTCGTAACCGGCACCTGAGTAGGCCTTGATTACGCGTATGGACTCCAGCGACTCGCTACTAATTCCCACCACCGCCGACCAACCTTGTAGCTGCATGCCCCCCATATTCATCATTTTCTTACCGTATTTGCGGATCACCACGCCCATGGCCGGCAATATCAGCAGCATGGCCAGAAACATCTGCCAATCCACCATGACCGCCAGAATCGCCACGCCCAGCGATTTTGTCGGCTCAAGAATCGCTTTCCCCAGCACAGTTCCCAAACCGCCGGCGACAAAGGTCGTATCTACGTTGACTCTGCTGACCAGGTCATGCGTGCCCTTATTTGCCGTGTAAGACAGCGGCAAATCCAAGATATGATTAAAAAGCTTGCGTCGCAGATCAACAATAACTTTATTGGCCACCACACCGCTGATAAAGCTCTGAAGATAACGGAATGTGCTGCCCACAATGCACAAACCGATAAAGACCATGACCACCCAAAACAGGCTCCAGATTCGGCGTTGCGGCATAAGCTTCACAGCCGACGCCCAGAGCCGCGTACTCCATTTTACCGGCGGAAGTGTCGCAGAAAGCGTTCGCGGTGCGGACCCATCGTTAGCTGTTACAGTTAATTGCGCAGTGCTGCCGGGCTTGGCATTGGCTAACAGCGCCATCATTTTGAGCCAGGAATCAGCGGTTCCCGAGGCCTGGCCGGTTGGTGAAATAATCCGCACGCTACGAATTTGATCGCCAATTTGAATACTATGCAAAGGCTCCTGAGCCTTGGCACCAACGCCAAGAATGCTGATGGCCAGTTTCCCCTTGCGGGCACTGGCAGTCAGCCCCAAAGTCTGGATGTGCAGGCGTTGCTGGGTGATGGTCTGATCCCGCCAGCCATGAACCCCTTCCGCACCCATAAAAATTTTCATTACTGGATAAAGTGTTGCGACGCCGGACGCGTAGGACAAACTCACCCCGATGGCACACAAAAACGAAAATACAATCTGCCAGCGGTAGGGCCACGCGCCCCGCATCAATCGCCAAAATGGTTTCATTAATGGTTCCCGTTAGCCTTCTAACCAATCAGAAATTATAACAAATTTAGAGCCGGATTGGAATGCGATTACGTGCGGTTACGTGGATTAACCAGGGCAAAATCATATATAGCAAATCCCATGTGACGATTCGGTTTTTCCGGTATCTCCGGGGATGTCAGTCACCACTTGGCCACCGGTTCGTGTGAAAATAGCGTACCTTTGCCGTTTTAGCCGCCGAATTCCGTATTTACGCGCAGCATATTATTCCGCAGTCGCCTCCCGGCGCGTCGGGATTGCGGCGTACCGGTCTACGGTGCCACGGAGCCTTTATTTTCGCCGTTGGTCAGGCCACCGGGGTACCGGTGAGGATTTCCAGCAGGAAGTCGTTATCCCAGCCCGCCCGGCCACGGCGGGTCTTGATGCCGCCGTTTCTGGCCTTGCCCCTTGTAATCTTATTACGCTTGATCAGATTTAATGCCATCCTTCGCAGTCGGCTCATGTTCTGCGCTCCGTATCCTTTGCGCAGACGGCTCTGGTCTTCCTGAAAGCTTACATCCAACTGCCAGTGCAGGTTATTCTCCACACCCCAATGGCCACGGATGCAGTCGGACATCTTGGCGGCATTACAATCTGTCAAACTGCTGATGTAATAACGGCGGAAGGTCTGAACCTCGCGTTTTTCAGTTCCCAGCACTTCCCGTATCGTCTCTACCATGGCCACGGATCCCAAGCCATCCCATTGCTTCCGCATGGGCAGCCAGCTAAGGTCGTTGGTCACATAAGTGCGGCGTATTTCATGGCGGCTGTGGCCTTCCTCTTCGCTGTGGTGCTCGTCATGGAGAATCCCCTTGAACCCATCGAGCACCATCGCATTGAATTCCCGTTGCAGGGCTTCATATAACGACGGTTGATTCTCCTTAACCGCCAACACATAATCCCCCTTGGATTCCACAATCGTCTCGGCAATGGTCTTCTGACAGCCCATGGCGTCTATACTCACCACCGCCCCCTGAATATCCACCAAGGCCAGTATTTTAAGGATCGCGCTAATCTCCTGGCCTTTGCCATCGCACTGAATCTGACTTAATACCTGACGGTTGGCCTGGGCGAATACGCTGACCATGTGGGCCATGCCACTTTTATCCCAGCCATGTCGGAAACTCCGCCGCAAGGTTTTACCGTCCACCGCCAAGAGTTTGCCACCGGAAACCTTTACCACCTCCTGCATCCACTTGAGAAAGCAGGCCTCGAAGGCTTCCGGATTCAACCGCTCGAAGAATCGTCGGAAGGTATGACAAGACGGTGTGGCTCCATTGGGAAGGTCCATAAACGTATTAAGCCACTTGGCTTTGGACTGCACATACTCGGCGACCATCGCCCAGTCATCGGCACCAGACACCACAGCCATGATGGCCATGGCGATAATATCCGCCACCTGGAACCGCACATTGGCGGCACGGGGATCGGGGATATCCTGAAAAAATGACAAAACACCACCAGAGGGCTGAGCATCCATGCCAAGCTCCTTAAATATCAAGCCAATATTACCCAATCGCGCGGCCTCGCGTACCAGACGGAACTTGTACCACAAAAGCGCAGCTGGCGCAAATCCATAAAAACGAATATTATTTAATCTAAGACATGTCTACTTCTCTATATGATTTCGCCCTGGGTGACGGGTGACGGGTTACAGGGGACAGGTTTTTGTGGCACGGATCACGGAGCAATACATCTCTCCCTATAACCTGTAACCTGGAACCGGTCTCCTGTAACCCGTCACTTGTCACTTTGCACCAACTCCTGGCTCCTTTCCTGCCGGCCCCGCTGCCGGGCGGCGGATGGCCCAGATCAGGAAAATCAGGCCGAGAATCAGCATCGGCCAACTGTATAAGTCACCCAGGGAGATCCAGTGGCCGAAAATCAGATGGGGCTGATCGCCGGCGCGGAATTGCTCGCCGATCATTCGCATGATGGGGTAGAACGTCGCAAAACAGGCGGCGGTAATGCCTTCTTTTTTCCATCGGGACCCGATAAAAAAGCAAAGCAGAAACAGCAGCAGCCCTTCCAGTGACGCTTCAATAAGTTGCGAGGGAATCCGCGGGTTGAGAATTTCACGCAGGTGGGTAATGACAAACGTGTTGCCTTGCCGGGCCAGATTAATTAACTCCATATTGGGATTGCGGCGTATGGCACCGGCAAGAGCCGGATAGCGAACCATCACATTTTCAGCCAAATGGCGGGCCTGAACGTCGAGCTTAATTTTACGGAGAAAATCCGGAATCTGCTGGAGCTGCGCGTTAAGAAAGGCGGATTTGCCCGTTTGCGCCAGCTTGATAATTTCCTCTTTTGGATGCAGGGCCAGCGCGGACACCAGGCTGGGATGATGCCATTGCAGGTGATGGCTGATATAGCGCACCATTCCGGCGACCGGATTTTGATTCATTAAATGGGCACTGGCTGGATGTTTGGCGGCAATTTTTCCCGCCAGGTGGCGAATCCGCGCGTCCAGCGGTTGCGATTGATAAATCAATTCGGTGGGAAACTGCACCGCCCATTTCGCGTGCGAAATATGGCCATACACTTCGCCGTTAATAAAATTGGCGATGCGGCCAAAAAATATTCCAATGGGAGCGACCATGGCACCGCAATCGACGAGGTTCAGAAAGCGATAGCCGCGACGACGGGCGAATATATACGTGGCGATAAACACGCCGACAATTCCGCCATGGGCAGCCATTCCGCCGTCCTGAATTTTCAATAATCCCCAGTAAGGAAACGGCGGCGAGAAATTGGTAAACATGCTGGGACGATACAGCAGCGCCTCACCGAGGCGTCCGCCGATTAACACGCCGAAGATCGCCACAAAAAGCACAAAATCCGGCAGTTGCTCCGCGGGCAGCAGCATACGGCCCGTGCGGATAAAGCGTTTCATTAACAGGTACGCGATGATAAAGCCCAGCAGATAGGCTGTTCCATACCAGCGGATACCAAATCCGGAGTTTCCCCATTGCCAGATAAATGGATTAAGCGTTTGAATGTAATAAGCCAGCATCAAATTTGTGTATCTCCGTTCAAGTTAAGCACCGTCCAGTTACTGCGTCCCCGGGACGGCTGGGGGGAGGGGGGGGGGGGGACGTAGAACCTGGAATCTAGAATCTAGAATCTAGAACCTCGAATCTGGGACCTGGAATCTCGCATTCCGCAGCGCCAGCGCTTCCAAACTCCCTGTAACCTGTCCCCTGTAACCTGTAACCTACGTCAACGTCCCCTGTAACCCGTAACCTGTAACCTACGTCAACCTATGTCGGCTCCTAACTCATGGCTACGCCTCCTGTAACCTGTAGCCTGATCGCTACTTTACCGGAAGTTCAATATTTCTTACACTGGCGTATCTGCGCGGTGCCCCGGATTTTCCCGGTGGCAGCGACGATTTGTTTTCCGCTGATGGAAGGAAATTCTTAATGTCGTTTACCAAGTCCCAACGCCTGCAGGCATTGCCACCTTATTTGTTTATTGAAATTGACCGTAAAAAGCGCGCACTCCTGGCCGCAGGCAAGGATGTCATTAACCTGGGTGTGGGTGATCCGGACTTGCCCACGCATAAATTTATTATTGATGAAATGGCCAAAGCCATTTACGATCCCAAAAATCACCGCTACCCGTTTGATGAGGGCGTGCCGGCATTTCGGCAGGCGGCGGCACGATTCATGCAGAAACGTTTTGGCGTCACGGCCGATGCCGATAAAAATATCATCACCACCATCGGGTCCAAGGACGGCATCGCCCATTTGCCTTTGGCGGTTATTAATCCCGGTGACGTGGTTCTGGTGCCGCAGCCCGGTTACCCGGTGTATGCCAGCGGCGCGATTTTCTCCGGCGGACGGGTATTTCATCTTCCCTTGCTGGAGAGCAACGATTTTCTCCCGGATTTGGATGCCATTCCCGAAGACGTGCGGCAGCAGGCGCGGCTGCTGTGGTTGAATTACCCCAACAACCCCACGGCGGCAACCGCTCCGCTGAGCTTTTATGAAAAAGCGGTGGCCATGGCCAAAAAGTACAACTGGATCATCGCCAATGATCTGGCGTATGGAGAGGTTTATTTTGAACAGCCGCCGTGCAGCATTTTGCAGGTGCCCGGCGCGATGGATGTCGCCATCGAATTTCATTCGTTATCCAAGAGTTTCAATATGACCGGCTGGCGCATCGGCTGGGCGGTGGGAAATCCGGCGGTGGTGGCGGCCCTGGGGCAGGTGAAAGGCAATGTGGATTCCGGACAATTTAACGCCATTCAAGTTGCCGGAGCCGCGGCACTGGAACATTACGATCATCCGGATGTGAAACAACAAATGGATATTTACCGGCGACGGCGCGATGCGCTTCATGGTGGTCTATCCGCCCTTGGCTGGAAGTTTCGCAAACCCACAGCCGGGTTTTTCTGCTGGGTAAATACTCCGCAGGGAATAAGTTCCATGGATTTGTGTAACCGCCTGCTGGAAGAAGTGCATGTGGTGACGGTGCCGGGTGCGGGCTTTGGTCCGGCGGCAGAAGGGTATTTGCGCATGGCGCTAACCGTGGATGAATCCCGCGTGCGGGAAGCGGTTGCGCGTATTGGATCGCTGAAACTTTAGCGGAAACGCGCCCTGTGCGGCGGCAGGAAAGAAACGATTGCAACTGTGAATGCCAAAAGCAACACACTATCCCCCCTTCAACTGGCCGTCGGCATTATTCTGGCGGTCGGGTTGATTGTCACGATTGTCGCGGCTTTTCAGGCGCGTGCGCGGGTAATCCATCGGGAAAAAACCGGTTCCACGCGTTACGTCAACGACTTTGACCGCTGGATGGTCGTGGTGCCGCCGTTTATACAACACCATGTACCCTACACCAGCGATACCTTTCCAACCCCCCCGGTAACGCTGGCGATATTCGGGCCGTTGACCTGGTTTTCTCCGCCGAATGCGGAATTCATTTGGGCGATGTGCAAATACATTTTTTCCATCGGCATATTCTGGGCGGTGTACCGCATAGCCCGACAGGCGGGCGTGAAATTGTCCGTTACCGCGATTCTGTTAATTTTGGCCGTCTGGTTCTGGCCGGCATTACAGGATATTCAGGAAGGGCAGACCAATCTATTGATGCTGCTGCCGCTGACGCTGGGGTTGTGCGCCGCACAACTTGACGCTCCGGGATGGAAATGGCTGGGGGGCATTCTCATCGCGTTTGCCGTGTGCATTAAGGTTACGCCGTTGGTATTTTTCATTTATTTTTTGTGGAAACGCCAATGGCATGTCGCGGGCGGCTTTCTGGCGGGCCTGCTTCTGGGTTTGCTATTAATTCCGGCGGTCATATTCGGCTGGAGCCAGAACATGGCGTGGCTGCGGCAGTGGACTCGAATCATGATTGTGCCCTATCTGTCGGGCGGTCATCTGACATATTTTGTCGGGCAATCCATACCGGTTTTCATCGCCCGGCTGATCCGCCATGTGCCGGCATTTCCCATGCACCCGGATAAATTACATCCGGCTCATTATGTCAATGTCATCAACGTGTCGGGGCCGGTTTCCGATATGATTATTCGCATGGTTCTTATCACCATCGGGCTGATCGGATTATGGTGGTCACGGAAAGTGTTACCGACACTTCGCGATCGCCGATATGTGCTGGAAATCGGAGCGGTAGCCGCTTTTATGCTCTGGGCTTCGCCGCGGACCTGGGTGCCGCATTTTGTCACGCTGATTCTAACGCTGTTGGCGGTGGGCATGATTTTATCGGATCCACGCATGGCCTACATCACACGGCGCAGAGCCTTAACCGCATTATCCGCCGCGGCGTTTCTCATGTTTTTAACGACGGATGTCGCCAAAATTTTCGGCCCCGACGGCCATCGCTGGATGTTGACGATCGGTGTATCTCTCTGGGCTTCGGTAGGGCTGATGCTGGTAATTTTCACGACGCGGTTTAACGAACCGCCTTTGCCTTCCGCGGCACCTGATGCGGCAATTTCAACCGCTGGAAATCCCTGAAGAGGATAACGCATAACATGACCGCCATTTGCTACATCGCCCTTGGAAGCAACCTGGGAAATCGCGAGGATAATCTGCATCAGGCGCTGGCGGCGATTGCGGAGTTGCCGGGAACTCAGGTGGAACGCGTATCGCCGTTTATTCTCACCACCCCGGTGGGCGGGCCGGCAGGGCAGGAAGATTACTGCAATGCGGCCGCGCGCCTGACAACGGAACTGTCGCCCGAAGAACTTTTGAAAGCGTTGGCCGGTGTTGAACAGAAGTTGGGGCGTTTTCGAACCGGTGAAATACGCCACGGACCACGGCTGATAGACCTGGACATTCTCTTTTATAATGATCTGATTCTGGAGAAGCCGGAATTAACCATTCCGCATCCGCGTCTGCATGAGCGATTATTTGTGTTGCGGCCCATGGCGGAAATTGCGCCAAATCTGATACATCCGCGGATGGGAAAATCAATCATGGAGCTGCTGCGGGCATGCCCCATGGGTTCGTGTCCTTAGAAACGGAATTACAAGAGATAGCCGGATGAACATTTGTAAAACCATTTCCGAATTTCGCCAGTACCGCCATTCGGCGGCCGGCAAAGTGATTTTTGTGCCTACCATGGGCGCCTTGCATGAAGGGCATGGAAGCTTGGTGCGCATGGCGCGGAGGCTGGCGGGACCGGATGGAATTGTTGCGGCTTCCATTTTCGTTAATCCCACACAATTCGGTCCCCATGAAGATTTTCATAAGTATCCGCGCCATATTGAACAGGATTTAGCCAATCTCACCGCATGGGACGCGGACGTGGTATTCTGCCCCTCCGCCGAGGAAATATATCCCCCCGGCCATGTTACCAGCATTGATCCCGGCGAGTTGGGGACCGTGCTGGAGGGAGCCATTCGCCCCGGACATTTTCGGGGCGTGTGCACAGTTGTGGCAAAACTTTTAGGTATTGTTGAGCCGGCGGCAATGATTCTGGGGCAGAAGGATTTCCAGCAGCAATTGATCCTCAAGCACATGGTTCGCGATTTGAATATGCCGGTAGAAATTATCACCGCCCCCACCCTGCGCGAGCCAGATGGATTGGCCATGAGCAGTCGCAATCGATATTTAACTCCCGATCAGCGGGCACGCGCCGGCAGCATTTACCAGGCCCTGAGTTGGGCGACGCACCAATACAAAAGCGGTGAGCGGGATGCAGCGGCATTGGAGGCTGGTATGAGTGAACGCATCACGCAGTCCGGCCTGGAAGCGCAGTACGCTTTGGCATGTCACGCCGAAACACTCGAAGTATATCACCAGACGGTTGGCAACCCGTGCGTATTTCTGATAGCCGCGAAATTGGGAACCACCCGCCTGATTGATAATGTCGTCCATTCCTGACGGTCCGGAAGCACGGCAATAAAACGCGTGAAGGCGAGGCCGGTGAGTTGGGTTTCCAGAATCTTGGCCGTTACTCGGACAGACTCCTTGGGCATCTACCTGATAAAAAATGATTGACGCGTTGCGTTGACTGCCGTAATACGTCGCTTTTCAAAGTTCGCTTTTAAAGTTTTACAATCATACTCCTATATTAAAACTCCGGATTTCCTTATAATCCCGGCATGTTAACGAAGCGCATTATTCCGTGTCTTGATGTCGATGCCGGCCGGGTGGTCAAAGGCGTTAAGTTTTTTGATCATGTGGATGCTGGTGATCCGGTGGAACAGGCTCTTTTTTATGACCAGTGCGGGGCTGATGAACTGGTGTTTTATGATATTACCGCCAGCCATGAGGGCCGGCAGATTATGGTCGATGTGGTGCGGCGCGTGGCCGATAGTGTGTTCATGCCGATAACCGTTGGCGGCGGCATCCGCACGCTGGATGATGCGACGAGCTTAATTCAAGCCGGTGCGGAGAAAGTCAGTATTAACTCGGCGGCGGTGAAAGACCCGGAGCTGATTTCCCGTATTGCCAGAAAATTCGGGCGATGCGCGACGGTTTTGGGGCTGGATGCTAATAGAGTCAAAAAACCTGACGGCAGAGAATTTTGGGAAGTGTTTGTGAATGGCGGACGCGTGGGTACCGGGCGCGAGGTGCTGGCGTGGGCCAAAGAAGCCGAGGCACGCGGCGCGGGTGAAATTGTACTTAATGTTATGAATTCCGACGGCACCTTGGAAGGTTATGACATTGCCATGACCCGTGCCGTCAGTGAGGCGGTGCATATTCCCGTGGTGGCCAGCGGCGGTGCCGGCAAGCCGGAACATTTATTTCAAGTGCTCACAGATGGCAAAGCGGATGCGGCTCTGGCGGCATCGATTTTTCATTTCCGTACATGGTCGGTGCCGCAAGTGAAAGACTATCTGGCCAAACATGGGGTTCATGTACGCTTAACGCCGGAGTTGCAAAATGCTTGACAGCGTGCTTGTATGGATTGAAAAGAACCGGGCGTTGTGGATGCACGATCTCAAGGAGTTTCTGGCGATTCCCAGTGTTTCAGCCAAGCCGGAGCATAACAAGGATATTCAGGCGGCGGCGGAATGGGCGGCTTTTTATCTGCGGGGCGCGGGGTTGGACGCCACGCTGGTAAAAACCGCCGGACACCCGTGTGTGCTGGCGACCACGCCGGACGGCCTGTGTCAGCCTGACGCCCCGCACATTTTGTTTTACGGTCATTATGATGTTCAACCCGCCGAACCGCTGGAGCTTTGGAACTCTCCGCCGTTTACCGCCACGATACGCGACGGCAAGATTTTTGCCCGTGGTGCCAGCGATGACAAAGGACAGGTATTTTGCCATCTGGCGGCCCTGGCTGCCTGGAAACAGATTGCCTATGAATTGCCGGTTCGCCTGACCGTGCTGCTGGAGGGGGAAGAGGAGATCGGTTCGCCGCATTTACGAGCCGTCATTGCGGAAAATGCGGATCGCCTGGCTTCCGCATCCACGTTGATCATCAGTGATTCATCGCAGTTTGCGCGCGGTGTACCGGCCATCACCACGGGCTTGCGCGGGCTGGTGTATTACCAGATGACCGTAACGGGTGCCAATACGGATTTGCATTCCGGCGTGTATGGCGGTGCGGTGGCCAATGCCGCCAATGCTTTAAGTGCCATTCTCGGCCAACTGCATGATAATCAGGGACGGGCGACAATTCCGGGGTTTTATGATCAGGTGCAGGTGCCGGATGCGGCCTTGCGGGCGATGTGGAAAACCTTGCCGTTTGATGAAAAACAATTCGCGCGGGAATTGGCCGTTGAGCAATTGGTGGGAGAAAGCGGTTTCACCACACTGGAGCGCCGCTGGTGTCGTCCGACACTGGATATCAACGGTTTAACCAGCGGCTATCAGGGTGCGGGAGCCAAAACCGTATTGCCCGCGACGGCATCGGCGAAACTATCCATGCGGCTGGTGCCGGATCAGGATGCCATCAAGATTGCCGAGGCTTTTGAAAACTATATTCATCAGATCACCCCTGCCGGCGTCAGGGTGAAATTGGAACGCCTAAGCGCCTCACCGGCGGCACTGACACCAGAAACGTCGCCCGCCATTGCGGCAGCGGTGGAAGCGTGCGAAGAAGGCATGGGAAAAAAGCCGGTTTTTGTGCGCGAAGGCGGCTCGATACCGGTGGTGACATGGTTCAAGGAGATGCTGGGCATTGATTCGGTCTTACTGGGCTTTGGCCTGCCGGATGATAATCTTCACGCGCCGAATGAGAAACTGGATGTAGACTGCTTCTACGCCGGCATTCGCACGGCCGCCGCACTTTATGACCGGCTGGGGAGCCGGTCCAAGTAATCGCCGAGATGATCTTTAGCCGCTTGGAGCGGCATCGCGTCGGAGAACACCGGGCTGATAACCCGGTTATCCACACGTAGCCGGCAATACGGCGCACACAAGGCGGATGCTACAGCCGCTGCTACGGCTCAACCATGAGAGGGAAAAAAGCACGCAGCCTTGCTGCGTCATGGCTTTTTCCGATATACATTCAGGCCGATTTTTTCATCCCGGTCCGGAACGGTGACATTGCCTTCGGTGGAGGCGATGATTATGGTCTTGCCGGAAGCGGAGGGTCCAAATTGCTTACTCAAATCCACTTTGATGGTAAGAATATCGCCTTCGACTTTGAAATCCACATTTTTCATCCCATTCTCCTTTGCTGTTTGCGGCCAATATAGAACCCAGTAGATCTGTACTATACCGGACAGTGCGTAACAGTGACAGCAGCGGGAGTATTGCGCGGCGAGTTCCAAGGTGGCAGGGGTCGGCGGCTTTCTGCAGGTTCGCCGGGGCACGCCCGTATCGGGGATATTATAAAACATTGGAGAACCGGGAGCGAAGAGCGTGGTAATTTTTCCGGGCGGGCGGCAAAATCGACGGCATACATGCCGGCGATAAGGGAATGGTTGATCTTGGAAACTCACACGGCAGGGGCTTGCCTGGATTTATTGCCACGCCAGGGGCGAATTGGGGGCTTGCGCGAAACCGGGGCAGCATGTATCATTGATTTAGTACCGGTGGACGATTGTGGGCTGGAAAGAACATACCGCACCATCCTGCCGGCCCAGGAGACAATCAATGAGCGTTATATGGATGAATGGCAAACTGGTGGCACCGGAGCAGGCCAATGTGAGCATTTTTGATCATGGAGTGCTTTATGGCGACGGTGTATTCGAGGGGCTGCGGGAATACAGCGGCCGAGTGTTCCGCCTGACGGACCACATCAAACGGCTCTACGACTCGGCCCGGGCGATTCGGCTGGATATTCCCTATCGTGCCCCGGAGCTTACCGCCGCCATCCATGAGACACTCCAGGCCAACAAACTAACGGATGCTTATATCAGGCTGGTAGTAACCCGCGGCAGCGGATCATTGGACATTTCCCCCGCCAACTGCGGCACGCCGGGCGTGTTTATTATCGCGGGGCGAATTGCCATGTATAGCGAGGAAACATACCGCCACGGCATGGCCATTATCACCGCCAGCACCCCGCGGATCGCGGCGGCGGCGCTATCTCCACGGATTAAAAGCCTGAATTATCTTAATAATATCCTGGCTAAATGGGAGGCCATTGACGCCGGCGTGGCCGAAGCGGTCATGTTGAATCATCTGGGATTCGTTTGTGAGTGCACGGCGGATAATATTTTTATTGTTCGGGACGGGCAGTTAATCACGCCCGCGGAAGAAAGCGGAATCCTGCTGGGCGTCACCCGCGGCGTCGTGCTGGAGTTGGCCCAAACCGGGGGGATACCTACGCGGCAGACCAATTTAACCCGATATGATCTGTACACGGCGGACGAATGCTTCCTCACCGGCACGGGGGCGGAAATTGTTCCGGTGGTCAGCGTAGATAATCGCTCCATCGGTGACGGAAAACCCGGGGCCATGACCCGTCAACTCACCGACGCATTTCATCAGTATGTTCGCACCCAGTAAGCGGGAGCAGAGCCAGGCGGCGGGATTGCCGCAAACCGGGACAAGGAAGATTTCAACCGTCAACAGTTTCAAGCTTGGCGTAACTGAGCATCAACGTGCGGCGGCCCGATGCCTGAAAATTTATTTCAACACGGTAATCTCCACCGACTTCATCAACGCCTTCAACGCGGCCGATACCGAATTTGGCGTGGCGCACCAGCGTGCCCCGGCGGAAACGGGTATTGCCAATCGCCGGCGATTCCTGCACCGGTCGCGCTGCAGGGCGTCCCGATCCCATCGGTGAATATCCGCGCGGGGCGTGGTAGCTGGCCCCATCACGAAATCCCGGGGAACCTGCGGGACGTTGAAGGATGGGGAGGTCCACAACCTCCAGGCAATCTTCAGGAATTTCAGCGAGAAACCGCGATGGAATTTTTGCTTCGCTGCGGCCCATCATGGTGCGGTATGCGGCCCGGGTTAAAATCAGATGCTTCATCGCGCGCGTAATACCGACAAAAGCCAGCCGACGCTCCTCTTCCAAATTCATTTCCGCGGCGTTTGAGCCGAACATGCGCTGATGAGGAATCAACCCGTCCTCCATGCCGACCATCGCGACAACCGGAAACTCCAAGCCCTTTGCGGCGTGGAGCGTCATCAGCGTGACGGCCGCGTTCTGGTCCTTCATACGGTCCGTATCAGAAACCAGCGTGACTTGCGTGAGATATTCCTGCAGGCTGCCGCCGGGATTCTGGCGATCAAATTCCGCGGCGACATTGACCAGTTCAAGGATATTGGCGTTGCGCTGTTCGTCGTCTTCACCGGAACCGGAATTGATGAGTTTCATCCCCGATTGTTCAATGACCGCCTCCATTATTTCAGCAACCGGTATGACCGAGGAAAAATCAGCTTCGCCCTGTGGCGAATCATCCGAAGCATCCACGCCGTTTTCGGGTAGCTCAAAATTTGAACCGGCCGCATCTGATGCGATGCCATCGGCGGCCAGAAGCGGATCAAATAACGGATCGTGCGCGGAATCTTCCGCGGTTAAGCCAGTTGCGGGAGCCGCCGAATCAGTGGCATCGTCATTGGTTAAAAAGTCGAACATGCCGGATGCGGATTCCGCGGGATCCCCAAGTTCCCCAAACTCTCCATATTCTCCAGATTCGCCGGATTCCCCGCGGACAGCTTCATTTTCCCCAGCGATGGCCGGGGATGAACGGACAAATTTCTTTCGCCAGGAATCAATCATTGCGGCAAATTTGCGAGCGGCTTCGCCGGCACGTTTGGGAAGCCCCTCAATGGTTTCCGCCCGGCGGCAGGCATCCATCAGTGTAAGTCCGTGTTCGTTGGCGTAACCGGCCAAACGGGCCACGCTGGTGGTTCCGATGGATCGTGCGGGGACATTAATCACGCGCTCCAGGCTGATATTGTCTTCCGGGGTGGTAATCAGCCGCAGATAGGCAATGACATCCTTGACTTCTTTGCGACCATAGAATTCGGTGCCGCGGATAATCTGGTACGGTACGCCGGATTTCATCAAGGCATCTTCCAGAACCCGGGTCATGGCGTTAATGCGGTACATCACGGCCATTTTCTCCCAGCCGATGTTCTGCTGATCATGAAATTCTTTAAGGCGTTTGACCAGTTCCCGGGCTTCCTCATGTTCATCGGCGCAGACCAGAGCCAGAATTTTAGGGCCCATTTCATTTTCGGTCCAAAGATCTTTGTTTTTTCGCGCTATATTGTTGGAGATCAGGGCAGACGCGGCTTTGAGAATTATTTTAGTGCTGCGGTAATTCTGCTCAAGGAGCACGACTTTGGCGTTGGGAAAAAATTGCTCAAATTCCAGAATATTGGACAAATTGGCCCCGCGCCAGCCGTAAATGGATTGATCCGGATCGCCGGTGACGCAGATATTTTTATGGCTCATGGCCAGCATGTGCGCAATGACAAACTGAGCGTGGTTCGTATCCTGATATTCATCAATGAGGATATAGCGAAATCTTTCCTGCAATTGGGTTCGCACATCGGCATGATCGCGCAGCATAACGGCGGTTTTAAAAAGAAGATCGTCAAAATCCACGCCCTTGTTTTCGTTCATCAGTTGCTCATACGCCATGTAGGCGCGGGCGATGTTGCGATCATTAAACATGGTGGCGGATTTACTGAACGCCTCAGCGGATTTGAGTTTGCTTTTGGCATCACTGATAGCGCTTAGCACCCGGTCCGGTTTCATGGAATCAGGCGAAAGGCCGGCTTTTTCCATCGCTTGCTTAACCAATTTAAGCTGATCGGACGTGTCCATAATATTGAAATTAGGAGCCAGGCCCATCACCGGAGCATATTCTCGCAGAAGCCGTGCGCAGAGGCTGTGAAATGTGGCTACAGTTACGCCACGGGAAAGTCGCGGTGGCATGGCACCAAGCAAGTCCAGCGTACGATGCCGCATTTCACCAGCGGCCTTATTGGTAAATGTGACCGCCAGAATATTCCATGGAGGAATGCCGTTGGCAACCATGTAGGCAATTCGGCGGGTAATGGTGCGGGTTTTGCCCGAACCCGCGCCGGCCAATACCAGCAGCGGCCCGTCGATATGGGAAGCCGCCTCACGCTGCGGCGGTGTTAAACCTTGAAGAATTTCATTCGCATCAACCGACATCCAGGAACCTCAATTACCTTAAGTACGTCCATCCCATGGCCCATTGGCAAAGGACAAAACTATTACTATACACCAAGCGGACACGATGACGAATCGGTGATTTTTTCTATATGTTTTTTCTACGAATTTTCCGGCAATTTTGTCGGGGAGTCCTCCGCGGCACTTTCCGGATCAGAGAGGTCCGATTCCGGGGGCAGCAGATGGAACAATTCCTGGATAGCGCCAGCGAGGCGAATTCGGCGATGGTGGGCCGTCTGGGTGGTTAATTCCGTCACCGGTACATGGAGAATTTTGCCCACGATCCGATGGGCCATTTTACGAACCGCCTGTTTTTGTGATTCGCTGAACTCCGGATTGGCGGCCAGGAGAGCATCCAACTCCATATCGCTGATTTCCCGGCACTGATGATACAGCGCCTTGACCACCGGGCCGGTGTTACGCGCCGCGAGGTAGTGCATGAAATCAGCGATATGGCGCTGGATAATATTGCGGCTCAAATCCAGTTTGGCCCCGCGTTGACCCCGATTATTTTGGGCCACGCGTTCCAGGTCGTCAATGTTATAGAGATAAACATTACCCAGTCGCGCGACCTGAGAATCCACATCGCGGGGTACAGCGATATCCACAATCACCAGCGGGCGATATTGCCGGGCTTTCATCAGCGGCTTAAGCGTTTCGCTGGTGATAATCGGCGTGGGTGAGCCGGTGCTGGTTAACACAATATCCGCCGCGGTTAATAGCTCATGGAGGCGGGAAAAATCAGCCGACTCCAGTCGATACCGCCCCGCCATTTCGGCGCTTTTCTCCGTCGTGCGGTTGGTGACAATCGTACGGCCCGGATGCACCGCCATCAGGTGCTGCAGCATGAGAGCCGCCATTTTCCCCGCCCCGACCAGCAACACGGTCTTATCATTAAAGCGATCGAACACCCCGCGAAGTAAATCCACCGCCACACTGGCGACCGACACATGGCCGTCCCCCAGACCGGTCTGCTCATGCACGTCTTTAGCGGCGGCAAAGGACCGCTGAAATAGCGCATGAAATACAGGCCCCACCGCCTGAACCGCCGCCGCCCTTTGATAGGCCAGTTTCACCTGACTAAGGATTTGTGTTTCGCCCAGCACCAAAGAATCCAGAGAACTTACGACGTTAAATAAGTGTTCTACCGCCGCCTGCTGCTGCATGCGATAAATGCTGCCCGCCGCTTCCGAGGACGCGACACCCCGGTTATTGGCAAGAAATTCAACCAGTTCATCGGCCGTGGGCGGCGCGCTGCCATGTGGGGCGGTGTAAATTTCCACGCGATTGCATGTGGAGATAATGACCGCTTCGGACGCTGGGAAGCGTTGCTTAAAGGCCAGCAGTGCCTCTTCCGCCGCCTGATCGGAAAACGCCAGAGCTTCCCGCAGGCGCACCGGTGCCGTGCGATGGTTCAGCCCCACCATCAGGACGGTTGTTTCAGATGGAATAATATTTTCCATAGGCGAGCTTACAAAACCTTTATAACATGAGGACGAAAACCGTCATCAGCAAAGCAAATCCAATAATACTTAACCAGGCACATCGCGCACCGCGCAAAATCGGTACAAGCCGCATGTTTAATAGCGATCCATACACCAGCCAAACCACTGCGGTCAGCAAAACCTTTGGAGAAAAATACCAGTGCCGACCCATGAGCTGCGGATCACGAACCGCCCGAAAAATGCCGGTAATGGCCGCAAGCGTCAATAACGCAAACCCCAGCACAATGGCATGACGGGTAAATTTTTCTATTGACGCCAAGGAGGGTAAGGCAAATAAGTCCCATCCCGCCTGCCCCCGCTTTTTCAGTCGGCGGTCAGCCAGCAGATAGGTAATTCCTCCCACACACCCGGCCGCAAAACTTGCGGTGCCCAAGAGCACGCTGGCAATGTGGGCCGCCACCCATGGGTTATGCGCACCAAAATGCCGCACGCCGGAAAGGCCCAGTACGATTCCCAGTACCATCAACGCGAAAATCATGGGCAGTAAAAAGGTGGCCAAGGCCCACAAGTGACGTGTCCAGCGCAAATAAGCCCATAGCAGCGATAACACCAATCCCAGCAGTAAAAATGCGTCAAAATAATCGGACAAGGGCAACGTGATGCGGTGGGCGTCAACCATGCGGCTTATCAAGAGCAGCGCGGTTAGAAATACGCCGTTGCCCACCGCCCAATTGGGAGAAATGGACACGGTGCGTTGAGCCGATGAATCCTGCAAGGCCGCTCGCCGTCGGCCGGAGATCTGGAATTGCAGCCAGAAGGCCGCGAGAAACGACAACGCCGCTCCGCTGGCAGCCGCGAACTGTAAAATGGTCAGATGCGTGTATGGTTCAATAGAACTGGACATGATCTGCTAAACCCTCGGTTCCGTTGCCTGATCGGCAACTGTGGCGGAGGAATTCATGGCTTGCGTCAGCCACTGCTGAAAGAGCTTTTCCGCCTCTGCCTCCCCGGCTTGCTGAATCGTCTCCAGCATGAGTTCACCGGATATCCGCCGCAAAAGACTGCTGCGAATTTCGCCATCGGAAACCTGCCGCAACACTTCCTGGCGCCACCCTGCGGATAACTGTATCTGCCGGATGAGCGCGGGATCCATGGAGCGTGTCAGTTGCCGCGCCAACTTTCCCGATAAGCCCGGAGACGCACCGCCGGAAGTTACCGCCAAAGTCACCGGGCCGCAACGTTGCACCGCAGGGCCAATAAAATCACCAACCAGCGGCATATCGCATCGGCAACACAGTATCCCCCGTGCTGCGGAATCTGCATAGATCCGCGTATTTACTGACTCATTATTCGTGGCTGCAAATACGATAGTCCAGCGGGCCGCCCCGGCAACGGCCAGACAGTCCGCCTCATAGGCCGATGTAATACATTGCACCGCCGACCACGCAGCAAAACCCGGATGGAATGCCAGGCTCACTACCGTCACCCGCGCCCCAGCCGCCAGCAATCCCTCCGTTTTTCGCAATGCCACCGCCCCGCCGCCGACGATCAGCACCGGTTTTGCATTGAGCCTGAGAAATATGGGGTAAAGTTCGTCCATTCATGCTCTATTTTAGCAAAAAGAGGTCTTCATGTCTTATTCTGATTCAGGAGCGCCTTATTTGAAGCCTTTGGGGCCGCCGGATTTGAAATATTTTTTCTTAATAGCCGTGGTTAGGTCAATTCCGTGAATATTGGCCAACGTGCAAAGCCACGCCACAACATCGGCAAATTCCTCTTCCTGATTGGCCCGATCATTGCCTTGTAACGCCGTGGCCAATTCACCCACTTCTTCGATCAGCCACATAAATGTCGGTGCCGAGCCGCGTTGGATATCCCGTGCGGAATATTTATCACGAATATGATGTTGAAATTGTTGAATCGTCAGGCTTTCGGACATTTTTTACCTTTCATTGTTTTGCACCACCACGGTCCGCGCCAGAATGTCGCCAATACGCTGGCGATCCGGCGATACAAACATGAATACCAGCACCACGATGGCGATTAACTCAGGGATGCGAAATAAATTCCGCGTCAGCAATGCGACAAACCCGGGCCGCTGGCCTGTTAAATCCACCACGCGAAGTCCCAGAATCCACTTCCCCAACGACCGGGCAAAAATCAGTTCCGCGACGGTTACGTGTATTTCATAAATCGCCAGGAGCCACAAAAACTGCGGTGCCTGCAGCAGCTTTTGTGGATTAAACAACAGGTCCATTGACGCGCCGGCCATTTTTACCCAATCTTGCTGTGAATACAGATGAAACACCAACGTAATGATCAGGGCGGAGAGAGCTAAATCTATCGCCGCTGCGCCGAACCGGCGGTACAGACGTGCCACCTTGAATTCGGCGCTGATTTTAAGTGAACCAAACGGCTCCTTGCGCCGCCAGACGGATAACGCCAGAAGCACAATCAGGGCGGCAAAAATCAAACGTTCATACGCGCCAGGAGCCGGTGGTAGTGTGGCCATGGGAACAATATCTTCTGGGCCTTGCAGCAATTTTCCGGAACGACTGAATGTGTATTGGACGAGCTTTTGCCCCTGCTGATGCAGAAGAAGCGCAACGCAATCGCCATCCCGCCCAAGGGCTATGTCACTAAAAGCACTGCCGACAATGGCCGATACCAGTGGCTTCGTCCAAGGCGTCACTTCAACTTTTCCGGCCGCCGATACACGCACGCGTAACGCGCTAATAGTTGTTCGCCCGGCAACGCCGGAAGAAGTCCAAGCCAAAACCCCCTGTCGGCCAAATTGTACGCCAAGAATTCCGTGGGCTGCATGGCTTAGCGGAACTGACGGCAGCAGCTCCCAGGCCGGGTGGGCGGCGGTGAGATTCATGGCTTGCGCAGAGAGAATGTGTCCGCCCGTTATGTGAAACAAGATCAACTGATGGTCGATGGCCATGACGACCGTTCGACCCATGATCAGGGAATTTGAGAAAGTAGCGGGCAAAGCGGGTGTCGGGAGCACAGACCATTGATTGTTATGAAGGTCCAGAAAGTGCCAGGCAGGCACAGCTTTTAGCACCTTCGCGGGCATTGAGGCTGCCGGTGGGTGCGCCGGTTCTGTGGAATCTGGCATTCCCTCGGCCAGCGTATGAACCCGGGCAAGAATGCGTTGCACTGGCGAAACCTCAGGCTTTTCCGCGCCGGCGGCTGTGCCGTAAGTCAAAAGATATACGTCACCGTTCAAGCTGGCTGCGGCCACGGGTGAAAAATCACCGGGCATCGTCGGCAGGCTTATGGATTCCTTACGCCCAAAGCAAACCCCATACCCATGTTGAAAAAACAGGTAAATGCCATGCTTCATACCCCCGCTGTCCGGATTTTCCGTCGCCACAGCGCAGAGCGGAACCCCGGTAAAGCCGCTCGCGGTGATCTGTCGCCATAAGGCAGCGTTGCCATGCCGGGCATTGAGGGCATGCGACAACAATAAAAATTGCGCCTCTGCGGTGGGCTTGATGTGTTGAACTGGAACGGTCAGCCATAAATGTTCTTTACTGCCGGCGGCCAGGAGGCGGGGCAACGCGATAATCCGCGGAGCAGGGGGTTTTATAGCGGCGGGCACTGCGGCGGCACCGGCTGAAAAAACCGGTGGTATGACCCCGCTAAGCGCAAAAATCAGCCCCATTACGCTGAATACCAATAGACCAATACGGTTGACGGAATTTCTCATGCCCGCATTTTAGGGCTGACGGGCAAACTTCGCGACTGGTTTCAAAGCTGAGACCGTCCGGACAGACCGTCCGGAGTTTACGCAGCGCATAATTTGTATATCATGGTCAAGTATGAGTGAGTCATTTACGACAACGCGAATGCGCCGCCTGCGGCGCGGCGGCATTCTTAGAGATATGCTGGCGCAAAGCACGCTTGCCCCCACCCATTTTGTCGCGCCGCTGTTTGTGCGAAGCGGGCAGGCAATTCGTCGGCCCATTCTCAGTATGCCGGGGCAATTTCAACTTTCTCCGGATATGGCATTGGAAGAACTGTCAGATATGGCGGCACGCGGCATAAAGGCATATCTGCTTTTTGGCGTGGTAGATGCCGAGGATAAAGACGAATCCGGCAGCCATGCGCATGATCCGAATAATGCGGTCTGCACGACCTTGCGGCTGGCGCGTGATGCGGGAATCAACATGCTGGCAATTACGGATTTATGCTATTGTGAGTACACCACTCACGGCCATTGTGGGCCATTGACCCAGATGACGGAAAAAACTTCCCGGCGCAAAACCGACAAGTTCACACCGTCCAGGCGTGGCAAATCATCATCCGCTTCGGGTGCCACGGTGGATAATGACGCCACGATCGCGCAACTGGGCCGACAGGCGGTACTGCACGCCAAGGCCGGCGCTGATATCGTGGCACCTTCCGGCATGATGGACCATGGGGTGGCGGCCATTCGCGCGGCGCTTGATTCCGGGGGTTTTTCCGATACATCCATACTTAGTTACGCAGTGAAATATGCCAGTGGGTTTTACGGACCATTTCGTGAAGCGGCGGAATCTCCACCCCAATTTGGGGATCGACGGGGTTACCAGATGGATTTTCGCCGCGATTCGCGTGAAGCCGTGCGCGAGGCGCTGCTGGATGTCGGCGAAGGTGCGGATATGGTCATGGTTAAACCGGGCATGGCGTATCTGGATATCCTTTCGGCGGTCCGGCAGGCCGTTGATGTGCCCTGTGCCGTGTATCAGGTAAGCGGGGAATACGCCATGTTTAAAGCGGCCGCGCAGGCGGGCGGGATTGATGAAAAACAGTGCGTTCTGGAAATGATGCACGCCTTTCGACGGGCGGGAGCAGCCTTTATTATTACCTACTATGCCTCGGAAATTGTCGAATGGCTGCGCGAATGACGCGAACCAAGATGAGCCAAATTGAGCCAGAATAACCGTTGACTTTTCTTCCGGTACCAGCTATAAATTAGAAAGTATTGGAAAAATGGAAAGCCCTGAACCATGAAATTGAATTTGAACAACCTCCTGGCCCCGGCACTAAGTGAAGGAATTACCGGTCGCTCTTAGGGTTGTTTTTTTATAAAAAAGTTTGAAAAACCCTGCGAGTGACCCTCGCGGGGTTTTTTTATGGCATAATTCAGAAACCTTTTTTAAGGAGTCTCTTCCATGGACACCGGCAGGAACCATCCGTCGGAAATCATCAGTTCCGAAACCAAACCGCGGGTGCTGATATTTGACACAACCTTGCGCGATGGCGAACAGTCGCCGGGAGCCTCGTTAAATTTGCCGGAGAAACTGGAGATTGCCCACGCTCTGGAAAATCTGGGCGTCGATATTATTGAGGCGGGATTTCCGATTACCAGTCCGGGAGATTTTGACGCCGTCAGCGCGGTAGCTTCAGAAATTACCAACGCGACGGTTGCGGGACTCGCCCGCTGCACCGAGCGCGACGTGCGCCGCGCCGGCGAAGCCGTGCGCAAGGCCGCCCGGGGCAGAATCCATATTTTCCTGGCTACCAGCAAAATTCACCGCGAATTCAAGCTCAAGAAGGCGAAAGAAGAAATTATTCGTCTTACCGTTGAGAACGTGAAGTTGGCCCGCGAATATGTTTCGGATGTGGAATTTTCCCCCGAAGACGCCAGCCGCACAGAGTTCGATTTTCTCGCGGAAGTGGTTCATGCCGCCATTGAAGCCGGCGCTACAACCATTAATTGCCCGGACACGGTGGGCAATGCGACACCGGCGGAATATCGGACGATGTTTGAATATCTCATAGCGCATGTACCAGGCGCGGGAAAAGTGGTTTTCAGTTCACATTGCCACAATGATCTGGGATTGGCGGTGGCCAATTCTTTGGCGGCGGTGGCCGGCGGAGCGCGGCAAATTGAATGCACCATCAACGGCATCGGCGAACGGGCGGGAAATGCCGCGTTGGAAGAGGTGGTCATGGCGATGCGAACGCGGCCGGATCAATATCCGTTTACCACGCGCATTAACACACGCCGGTTGGTACCGTGCTCCCGACTGGTCAGCAGTTTGACCGGCCTTCATGTGCAGCGCAACAAAGCCATTGTGGGAGAAAATGCGTTCGCCCACGAAGCCGGGATTCATCAGGATGGAATATTGAAAAATCGCAGCACCTATGAAATTATGGCACCGGCGGACGTGGGCTGGGTACAAAATAAGCTGGTACTGGGCAAACACAGCGGCCGCCACGCGTTTCGGCAGCGACTGGAGGAATTGGGCCATGCTCTGGACGAGGCGGCACTGGACCGGGCATTCGCGGCGTTCAAGGTGCTTTGCGACAAGAAAAAGGAGATTTATGATGAAGATTTGGAAGCTCTGGTCGATGAACAATTGAAAACCGAACGCGCCTTGTTTCAACTCAAAAGCCTCCAGGTGATGGCCGGCACGTACGGTGTGGCAACAGCTACCGTTACGCTGGTGGACAGCAGCGGCGCGGAAATTACCGACGCGGCCACGGGCGATGGGCCGGTCGATGCCATGTTCGCAACAATCCAGCGATTGACCAAAATCTCTGCGACGTTGGACTCCTTTCAGGTGCGAAGTATCACCGGGGGCCGCGAGGCGCAAGGCGAAGTATCCGTCGAACTCACACACAGCAACCGCAAAGTCCGCGGCCGAGGGTTCAGCACGGATATTCTTGAAGCGTCCGCCAAAGCCTATCTGGCGGCAATTAACCGCATCCGGACGATGAATGAGCGCACCGTCGGTCAGGCATCGTCGCTGGAGGCGTAGGTTATCATGCTGACCGATATTAATTTGCAGCAGGCACTCCGTCCTCCGGCACGAGCATTGGAGAAGCTGGGGGAACTTTACGCCCGGCTCGACCGCGATATTGCCATCCGTCAACCGATCTGTAATACCAGCGGGCGATGTTGCAAATTTGAAATATGGGGGCATAGGCTCTATGTCAGCACGCTGGAGTTGGCGGCATTCGCGCACTTTACGCAACTGGATCAACTGGATCAACCGGGCGGGCCGTCGGCTGATGCAAACACCGCGATAACTTTTCCCCTGCCGCTTTATCAGGACAACCGCCAGTTCAGTCCCGGCTGCCCGTGGCAAATTGACGGCCTGTGCACCGCACGCACCGGTCGCCCCTTGGGGTGCCGAATTTATTTCTGCGATACGACAGCCGAATCCTGGCAACAGGAGCGATACGAATATTATCACAAACAAATTGCCGCTCTGCATGAATCATTTCAAATTCCCTACCGCTATATGGAATGGCGGCAGGCATTGGCATTATTAGCAACTGTACCAAAATAATTTAGCGATGGGTTTGCGGCACCATTTAGCAGCACCAACGGCACAGTTAGGGGCTTGGTGAAGCTTGGCCCGTGCGCCGGATGATCACGCCAATGAACATGCGGAAGATACCTGCCGGCCGCCGATCCACACGCTTTGCGGCAACGGTGCCTCGCGCACTAGATAATCGCAAACAGTGGCGGCTGAAGCGAGCACATCCTTCGCAAGGGGCAATGCAATAATGTCCGCGGCATACCCGGGCGCGAGCCGTCCAATCCGCGAACCTAAGCCCAGTGCAATGGCCGGTTCAGCAGTAATCATACGCCAGAGAATTTGCGAAGGAATCGATGGATCCTTGCGGTACAGAAACTGCGCCTCGCGCAGCAAAAATAAATCCGGATTGCTGGCCAGGGAATCTGTGGCCAGGCATACGCTGATGCCGCGCTTTCGCATGGCCCGCCAGGGATGCGGTGTCACCGCGTCATGACCGAAATAATGCCGCGTACGCGGGCAATAGGCCACCGCCGCACCACTTTTGGCCAGAATATCCAGTTCGGTATCATCCGCGTAATTCACATGCGCCAAGATCACCGGTACGCCGGCATTAAATAAACCGTAGTGCCGCGCCCATTGGATCGGCCCATTGTCAAACGCTGGAATCAGATCATCCAACAAATCCATTTGTCGCATGAGCATCCAACTTTTCCCCAGCGGGCCGGAGAAATCTCTTAAAAAATCGCGCTCTTCCCGCAGTTCCGCCAAGTGCATGGAAAGCGGTAAGTGGTGTTCCCGGGCAGCGGCAACAATCTTTTCCAGGGCCGGTCCTTCAACAGAATACGGTGCGTGCGGTGAAAGGCCGATGGACATTCGATGATCGGCTTTCTGCTGATTTATCGCCCCCGCCAGGCGGGCGTCAAGATAATTTCGTGATCGCCCCAGTGCGGTAAGTTCTCCAAAACTGACTATGCCCAGCGGAGATTCTCTCTGTAAAGCAGGGCGCACAATAGGATACTGGCGGCTAATATCCCCCACGGTGGTGACACCGAACCGGATACTTTCCTGCGCACCGGCTAACGCGGATCGGGAGAATACTTTCTCCGCGTCCCCTACAGATGGATAGGCCGCGATGAGTTGCAACACCCAATTTGGAAAATCTGCGGGGCCGGGAATTTTTCCCACCAGAAAGCTCAATTCAAGATGCGTGTGCGCATTGACAAAGCCGGGCGTCAGCACGCAAGAATCAACATGCACTTCGCGAAGGCCGGGAAATTGTTCCAGGATTTCAGACCGCTGGTGGCAGGCTTTAATAATTCCATCAATAACCGCTATTGCCGCATCCAGGATCAGAGTGTGGCTGTCCGCCAGAAGCGCGGGGCCGGAAAGCACAAACGAATTGTTATCCGTTGTGGAAGCAGTCATAAACACTCCACGCCCACTGCCCCCCCCGCAGGCTATTGCAGCCGCCCCACCGCCCATTGATACAGCGCGATGATCACCTGATCTTCCCAGCCATTGACGTTGCCGCGATAATGATTGACCATAATGGAGAAAACAAAATGACGGTGCGGCAGAAACATATATCCGCTGATGGTCGAGGCACCGGTCACGTGGCCGTCCTTAGCGCGGATAAAGCGGCGAATTCCGGAACCGCGCAGGCGGTAAATCAGCGTTCCATGGCCGGGGCGGGCCAGCGAGTGTATGAATACGCTGCCATCCGGTTCGGAGGCAATATGCGCAAGAACCGTGGTAAATGCCGCCGGTGCCACATGGTCATGATGCGACAGGCCGGACCCATCCACCATGGTGACCCAGTTTCCGGGAATCCCCAGCGTGGCCAGGTAGGCCTTGATGGCTTGATCACCATTGTGCCAGCTTCCAGGTTGGCCGGTGGCATCATGCCCCAGGAGCTTGCACAGGCACTCGGCCATTAAATTAATGCTGTCGGTATTAGCGCGATGAAGAATTGCGGTAAGCGGCGTTTCATACGTTGCTAATAGCACCGGCTGCACATGTTGCCCCGCCGCGATGACGGACAAGGGTGCCCGCAACACCTGTCCGGAAATGGTGATTCCCTGATTAATCAAGGATTGCCGCAGCACGTTTCCGGTGTAGAGACCGGGATCATGGATGGTCACCTGCATGGGATATTGCCCGGTCTGCCGGACGGTTCCATGCATATAGAAATGGTTGCTGCCGCGGGAACGCCACAACCATACACTTTGCGGGCCGCGTTGGGCCGCAATAGTCACCGGCGTATAGGGGGTATCCGGGGTAAGTGCTACGCCAATGCTGCCGTTGTTATTAACCACCGGCACCCATTGCACGCAATTCATGGCGAAGTTAAGCCCCCCCACCGAGGCCTCATACCAGTCCAGTCGCTGTCCGCCGCCCGGCCACAATGGATTAACAAAATGATGGTTAAAAATATAATCATCAACATATATATTATGAAAGTTGTTTTCGCCCATCGCCTTAAGATGGTGCGCCCAATTATCAAACGCGGTTGTCACTTTCCAGCCGACCTGCTGACACAGCACCGGATCGCCCAGGGCCGGATCACCACCGCCCACAATAACCAGATTATTTCCCACCCGATACAGGCGGGTTTGCAAAGTACCGTGCGCTCCAAGGTGGTCAAAAGCATCCGAGGTGGTCAGCAATTTGCCGCAACTTCCCGGCATCAACGGCAGATCAGGATGGTAGCTGTAAACCGTAACGGCTCGCCCCTGCCGCAATTCCGCCAGATTAATAGCAACCTGTCCGCCGCGCAATTGTGGATTGGTCAACAGCCCGGCAATCCGTCCGGCCAGCGTCTGCCCCCCGGCAACCGCCGACAACGCCGACAGCGTCGCAGCCAACATCACACAATATCCAATTGCCCGGGGGAAAAATCGCTTTCGGTACATCCATGCACCCCTAAAAAAGTCCTCAAGGCATGATCCGTCGAAACCCATGGTGCGGAAAATGCCCATTTATCTATCTTGAGCGCTTAACCCAAGTGCTAGTTCCTATACGCCTGAAGCACCGACTTAGTGCGATATTGGCGTTCCCAAAAGTCGGCCTACTTCATCAAGCTTCTTTTTCATGGTTTCCGCCGTATTGGCTTCGAGATTCAACCGTAATAACGGCTCAGTATTACTTTTGCGGACATTAAACCACCATGTGTCGTATTCCACGGTAATGCCGTCAAGATAATCTATGGAAGCGTCCTTATACGTTTGGGCCAGCCGGGCGATGGCCGCATCCTTGTCGGATACTTCGTAGTTTATTTCGCCGCTGCTATGCCAGCGCAGCAATGGCTTAAGCACATGACTTACGGGAGTGTCGTAGCGCGACAGCACCGACAGAATACAGGCGAAAGCAATCGCGCCGCTGTCACAGTTAAAGTTGTCTCGGAAATAAAAATGCCCCGATAATTCGCCGCCGAAAACTCCTTTGCTGTCGGCCAAAGATTTTTTCATAAATGCGTGGCCCACGCGCTCGCGCCGGGGTACGCCACCGGCATTCTGAATTTCCTCTTTCACCACGCGGCTGGACCGCAGATCATACACCACCGCCGCCCCCGGGTTGGCTTTCAGGAAATCTTTTGCCAACAGTGCCGTGGCGATGTCGCAACGTATGATGCGGGCCTGTTCATCAACAAATATGCATCGGTCGGCATCACCGTCAAAACACACGCCCAGATCCGCCGCGTTGGAAAGCACGGATTCCTGCAACTGCCGCAGATTGGCATCCACCAGCGGATTCGGGTCGTGCTTAAATGACCCGGTGATTTCCATATTGATGGGAATGATATTGACATTGGGTTGATCCATGAAAATATCGCGGATAAATTTTCCCGCCATGCCGTTGCCCGCATCCACCACAACCTTCAGCGGACGCGCCATTTTCAGAAAACGCAGCACATGCCCTTTGTAGGGCAGCTTCAGGTCCATGTGTTCGACGGCACCGAACTGCGCGGGAGGATTTTTTCGCATGGAAAACACCAGCCTTTTAATTTCCTGCAGACCGGTATTTTCCCCAATCGGCCGCGCATGAACGCCGCTGATTTTAAACCCATTGTACTGGGCGGGATTATGCGAAGCCGTGGTTTGAATTCCGCCGCAGCAGCCCAGATGATTAATGGCAAAATAAATTTCCGGCGTGTCAATCATGCCGATATCAATACAGCCCGTACCCGTGGACCGAATACCTTCAATCAGGGCTTGACTAAGTGAAGGGCTGCTAAGCCGCATATCCCGTCCGACAATAACCATATTTTTTCGCGGATCCGCCTTGTCCAGCCCGGTGAGATTCATCCGCATGAACTGGGCGCAGGCGTAGCCGATTTTCCAGGCCATTTCCTCGTTGAGTTGATCCGGGTAGATCCCTCGCACGTCATACGCCTTAAAAACTTTTTCATTCATGTACATTCCTCATGGTTTTTTATTTATTGAACTTCCAGTCTGGAAGATCGCCGCACCAATGTCGCACATTATGCGTCATGTTTCAAACCGCCGGAACTTCAGGCCTTGCCGCATTCCAGCATGCCAGGCCCGACGAGCCACTCCCTGCCCAACGCGACTTGCTGGATATGGTATCGCAGAATCATGGGTTATTCCATGGCGCAGGCACGACATTTCACGATCCGTCGGGATAGAGTCCTTTTGTTTTCGGACGATAACCCCGCGATAAAAGCAATAAATCCATGGCCGCGTAGCACCATGGTGCCGGTTTAGCGAAATTACGCGAGATTCACGGGCCATCGGAGCCTGCCCGAGTAATCGCCGCCGGGCGGAACATATTTGGCGGGCTGGATGCGGGTGCCGGGAAGCCGCGGTTGGAGTTATCCGGTATGGATGGCTGTAGATTCGCGGGCTACCAGGGCGCAGGCGATGGATAGGGTAATGGCGGGCAGATCAGGCCGTTCCATGCGCTGGTGCAGCACCGTCATCGCCTCAATGGCCATGGCTTCCGGCGACTGGCGCACGGTGGTTAATGGAACCGCCAGAAGCGCGGCGGTGGAGGTGTCATCAAAACCCGTGAGTTTAATCTGTTCAGGAATTTTTACTCCCAGCTTAAGCAACTGGCGCATCACTTTAGCGGCAGTCAAATCATTGACGCACGCAATGGCATCCGGGCGATGTTCCTTGAGTATGTGTTCGAGCATCTCGCGGTTATCGCCGTCTCCGGAGCAAATCTGCATGCTCACGGCGGGGTCCAACCGCACCGCGTTTCCCACGCCTTCCAGTCGTGCCTCAGCCGTGGGGTGTTCACGGGCATCCGTTAAGAACACAATTCGCCGGCAACCGCGCTGAATTAAGTGCCGCCCCGCGAGAAAACCGCCAAGTTCATTGTCACTTCCCACCACATCAAATCGGCTGCGATCATGGAGTTTGTGCAAATCGCGATCCAGCAGGACCAGCGGCAGCTTGCGGGACACACACTGTCCGGCAATGAATTCGTTAATTTCCGCATATTGCGGCTGCACGGGCAACGGCAGGTAGAGAAAACCACGTATATCATTTTGCCATAGCGGTTCCAGGGCGGCTTGTGCCTCCTGAACAGAGGCACCTTCTGATATTTCATGAAATAAAATCTGCCATTCGCGCTTTTGCGCTTCGCGCAGCAAGGCCTGATGCACAGTAGCGAAAATACTGCCCGACTCCAAGGGTGGAAGCAGCAACGCAATGCTGGCGAATTTGGATTGCTTAGGCCCTTCCACAAAACTGCCCGAGCCGCGCCGTCGCCGCACAACGCCCAACGCTTGTAAGTCCCGCAACGCCCGAATCACGGTAATGCGTGACACCTTGAATTGTTCAACCAATTCGGTTTCCGTGGGCAGTTTACCGCCCGATGGATATTCACCCCGCCGAATGGATTTAAGCAGCGCATCATACACCGCACCATATTTCGGCTGGATCGGCCGCTGCCGCACATTCGCGGGAACCACAGACGCCGGCTTTTTCGGATATCGAGACATACGCCATCCAAAACAACAGCCCACTTATTGAGCCGCAAGTCCCTATTGTCATCGGCCTTGCAGGATAATCAAGCGCGCGACGGACGGATAACTGGCGGACAGCCAAAGTTAAAATGTCCGGTACTTAACCAAAGTTAAAATGTCCGCTTTGGCGGGCGGCGGCGCGGCAGAGCAACGCGATAGTGGCCGTGAAGCATCGCAGCAATCTGGAATGCCAGATAAAGCGCAAGAAATTGGAGACGCACATACATCAGTAAGGGCCATGGGAAACGCTGGCCGGGTCAATTTGTCGGAGGATGTCGCATTGGCCGGGGAACTAATACTACAGCGCAATATTTGCTCAAGCTTTAGCCGTATGTGGACCGATAGATCAGTCATTGAACAAGGAGGTTCGGAT
>DAHVEJ010000169.1 GCA_027313145.1 Phycisphaerales bacterium | reverse complement strand
TTAATGGGTGGGATCGCGCCGATGATATCGGAACCGTCGGATGCGGCGAGCGCGCTATTCGCGACGCGGCGGCACATTAAATGTGCCGGCTAACATTACGGATGAGGTCGCCCGGAAAAATTGCCACGCCCAGACCAGGACACAAGATAGCCTCACAAGATAGCCCGGCTTGTTTAGTCCAGCCACATTAGCTAGACTATAATTCATGGCCTCGACCTGTTCAGCTTTTGATGCAAAAAATCGCCTGGGCCGGCTGCTGGATCGCGTGCAGGCGGGCGAAGAGGTCGTTATCACCCGCCATGGACAACCGGTGGCCAAGTTGGTTCCCGCCACGACCTCGGATGCGGAATCCTTGACCACGGCGCTGTCTGAATTCAAACAGATTCGAAACTTGATCTCCAGGCGGGGTATCAAGATTACACGCAACGAGGTTCACCGGTGGAAAAAGCAGGGACGAAAGTAGATGGCCGCCGTTATCGACGCCTCGTTTGCGGCGACACTATTTCTACCCGATGAATCATCCGCGCGTTCATCCGAACACTTCGCCTCGGCTGCATCGACTGGAATTATTGCGCCGGCACTTTGGCAAGTGGAGGTCACCAATATTGTGGTTATGGCGCATCGCCGCAAAAGGATCAACACCGCGTTGGTCGGCCAAATTTTTGAAATCATCGACCGGCTGCCGGTGATGCTTGAATCCGCGCTCACCCTCGACCAGCGCAGAACGACCGCAAATATTGCTTTAGCCCACGGCCTTACAGCATATGACGCGGTTTATCTTGAACTGGCGATGCGCCGCAGTTTTGATCTGATGACACTGGATTCCGCCCTGACGAAAGCAGCACGCGCAGTGGGTGTTCATGTCGTGGCATGAACCATCGTTTCGCAGTTTATCCAGATGACCCCAGCTTCCTGCTTCTGGATTCTGACTTCCGTCTTCTGGATTCTAGATTCCAGGTTCCAGGTTCTGTGATCCGTGATCCGTGATCCGTGATCTCTGTCACCGCATCCGCATTTGCCGCCGCTGGCGCAGGGCAATCAGGCCCAGGCCCAGCAATCCGCCACCAACCAGCGGAAGTGTCGCAGGAATGGGCAGCGGGCCGCCAGCGGGGACGGGTGTCGGAGTTCCAGGAACGTGGTCAAAAACGTGTATCTCTGGCGCGGTGCCGAAATAGACAGTCACATTTCCTGTGACGGCTGTGTTGGCTGTAATCGCGGAAGTGGCGGCATCCAAGGTAAAAGTGACGCCGTCCGCACCATTGGTACCTAGCCCAAATAAAGATGGGTCGTGCGCGCCAATGCTTCCATCGGGATTTGAAATCGTTTCAACCACCAAGTCGGTCGGTGCCTTTGTCGGGTAATTGCTCCCGGCGCTCAGGCCAAGCCCACTGACATTCCCAAGGATCTTGGGATTTCCCAGGGAGAACGTGCCGCTTTCGTCGGCAATTTCCCACGGGTTGTTCAGGTGGCTGTTGGACAGCAGCGAGCCACTGGCCGCATTATCGCCTTGATACCCTACCAAGGCGTTCGAATCCACACTTAATGATCCGCTCCCGAAATTGGCCAAGGAGAATGAGATCCCCGAAATAGCTTGACCGATGCTGCTTACGGACGCGGTGGTATTTTGTATATTTACCGTGATGTCGTTGTTCGTGGTGTCGAATGTGAATACGACCGTGGAGGAGTAGCTTCCCGGCGACCCGGCCGGGTAGTATCCCGAAAAGGTCTGGGTGCTTATGCTTGCATTGGCCTGCGTCGCCAACGCGAGTGCCCCTGCCGCTGCGATTAGGCCTGCCGATAGAAGTGTATTCTTTAACATCTTGCACACTCCCGATAATGTATTCCCGGATAAAAAAATTATCCGGCTTGCTCTGCCTCCTGCACTTCAACACAAAGTGATGGAGAACAGTTGTTTTCATCTCCATACAACCACGCGACCGATCACAGCCGCAATGAATTGCATGACAACGTCCATGTTGCTTGAACCCACTGGGAGGCTCTGCCTCTCGTTGAACTCTGAAAAATATTTCCGAGGCGCTAAAAACGTGCCTCTCTTCAGACCCAACACCCAAAATCCTACACTTTTGGCACGTAAATGCAACTATTTTCCTAGATTTTCTCACTCTGCCTATGTTATCGGACGTTAGGCCTTATTTCAGCGGCGGGAAGGGATACTCCCGTCGGCGTTCAGCGGGACAAATTAGGCGATGCAATGCAATTGTACCGCAGGCATCTTGCCTGCATCGGAAGCACTACAAAAGCAGACGGGAATCCGGGGAAGAAGCCGCGGTCGTAAATCAGGAGTTATCACAGATCACGGATCAATGACCACTGACCACTGATCACTGATCACGGATCAATGACCACGGATCACTTTAGGTTACGGGTTACAGGGGACAGGTTACAGCTTTTTTTGAAGCTGGAATCTAGAATCTGGAACCTGGAACCTGGAATATTGAATGTGCTGATAATACGGATCAATGATCAATGACCAATGACCAATGACCAATGATCACTGATCACTGATCAATACTGTTAATACCGATCAATACTGAATATACCGCAACTGGTCTGTTACCTGAAGCGGCTTCTTCGGGTATTATGATCACGCATCGTGCCGACGCAGCCGTTTGAATGCGCGGCCACATCCAGCGCGAGGTAAGACATGGCGGTTGAGAAAAATCTGAAGCCTGCGGCAGCGGAACATGTATCGGCACCGGACGGCACGGGGCTGATTGCCGGTGATCCCTGGCTGGAACCTTTTGCCCCGCAATTGCGCCAGCGCTGGGCGCACTATGTGAAAATGCGGGACGGCATTGAAAAAGCCGGGGGGCTGCTCAAATCAATGAGTTGCGGGCATCACTATTTTGGATTCAATCGCGGACGGCATGACGGCCAAGCGGGAATATGGTACAGAGAATGGGCACCGGCGGCGGCGCAACTGCACATCATCGGAGATTTTAATTCCTGGAACCGCTCAAGCCATCCGATGACGCGCGACGCATTCGGGGTCTGGTCCATTTTTTTGCCGGACACAAAATCCGAGCAACCGGCGATCGCCCATGGCAGCAAAGTTAAAGTACAGGTGGATTCCGCGATCGGGCGGATGGATCGCATTCCCGCATATATCAAGCGGGTGGTGCAGGCGCAGCAGGGCGTGGATTTTGTCGGGCAGTATTGGAATCCGCCGGAAGCGTTCACCTTCAAACACCCCTACGCGCCCCCGAAACAAGGCGGCCTGCGCATTTATGAAGCACATGTCGGCATGGCGCAGGAAGAACCCAAGGTGGGAACGTTTGATGAATTTACCCGCAATATTCTGCCGCGAATTGCGGGGCTGGGGTATAACGCCATACAGCTGATGGCCATTATGGAGCACCCCTATTACGGTTCCTTTGGCTATCACGTAAGCAACTTTTTTGCCGTATCGTCCCGATTCGGAACCCCGGAAGATCTTAAGCAGTTAATTGATACCGCGCATGGCCTGGGCCTGGCGGTGCTGCTGGATGTGGTGCATAGCCACGCCATAAAAAATATCAATGAGGGGTTGAATCGGTTTGACGGCTCAGATTTTCAATATTTCCACGCCGGCGCGCGGGGGCAGCACATTGCGTGGGATTCGCTGTGTTTTGATTACAGCGTGCTGGAAGTGCAGCGGTTTTTGTTAAGCAACTTGCGATTCTGGATGGAGGACATGCACTTTGACGGTTTCCGTTTTGACGGCGTAACAAGCATGTTGTATCTGGACCACGGGCTGGGGGCGAAGTTTTCCAGTTATGACAGTTATTTCGGATCCAATATTGATGATCATGCCGTGGCGTATCTGCAAATCGCCAATGAACTGGTGCATACGCTGCGCCCGCAGGCCGTCACGATCGCGGAAGATGTTTCCGGCATGCCCGGCATGGCCCGGCCCGTGGCGGAAGGCGGCATCGGCTTTGATTATCGTCTGGCGATGGGTGTCCCTGATTATTGGATAAAACTGCTGAAGGAACAGCGCGACGAAGACTGGAATCTCGGCGGTTTATACCACACCCTGATGAACCGCCGGCGCAATGAAAAACATGTGGGATATGCTGAAAGTCATGATCAGGCGCTGGTGGGCGATAAAACGCTTGCTTTCTGGCTGATGGATAAGCAGATGTATTGGAACATGAGCAAGCTCCACGGACATCCGATTGTGGAGCGGGGGCTGGCGTTGCATAAAATGATCCGGCTGATCACCTTTGCGCTGGCCGGGGAAGCGTATCTGAATTTCATGGGCAATGAATTCGGCCATCCGGAATGGGTGGATTTTCCGCGGCCGGGCAACAATTATTCCTACCAGCACGCGCGGCGGCTCTGGTCTCTGTCTGATCGGGATGATCTCCATTACATGGGGTTAAAAATATTTGACCGTGCCATGCAGCTCATGGACCAGCAACGCGGCGTTCTGGAAGACCCGTTTATTGAACAGCTTCTGGTGCATGAAGACACGCGGCAAATGGCGTTTCGGCGTGGGCCGCTGGTATTTGTCTTTAACTTTCATCCCACCGAATCGTACACCGGCTTGCGTATACCCGTACCCGACCCCTGCGATTACCGGCTCATTTTGGATACCGACAGCCCGGTATTTGACGGCTTTGGCCGGGTGGCCGGGGATGTGGTTTATCCGCGGCAAGACGTGCCGATGTATGGCCGAAATCAGAGTGTGCAAATTTACCTGCCATGCCGCACGGCCCAAGTGCTGGCACCGGTAAATATGCCGCAGAAGAAGAAATAGTAATGCTGGAGAAGCTTTATTCCCTGCCGGGGGCCAGTAAGGATCTTACGCCTACAATGGCGGCCCGCCAGGCGGGAATAAAACCCGCGGCCAGCGTTGCCAGGCAGCAAACAACGGCGGCAAAAAGCATGGCGTTCCAGGCCCAGGCGTAACGGGAATCAAAACCGCTTAACCGATGATCCAGCAAGGTTCCCATGTAGGCCATGTACTGCCCTAATGCGCAGCCCAATACCACGGCCGCCAGGATAATCAGCGATAATTCCGCCAGAACCATGCGTAATAATTGCCACCGCCCCGCCCCCACCGCCCGGAGAATACCGAATTCATAGCGGCGTTGTCGGACCGCGGCCGCCGCCATAGCCGCCACCGCGATGGCCGCCAGGCACATTCCGCCCAACGCCGCCAGCGATAACGCCCGCATAACGCGGGTGATTACATAATCCAACTCCCGTTTCATGTGCCGCACGGATGTGCCATGCAGGGCGAAACGTTGAAAATTCAGTAACCGCTGTAAAAAAGATTGCTTGCCGCCGGAGGCCAGGAACGCTTTGACCGCGGCCACCGCGTGCATCCCGTTGGCACTGGGCTTTAACGTCAGCATAACCAGATTGGGGCCGTTAATACCAAATAATTCTTTCGCCTGCGCCAGCGTACCGATCAGGGCCACCGCCGCCGCTTGATGAAAAGCTTGCCGCACGCGCAAAAAACTCTGGGCAATAGATACGCCCGGCGACGTCACCACACCCACAACCGTCAGCCGCTTTACACCCGCCAACGTACCGACGGCCAATGTTTTTCCCGCCGCCAGATGCAACGAGCGCAGGGCATCACCGGCGATCAATACGCCGGTTCCGGCGTGCATGGCCCGCATGGCGGAGGCTTTATTTCCCTGTGCGAAATGCACACCCAGCATGTGCAGAAAGGTCTTGGGCTGCACGGCAACAAACAGCACCTGCTGTTGGTTTGCTGCACCGATCCGCGCGGGAATCCAAAAGGCCGTTAAGGCAGAAACTCCCGTTACGCCATGGACGTGCCGGGGAATTTCCATCGCGCGATGAACGGAAAGCGGGGTAATAGGACTGAAGACAAAGGCATCAGGAAATTGGGCGGGAAATTCCCATGATTCCAGCAAACCGATGCCCCGCGCCTGCATGGAAACAAAAAAAGATACCGCCGCCAATAAAGCCGCCGCCATCATGCCCGCCCGATAAGGCGATGCCGAGGTGGAAAACAATGTCGGCTCAACGTGCCATAACCATGCCAACGGCCGCTTGAAGCACCGCTCAAAAACCGCGACCGTAACCGGTGTCAACGCCACCGCCGCCAAGAGCACCAATGGGCCGCCGACCAGTACATAGGCCCAAAGCGCCCAGATCGGATTAGGAATCCACCACAGCAGAATCTGTAACGCCAAAGCGCCTATGGCAACCCATAATGCGGGCCGCAGGGATTTAGCAGTTGCGGCTTTACTCATATTGGCTACCGCGGCCATGGGGGTTACACGCCAGGCTTTATAGACCGGCAGGGCAATACCCACCGCGGCGGCCAGCAGTCCGGCGGAGCCGGCGATGATAAAACTTGCAATGCCGGGATGAAACACCAGATGTCCATGCCGCAGATGATGCACCAGAAACCACGCCGCCGCCGCCCCACCGGCCAGCCCCAGCAATATACCGCCGGCCATCGGCACCAGAGACTCTACCAGTGCGGTGAATGCCACTTGATTGCGCGCCGCGCCAATACACCGCAACTGTCCGAAAAATCGCACCCGCTCCTGAATGCCGATCGCAAATACCGCTAAGATCAGCAGCCCCGCACCCAGGGCCGTGGGCACGGCGATCAGCCAGCGCAGGCGCTGCAGCATTTTCTCCATGGGGGCAAAGGGCTTGCGGCTTTTTCCCATGGATCGGATTTTTACGCCCGGGCCCAGGGCTTTTCCCAAGGCTGTCATACCCGCCGCGTTGGAAATGCCCGGTCGGAATTTTATATCAATGCGGTCCCAATGCGGCGCTACGCCGGTAAGCTTTTGCAGGGTCTGTCCGGTGATATACGCGGATGGAAAAGAAAAATAACGCTTGACTGCCGAGCGCTGCACCAGGCCGACAATCTTTACCTGCTGCGTGCCGGCGGGTCCCAACAGGGTGGCCGTCATGCCAACGTGCGCATGAAGCTTGTGAGCCAGGGCGACATTCAGCAGGATCTGCCCGAGAGGGCTGGTCAGCGGACCGCCGGCGGAAAATATCGGGGGAATTATTTTTTGCGCCGCGGGCCAACTGCCGACGATGAGATGCGCGGGCCGGGTGCGCCGACCGATGCGAATACGGGAAAAAGCCATGGTCCGGCCCGCGGCATATTGCACCACCGAGCAATTCGCGGCTTTAGCTAATATTCCGGCCGGAACTGCTGAATCCGCCCCTTGGGTAATAGGCGTTACCCGGGCGTCAACCTGTCCCAATACGGAAGCCAGATTGTGTTGCAGCGAGGCTCTCATGCTGGAAAGCACGCTGCACGCGGTCATCACCAGAGCGACCGCCGCGGTTATGACTAAGGCGGTCAGCAGGGGCTTAACGGGCTTACGCCAAAGCGTGCTGATAGCGAGTTGCAATGTTGCCGGCATCATCCTGCTCCTCCACATCAAAACTTCCCGCCAGGGTGCCGTCCCGCAGCACCAGTACCCGATCCGCGTAGGCGGCGGCCGCCGGTTCATGCGTGACAACCACAACGGTCGTCGGCGATGCAAGAGAATCGGCCAGGACGCCTTTGAGCAATCGCCAGAAATTTCCGGCACTAATGGAGTCCAGATTTCCGGTGGGTTCATCGGCCAAGAGGACACGCGGTTTAAGCAGCAAGGCGCGGGCAATGGCGGCCCGTTGCTGTTCACCGCCGGAAAGCGCGTCAGGCCGATGGGTAATACGATCAGCGAGTCCCAAGGTACCGGCGAGTTCAATGGCCCGCTCCCGGATGGCCGGCGTATATTTTCCCGCGAGGCGGGCTGTCAGCAGAACGTTGTCCAAAAGGGTTAAGGTGGGCACAAGATTAAAACTCTGAAAAACAACCCCCACGGTTTCGCGGCGGAATAAGGTGGCTTGACGTTCAGAGAGTTGCGCCAGGTTGCGGCCATCAACACTAATGCTGCCGGCGTCAGGTGTGTCCAATAATGCGCACAGATGCAGCAGTGTGGACTTTCCCGACCCACTGGCCCCCATGATGGCGACAAATTCACCGGCGTTAATGGTCACGTCCACACCCGCCAGCGCCCGCACCGTGCGCCGCCCGAGGCGGTACGTTTTCTCCACGCCGGAAATGACTATTCCCCCCACATGTGTATCGGCTGGTACGTCCATCATACCGTTTATAATATGCGGCATCGTCCCGGCAGGAAAGCGCCATGCGGGGGCAAGCCATTTCGCGTTTCGCATTTCCCATGCAGCTTTGGCGAGTCCCGTTAGCTTAATGCGGCAGCGTTAAGTTGCCGCGAAAATGAAACCTGAGGCCACGACACGCGTTTGCCCGTCAGGATTGACGCACAGCGCGGCGGGTTAGCGTGGGGATATTTACCGCTGAACCAGCGGATGAATGCAAGGTTTTTTTAATGGGCCTTTTGGTTTATCATACTGATATGGCGGAGCATTTACTGACGGATAATTCTATTGTGCGCAAAAGGCTGCTTCTGGGAGCCTTGGCATTGTTACTTCTGCTGGCCATCGGAAGCGCTTATGCCGTCACGCTGATCACGCGAATGGATGGCAATACGCTTTACGGAAACCACGGCACCATGCACGCGGCGATCAAAAGCTCACGCGGATTGCAATACATAACTTCCGGCAATATTGATTTAGAAGGCCGCAATCGGCACTATCAGCAGGTTTATCTGGTGCTGGCACCGGGATTAAAAGCCCCGGCCAAGACGCTTGCCGGACATGTCTACCAAAGGATGCTCGCCGGCGGGTGGCCGCACGAGCGCAATGTGTATGTGGAAAGCACCTTTCGCCACGGGAAGATGTATATTTATAAAGCCATGGGCGGCCCCGACGGTAAATTTATCTGGGTGGCGGCCATGCGCCACCGACGCGAGGTGAACCTGATCAGTTATGAGGGCCGGAACCTGGATTTACCCCTGGATGAACAGGAATTTAATACGCTGGTTCAATGGGTTCAGCAGAACCAATCCCAATAATATAATCTCGCACGGAGTATTTAATGCGCGCATTTGCGATGAATCTATCGTCCCGAAAACGCAGGCTGTATCCGCGGATTACCGTGATAGCCATTCTGCTGGCAGCATGTCTTACCCTGATGGGAATATCTCCCGCAGGGGAAGCAGCGCCAATGCCGGGCATGAACATGCTGGCCCCGGTTTGGATTGACGCCATGGATGGCTTTGAACTGCGCCCGCCCCTGAACTGCGAAGTTCTGCAGCCCAAGTTTAAGCCCCCCCCGCCGCAGAAAAATGGAGCTATCCCGGTAATGCCCGGGACGCTGGTGACGTTCGTAAATAATTCCCTTCGCTGGGGCATTATCGTACATCTTAGTGAATTGGAAAAAGATGTTCCGCTGAAAACCCTGCTGGACCAGACTGTTGCCGAAGCGCAACATAATTATCCCAAGGTTAAGGTCCTGGCGCGGAAAATGATAATC
>DAHVEJ010000168.1 GCA_027313145.1 Phycisphaerales bacterium | reverse complement strand
AGAATCGGTCACAGGCCCGCATGGAAATTCCGGGGCCAATGATTCGGCTTTTTGGCGGCTGCGGGCTACAATAGTTGGCTATGGCTTTTCAGGCCGGCTGTTTTAAGGATGGCGTCGATGATGAAATGTTTGCCGTATCGGAAAATTGTTCTCGCCGTGGCGGCCCTGGCGGCCGGTGCGGTGGCCTTTGTGGGCGCACCGCGCGTGAAGGCGGAAAATCGGATTGCGGTTATCACGCTGGAGGGACAATTGCAGGAGCATCCCAGCGGATTTTCCTTCAGTTGGCTGAGCATGGGGCCAAGTCGGCAATCATCACTGACGCAAACCATGACGCAGTTAGTCCATGCGGCGCGGGATAAGTCCATTCAGGGAGTCTTTCTAAACCTTCGATCATTTGATCTCTCATTAACGCAATCGCAGGAACTGGGGGAACTGATTGCGAACCTACGAGCCAAAGGTAAAAAGGTTGCCGTATTTTCTCCGGATTTTGACACCAATACCTACCTGCTGGCCAGCTATGCCAATGACGCTATTATGTCGCGGCATGGCGATCTGTTTTTGCCGGGCGTGGCGATTCAGTTAATGTTTTTCAAAGGCCTGTTAAGCAAATTGGATTTGCAGGCCGACATGGTGCAGATCGGGAAATTCAAGGGAGCTGAAGAGCCGATGACGCGGAGTTCCGCCAGCCCGGCGTTTGCCAAACAGATTAATCGGCTGATAACGGCATGGTACGGGCAGATTGTGGCGACCATCGCGCAGAACCGGCCCAATCTTACGCACTCCCAGATTGTTTCCGCCATTAACACCAGTTGGATGGAAGGACTTACCGCTAAGAAAATGGGCTTTGTTGATGCGTTGGAAAATCGGCAAGATATTAAAAAATGGGTGGAAACGGATTTTGACGGGCCGGCAAAACTTATCGCTCATTATGGCGTCAAAAAAGTTTCACCTATAGATTTAAGCAGCCCGCTGGCACTTTTGCAGATGCTCGGTTCGCCCCGCCATCCGCGGGCCAGTGAGAAACCGGCGGTGGCGGTCATCTGTGCCGATGGCACGATCACGGATGATTCTCCCGGGACCAGCTACGATGCCAATCTCGTCACGCCGGCCCGGATTCGCCGGGAGGTCAAATCCGCGCTGAAAAATTCCGCTGTGAAGGCTATTGTGCTGCGTGTGGATTCGCCCGGCGGATCAGCCGAAGCCAGTGAGGAAATTTGGCAGATTCTCCATGCCGCGGGCCGGAAAAAGCCCTTGCTGGTTTCGATGGGGGCTGAAGCCGCCAGCGGAGGTTACTATATTTCCACCGCGGGTCGCGAAATAATTGCGGACCCTGGCACCATTGCGGGTTCCATTGGCGTGGTGGGCGGCAAAGTGGTGCTGGGCGGATTGTTTAAGAAAATTGGATTGCATATCCAGACCTTTTCCATGGGTAAGAATGCGGCGATGTTTGACAGCACGACGCCCTTTACGCCCGAAGAACGCACCTTTATCACGCACATGATGAAACAGACCTATGCCCTGTTTACCCGCCGGGTGATGCAGTCGCGCGGCAAAAAGATAGCGAATATTCAGAAAGTGGCGAGGGGGCGATTATTTCCCGGTTCCATGGCGGTTGGCAAGGGACTGGTGGACCGCGTGGGTTCGCTGCATGATTCGATTGTCATCGCCGCCAGGGATGGAAAAATCCGTGGGGCCTATCGCGTGGTGGTGTATCCGCGGGCGCAGTCTCTGACACAATTAATTCGCCAGCGCCTGGGCCTGCAAGCGGAACTTCCCGCCGGCTTAAAAATCATGGCGGCGGCCATGCCGGAGTCCTACCGCAAAACTATCCTGCAGATGTATGAAATGTTGCACGTGTTGCGGCAGGATAATGTGATGCTCGCGGCTCCAGTGGGGATTGTGCAGAAATAACCCGCGATTTTTTCCTGCCGGGGTGCCCAGATTTGTTGCCGCGCTACCGGTCCACCTGCGACCCGCGTACCACCCGCGGCCCCGTTCGGCCCCGGTTTGCCGCATGATTTAATGGCGTTATAATCCCGCGTTCTTCGGTTTTTAAGGAAGCGTGGAATTATGAAAACACATCGGGTTGGAATTATCATGAACGGCGTCACGGGGCGCATGGGGACCAATCAACATCTGTATCGCTCAATTTCGGCGATTATCAAGCAGGGCGGCGTAAAACTTAATGATGATGAAGTGATTATGCCGGACCCCATTCTGGTGGGCCGTAATAAGTCCAAGCTGGAGCAATTGGCGGCAGCCACGGGAATAAAAGCCATTTCCACCGAATTGGACAAAGTGATGGCGGACAAAAATTACACAGTTTATTTTGACGCCCAGACCACCGACCGCCGGGCGGCAGCGGTCAAGCAGGCCATTGCCGCGGGCAAGAGCGTTTATTGCGAAAAGCCGGTGGCGGTAAGCTCAGCGGACGCTCTGGAGCTTTATCACCTGGCCAAAGCGGCGGGTGTAAAAAATGGTGTGGTGCAGGACAAACTTTTTCTTCCCGGCATGCTCAAATTGCAACAGTTGATAAAGACCGGCTTCTTTGGCGAAATACTTTCCGTGCGGGGTGAATTCGGCTACTGGGTGTTTGACGGAGGTGCTATTGCCGCGCAGCGGCCAAGCTGGAATTATCGCAAGGAAGACGGCGGCGGGATCATTTTAGACATGCTCTGCCATTGGCGGTATCTGCTGGACAATCTTTTCGGCGGGGTCATGGCGGTATCTTGCCTGGGCGCAACGCATCTGAAAACGCGCTACGATGAAAGCGGCAAGCCGTATACCTGCACCGCGGACGATGCGGCGTATGCCACGTTTGAACTTCCCAACGGCGTAATCTGCCAGATGAACAGCTCCTGGACGGTGCGCGTGCGCCGCGATGATCTGCTGACGTTGCAGGTGGATGGCACGCAAGGCTCGGCGGTGGCCACATTGCGAAATTGTTTGCTCCAACAACTGAACGCCACGCCCCGTGCGGTATGGAATCCGGATATTGACAGCCCGTTAAATCATTTTGGAACCTGGAGTGAAGTGCCGGCCCAGCAGGGTTTTGACAATGAGTTTAAGGTTCAATGGGAGATGTTCCTCAAGCATATTGTGCGGGGCGATGAATTCCCCTGGACACTTTTAGAAGGGGCCAAAGGTGTGCAATTGGCCGAAAAGGGTATGGAAAGCTGGCGTAAACGCGCCTGGGTCAATGTCGAACCGCTGACCGCTTGATGGCGACGGGCTGAAGTAGATCGTGCCATAGCGCCATATTCCGCGTTTAACGCAACGCTGCCGCATTGCGCTAACAGACGCGCATTGAACCCCAATTAGCCCGACGCGGAAGCGTCGTGGTTGGATGCGAAACGCCGCCACGGGATAAAACCGTATCGTACCCCCGGCACCCGCTATGCCAATGGCACCGATGGAGACACGTCATGCGATCAAATCCCCTTTCCGTCTCGAACGCTGCCGCATTGAGCTGCTCGGTCACGGTCTAAATTGCCGCAAGCGCGGCAACGGGGTATCGTTATCAGCTATGAGGCAAACGCTGCTGATACCATCTCTTGTTCTGTTGATTGTCGGATCGATATGTTTTTATGTTTCCACGCCCCATCGGCAGGGGGCCGACGCCATTAGCTTCTGTGAAGCGGGCCAGATTCACACGCTGGATCCCGATAAAATGACGTGGATGCAGGATATTCGCGTGGCTACCGGTTTATGGGAAGGTCTGGCGCAATTAAATCCCAAAACACTCCAGCCGGTTCCGGGTGTGGCAAAGTCCTGGAAGATTTCACATGACGGCCTGAGGTATACATTTAATCTTCGCCACAATGCACGATGGTCGAATGGCCGGAGCGTTACCACCGCGGATTTCTTATTTGCCTGGAAGCGGATACTCCAGCCCTCTACCGCGGGCGGTTACGTTACCATGTTATTTCATATTGCCGGTGCGAAAGATTATTTCAATTCTCTGGCCGCCGGGCGACATGCGGCCTTTGGCAGTGTAGGAATCCAAGCACCAACCCCCTATAAACTGGTGGTAACGCTGACGCACCCTTGCGCGTATTTTTTGTCTCTCATGGCTTTTCCTCCCTTTTTCCCGCTGAATCCGGATGCGATGGCAAAATTCCGCTCCCACGGACAATCGCCCGCGCACTATAATCCGCGATGGACCCGCCCGCCGTACCTGGTTTCCGATGGGCCGTATTATTTAGCGGCCTGGAAATTTCATCAATACTTGGAATTGCGCCCCAATAAATATTACTGGGATCGCCAAGCCGTTAAATGCCCGGTGTTGTACGTGCGAAATTTTCCGGATAGCCAATCCGCATTTCTGGCGTATCAGAGCGGGGCTGTCAATGTGCTTTCGTTTGTGCCGACACTTTTTGCCCCGGCACTTTTGCGTCAGCAGCGACAGCATCTGCGGGATGATGTGCATTATCGACAGGTATTCGGGTCCTATTACTACAATATCAACTGCCGCCATAAGCCGTTAAATAACCCGCTGATCCGCCGGGCGTTGGATATGGCCATTGATAAGCGGGCGATCGTGAAACATATTTTGCGCCTGCCGGATCGCACGCTGGAGGTACTGGTTCCTCCGGATAGTATCCCGGGTTATGTCAGTCCGCGCGGCCTGGCGATGAATATTCCGGCCGCCAGAAAATTACTGATAAAAGCGGGCTATCCCGGCGGCCGAGGGTTGCCGGTGTTTAAATTTCTAACCAACAGCGGGGCGGCTATTAATATCAGAATAGCTCAGGCCATTGCCGAAATGTGGCGGCAGAATCTGGGCGTGCGCGTGAACATCCATCAGGAGGAAAGCAAAATTTTTAATCAGGATGTGGTGCAGGGCAATTATGATATCGCCCGTGCCGGCTGGTACGGCGATTACATGGACCCCACAACATGGTTGGATTTATACCGTACCGGAAATCCTAATAATCTCACTGGTTTTTCCAATCCGCGGCTTAACGCGCTTTTGCATGCGGCGTCCCGTCAGGCCGACGTTGCCCGGCGCTTCGCGCTGCTGCATCAGGCTGAAAAATTACTGGTCACCCGATGGATGCCATCAATTCCGCTGTTTCAATACAGCGACGGCCTGATGTACAATCCGCGGCGCATTGGCGGAATATCCACCAATGTCCGTATGATCACTTTGTTGAAATATATTCATTGGATACACCACGCTGTGCCGCAAGCGGCGGAGGCCGGCCGATGAAGAAATTTATTTTCTCCCGCCTACTGCAGTCGGTGGTGGTGGTATGGATCGTATACACCGTGACATTCTGGCTGCTGATGGCCACACCGGGTGATCCATTTATCGGGAAAAAGCAGCCGCCGCCGGCGGTGCTGGCGGCATTGCGGCGGGATTATCATCTTAACCAAGGTGATTTTCACGCCTATCTTGCCTACGGTTGGCAGATACTGGCGCATGGCGATTTTGGCCCGACGATCAGTTATGCCAATTGGACAGTACTGGATGTGATCCGCAACAGTCTGCCGGTATCGGTAGCCTTGGGTGCTATGGCGCTACTTATTGCGCTGTGGCTGGGTGTGGCGGCGGGGGTGCTGGGAGCGGTATATCGTGGCCGCTGGCCGGATGTTGCACTGGCGGTTGGCACATTGCTGGGAATCAGTCTACCGACATTTGTCATCGGCTCAGGCCTGTTGATGTTATTTGCAGTGGAAACTTCGCTCCTGCCATCGGGCGGATGGGGATCTATTGAGCAATTAATTTTGCCGGCGTGCACGCTGTCCGTGTTATTTTTGGCTTATTTAGCAAGGTTATCCCGTGCCAGCGCCTTGGACGTTATTTCTTCAGACTTTATTCGTACCGCCCGGGCCAAGGGCTTATCACCCATGAAAGTCATTGCGGGGCATGTCCTGCCCAACGCCTCAATTCCGGTGCTGGCTTTTTTGGGGCCGGCTACGGCCAGTGTGCTGACTGGATCATTTATTGTTGAAAAAATATTTGCCATTCCCGGGCTGGGAGAAGTATTCGTCAATGCCTGTCTGGACAAGGATATACCCCTGGTATTAGGCATTGTCCTGGTTTATACCGTTTTACTGGTATTGATGAATCTCCTGGTTGATATCGCTTGCGCGTTTGCCGACCCGCGCATAAGGCTTTAGCTTGACGGTTTATCGCACCGGCAGGCTTGTGAATGGGCCGAACAGGAATATCAAAACGTATAAGGCGATGTTCGCCGTCAGCACCAGAATGCTTAATGTCAGAGCGAGCTTGATTTTTGGGGAAATTCCCACCGCGATACCCGCGATGGCGCAGCCTAAAATATGCAGTTCCAGATCCAAGGCCCCGGCAAAGCCATAATCGGCAATTGGGGCGTGGGGAAGATAGTTAAAGTGTACAATCCAATTAACAATCAGGCACGCAACGCCGGCGGCCAGTACAATCAGCCACGCTAAAGTGTGAATCGGCCCGGCGGATTGATTTTGGTCAGGGCATGGAGCGAAAGATGCGGGATCAAGAGTTAATATTTGCTGGCTCATGTTAGGACTTCCTTTATCAAACAATCGGATTTTAGTGTGAAAATGGTTCGGCAGGCAAGTCAATGACCAGAAAAAATTCCGCAATATCGCATGCTAACGCACTTTCGGGAACATTGCCTACGCTGTTACGCCTGGCGATTCCCACCATCGCCGGCACGATCAGCTATACGCTCATGCAGTTTATGGATGGTTGGATGCTGTCGATTGTGGATCGGCAGGATCAGTCGCATGGTGTTAATCTGGCGGCGTCATTTAACGGCGGAATCAGTGTATGGGTGCTGGTTTCGGCGTGTGTGGGCATGGCGGGGGTTATCAATACGCTTGCGGCGCAGTCGCTGGGGCGAAGCGAACCGGATGCACCGGCCCGGTTTGCCTGGCAGGGGTTGTGGCTGGCCGTTGGATCGTTGGTGGTTTTTTATCCGTTAATTCCCCTGGTTCCGTGGTGGTTCCGGTTGTTAGGCCACCATAATCCGCTACTGCATTTGGAGACACTTTTTGCGCAAATCATGCTGCTGATTGCGCCGATCAGCTTCGCCAATTCTGTTTTAGGGAATTTTTTTCTGGGCGTGCATTGCCCTGTGCATCAGTTTACCGCGGGCTTGGTGGGTAATGTCGTTAATTTGATTTTGGACTGGATATTGATTTTCGGTCACCTTGGCGCACCGCGCTTAGGGTTGTTGGGGGCCGCTTTATCCACCAGCATCGCCTCGGGGGTATCGTTGGCAATTCTGCTGGGTATTTTCCTGTCGCATCGCTATAAGATCGGTTTTCATACGCACCGCGGATTTCGATTAGATATAAAGAAACTATGGCAGATATTGCGCATTGGTTTACCGGCGGGTTTGCAATCATCCAGCGACATTCTCTGCTGGACCATTTTTTCCCTGGCTTGGGTGGATCATTTCGGCAGCGCCGCCGCGGAGGCGCAAAGTGCGGTGATGCGCTATTTAAGTTTGTCATTCATGCCCGCAGTGGGGATGAGTATGGCGGCCTGTGCGTTGGTAGGCAAACGGATCGGACAGGGAGATATTACCGGCGCGCGGCAGGCGGGGCGTTGGGCGGTGGCTATCAGCATGGCGTATATGGGCGTGTGCGGATTGATATTTTTATTCTTTCGCGGAGCTTTGGCGGGATTTATGCTTGGGTCGCCTTTGCAGCGGCATATTGCTGAAAAATTATTGATATATTCAGCGATTTTTCAGATATTTGACGGCATGAATATCGTGTATATCAGTGCCTTGCGCGGTGCCGGCGATACGCTGGTGCCCACGATCTATACCACGGCGCTGGCGTGGGGTTTGTGCGTTGGCGGCGGGGGGCTGGTGATGTGGCTGGAACCGGCCTGGGGAGCCTCCGGACCATGGATCATGGCAACTGTTTATGTGTGCATTTCCGGAATCTGGAGTTTCCGGCGGTGGAAGGGTCGCGCCTGGCAGAAATTTGACGTGCTGGGGGAAAAGCTGCGATCCAAACCCGCTGGGGATGCGGCACTTTAGCTGGTCAACACCGCGTCAATTTACCGCGTTGTCACTTTACATACCCGGCGTTTGCCCACCTGCAATATCGGAGCATCGCTTATGGATACCTGAATTTTAGGATCACTGATTTTATTTCCGCCAAAGCTCACCGCACCGCTTTCCACCAGTCGCCGGGCCTCACTGGTGGACGGGGCGAATCCTACCGCCTTTATCAGCGCCAGCAGTCCGATATGGCCATCTTTCACCAGTTGGGAATCAATTTCCTGCGTGGCTATTTCCTGAGGTAGTTGTCCTTCGGTAAATCTGCGGCGGAAATCATCGGCGGCGGCCTTCGCCTCGGCATCGCCGTAAAACTGCCGCACAATGCACAGGGCTAATTCTTCCTTGGCCTGGCGCGGGTGGGTTTGAGCGCCGTCGGTGAGTTTGGCGATTTCCGCCGGTGATAACGGCGTGCAAAGTTCAAACCATTGCTTCATCAGGGAATCGGGAATACTCATGACTTTCCCGAACTGCTCCCGCGGTTCCTCCGCGATACCGACATAATTTCCCAGAGACTTCCCCATTTTCTGTACGCCGTCGGTGCCGCACAGAATCGGCATGATCACGACAATCTGCGGCTCCTGCCCCTGGCCGGCCTGCAGATCCCGTCCAACAAGATTATTAAACGTCTGATCGGTTCCACCGAGCTCAACGTCGGCCTTAATCATCACAGAGTCCCAGCCCTGCATTAACGGATACATAAATTCATGGATATATATTGCTTCGCCAGCCTTGTGTCGCTCGCTGAATGTGTCGCGCTCCAGCATACGGGCCACGGTCATCTGTTGGGCCAGAAGCAACGCGTCCGCGAAGTTCATGGTGGAGAGCCACTCGCTGTTGCGGCGGATCTCCAGCTTCAGCGAACTGGTATCCAGGATTTTTCCGGCCTGCGCGAAATAGGTTGCCGCATTTTCTTCAACCTGTTGCGCCGAAAGTACGGGCCGCGTTTTCTTTTTGCCTGTTGGATCGCCGATCATCGCGGTAAAGTCGCCAATGATCAGTACCGCCCGGTGCCCCAAATCCTGAAATTGTCGCAATTTTCGCAGCACCACGGCGTGCCCTAAATGTAAATCCGGGGCCGTGGGATCCATACCGAGTTTAATCCGCAACTGCCGACCCTCTTTTGCGGCCTTCATAAGCCGATTCTGTAATTCATTTTCGGAATAAATATGATCCACCCCGGTGCGCAAGGTGTGCATGGCGGCGGCGAAGTTGTCCAGGGCTGAATCAATCATGTACGTTGCTCCAATACTTTTTCAGACTCTAGTTTAGCCGATGGGATAATTTCCGTCACAGTGACAAACCCCAGGGTCTTTTAGTTTTCCGGAATTCCGACCAATTTGAGCGCCTTATGAACCTTGACGGAGTGGTGTCGGAGTG
>DAHVEJ010000167.1 GCA_027313145.1 Phycisphaerales bacterium | reverse complement strand
GCATGTGAGATTCGGGTCAAATTCTGGTATCATGGGGATTATGGTTAAACGACTGCCGCATCTTGATGCCGCACGAATTGGCGATGATAAGGCGCTGGCGATTGCCGCGTATGGCGAATCGGTCTCGGCTTATCGTTATATCGTCCTGACGGAAAAATCGACTACGGATTCGCTGCGTGAAGCGTTTCAGGAAATGGTCCGCCAGGAAAATGCCCAGCGGGAGGCCGTCCAAGCGCTTTTAACCCAACTTTTTCCGACGGCCTGCTTTTTTCTTACCGCTGAGGATAAAAGCCTGGTCTGCGTGGGGCCGCGACTTGTTGACGCGCGCGACGATGCCCGCTTTGATGAAGCGATGCGATTAATTGTGGCCAGCGAAAAACGTTCCATCAGTTTTTACAGCCGCTATGCCGCCGTAGCGACTAGCGGGCAGGTAAAAACACTCTTTGAGCAGCTTTATCGTGAAGGACTCCAGCGTGTTAAGAGACTGCGGGAGTTGTTTTCCACGGCCGGCAAGCCAATTGCCGAAGCGTGCCCGATTCAATAAAAACGGAATTGGATTAATCTGGCTATCAAAAAATTCATAAACACCGTAAAATGATTTCGCAGGTTTGCGTTGTTTTGTTGTCCATTGGGTTTTCTGTCCGTGGCAGAGCTTTTCTTATACGTGTTGCAAGGCCCAGATAAGGGCCGGCAATTTGACTTCAGTGCCAATGAGCCGGTGTTATTGGGCCGGGCCAGCGAACAGGTTCCGTTGGCGGATCTGACCGTGTCCCGCCGCCATGCGCGGTTGGAATGGAGTGATAATTCCTGGGTACTTTACGATGAGGGCGGGGCCAACGGCGTATTCGTCAACGGCGTGCGGATCAATAAATCCTCGAAACTTAAGGTGGGCGATCAGATTCGCCTAGGTTCCACCCTGATGGTCTTCGGAGCACCGGTCCATAGTGTGAATCTGGCATCCAGCGATGAAGTGGATGCCGCCCCTGAGGGCAATCCCGGCGATTCTTCCATTATCAGCACGGTTCCCAGCAGTGATGATTCGGTTATTCTTGCGGCACCGGAACCCTCTCAGGTCGCCATGGCCCACTTCCGCGTGCTTTTACAAATTTCCAGTGCCATCGCCAGTGTCTTTGATCAGCAGCAACTCCTTAATAAAGTGATGGATCTGGTATTTGAACAACTGCGGGCCGATCGTGGATTTATCGGTCTGCTGGATCAGGAATCCGGACAGGTTGTTCCCGTGGTCGTGCGCTATCGTGATGAAGAGCAGGTTGGCAAAATTGCGGTAAGTCAAACGATTATTCGCCATGTGCTGGCGAAAAATGAGGGCGTACTTTCCAGTAATGCCATGACCGATCAGCGATTTCTCAAAGGCAAGTCGGTTCATAATATGGCCATCCGCTCGGCGATTTGCGTGCCCATTAAGGGCCGGGAAAAACAACTGGGCGTTTTGCATATCGACTCCAGCGTGGCCAATTATTCGTATACGCCGGATCAATTGCGGCTTTTGACAGCGATTGGATTACAAACCGGGCTGGCGATCGAAATTGCCCAGCTTTATCATGAAAATGTGCAACAGGAACGTCTGGCCGCCACCGGACAGACCGTTGCTTCCTTGTCGCATTCCATTAAAAACATTCTTCAGGGCATGCGCGGTGGTGCCGATGTGGTGGATATGGGTCTGAAAAGCAGCGATATTGCCCAAATCCGCATGGGGTGGGGAATTTTGCAGCGCAATTTGGACAAAGTACAGGCGCTGACAATGAACATGCTGGCGTACAGCAAGCCGCGCACGCCAAGCTTTGAATTGACCAATCTGGCGTACGTGCTGGGCGAATGCCTGGAACTGATGACCACGCAGGCCCATGACAAAAAAGTCACGCTCCTGACGGAAATAAATAAAGATCAACCGCCGGTTCCGGCCGACGCCGACGGTATCCATCAGGCGGTACTGAATCTTTTAACCAATGCTCTGGACGCGGTCGAATCCGGTCGCGGGGTGATTACACTTACCAGCGATGTTGATGCGGCGGGCCAGAACGCCATTATTGAAGTCCAGGATAACGGCGTGGGCATCTCGCCGAAGAATCTCAAGCAGATTTTCCAACCGTTTTATTCCACCAAGGGACAAAAAGGTACTGGATTGGGCTTGGCGGTGACCAAAAAAATCGTTGATGAACATGGCGGAAAAATTGAGGCCACCTCGCGCGTCGGAGGCGGCACTACCTTCCGCATAACCTTGCCGTTGAATAACCATAAACTTGCTGATTCCGATGGTACCATGGGCCCAAAAAGCTGATTTTTAACACCTCATACGCTGCCTATGTTTTGGCTAATCTCGTGTGGCAGGCGGGAAAGGCCGCCGACAGCCGCGTTACCAGATTAGAGAGCACCGGGATTTCACTTTCAGCGTGGCCCAGCATAATGACCGCCATACCCTCGGCTTGAAACGCCAGTAGATCATGATGTTTTAACTCACCGGTGATCATACAATCAAGCTTTTTAGCGCTTTGCAGCGGCAGCGTGCCGCAACTGCCGGCCATGATGCCAACCGTTTTAATACGCCGATTTTCGGCCCCAATCACATGCACGGATTTTAAGGCCAGCATCTTTTTGCAGCGGCGGGCCAGAGTTTTCAGCGTTTCCCCACCATTGACATCGGCGATGCGGCCCATGCCGGGTTCCGTTTTTTCCCCCTCCATGACCAGCAAGTCAAAAGCGGGTTCTTCATACGGATGCACGCGGCGCACAGCCGCGATTACCGCCGACACGCACGATTCCGGAACGATCGTTTCAAAACGAATTTCCCGCACGAATTCCAGGCGGCCACTGGTGCCGACCGCCGGCGATGTGGAGGTTTCCCCGAAGAACGTGCCGGTGCCCGGCGTACGAAAACTGCATTGCGTGTAGCGGCTAAATTTACCGATTTTTCCCGCGCCTGCGTCAAAGACCGCCGATCCCAGTTCCTCCACATGATTCTCCGGCACAAATACCACAAGCTTCAGGTGTTTCTCGGCGGGCGGTGGCAATATGAGCGATCCACGCGGCGATAAACCCAACGCCTGCGCCAGAACATCATTGGTGCCGCCCTGGGCCACATCCAAGGCAGTGTGCGGGCTGTAGATCCAGATTTTATTTTGCGCCAGCTCCACAGCCAAATCAGCCGGTGTATCTCCTTGGACACATAACCGATCAATTGGTTTGAATATCGGGGGATGATAACAGATCAGCAAATCAAATTTCTGAAAAATACATTGATCGCGCACGGGAGCGGTTAAATCCAACGCGATGAGAATCTTCCGAATCCTCTGACGTTCACATATCTCTCTGCGGGGGCCGACCAGCAATCCAACTTTGTCCCACGGCTGGGCAAAATGCGGGGGAATAACGGTATTGAGATAATCCAGAATAGTTTGCACCGTGGCGATGCCGTTAAAAGCGTCCGCCTGTGCCAAGTTTGAACGCAAGGAAGCACGTGGGAGCGACACTTGCCGCCCGGCCTTCGAGGATTTAATGCGTTGGGCCATGGCTCTGCTCCTGAATAAACGCATTGTATAAGCCAGCCAGACACTGGGTCAGCGGCCCCGGTTTTCCGATTCCCACCGTATGGCCCTCAATATGCGTTACAGGCATTACCCCCATTATAGCATTGGTCAGAAATATTTCTTTAGCGGAAAGCACATCATGGATGGTCATCATTTTTTCCGTGGCGGAAATACCATTTTCCGCGCACAATCGCAGAACATGCTTGCGGGTTATTCCCGGCAGCGCCAAACGCGGCACAAAACGCTCCGCATTGCCATCCACCGGCGGAGCCAGCGGCACGGGAAAGCGGGTTGGCGGTGTGGCAAACGTACCATCCGCAAAACCAATAAAGATATTGCTGACGCAGGCTTCGGCTAATATTTTATCAGTACTGGTAAACCAAAGCGCCTCACCGGCATGAACCATGCGGGCTTCCCGTAAAGCCAAAAGTCGATCCATATAGCTGGTAGATTTATGCCCCGTCAGCGGCCCCATCGGATTTTGCGCATATTGGGAAATAATCACGGCCATGCCATTTTCATACAAAGCCGCCGGATAGGGTTCAAAGGGAATTGCCGTCAACACGGTGGTTAACTGCGGGTCGCTGTTTTCCCGTGTATCGCCGCGGGTAACGGTAATGCGCACCCGGGCGTCGCGCATGTTGTGCAACTCCAGCAAATCCGCTATCCAGCCGTTGACGATAATCGGATCAACCTGAATATCCAGACCAAGACACTGACCACTTTCGCTAAGCCGTTGCAGATGGTCCGTAAGATTTAACGCAGTGCCGTTGAGCACGCGAAGGGTCTCAAAGAGTCCTGCCCCATGAAGTAGTCCCGCATCGAAGGAAGAAATGTTCGCATCTTCCACCGGTGTAATGTGCCCATTAAGTACAATATAGTCCGTCATAAATTCGCTCGCTTGCTCTTATTTACAATATCACGTTGGCCAGCATTCGGAAAGCCGCAGGAACTCTTCCGGTGCAAGCGCCTCTGATCGGCGGGTCGGGTCAAAGTCCATGGCCCGCAGTCTTTCCAGCACTTGGGCCGCCACGGGCGTATCAAAAGAATGGCGAACTGCATTGCTGATATTTTGCCGCCGATGCGAAAACAGATTGGATACCGCGCACTGCAATCGCCGCACATCTCCGATACGTCGGAGTTTTTCGCCGCTGGGAAAAATCCGGACCAAGGCCGATCTTACTTTTGGCGGGGGCCAAAACGCGCCCGGCGCAATATTGGCCAGTATTTCAACGTCCGCCATTAACGCAATAAGTACTGATAACGATCCGTAATGTTCCGTACCCGGAAGCGCCCGCATACGCTGCCCCACTTCCCATTGCACGGTAAACACCAGGCGTTCGAAACATACGGCCCGGACGGCATCATTTTCCATGCTGAAAGCACACTGGGCCGCAAGAATATCAATGATCAGCGGACTGGCGACATTATAAGGAAGGTTGGACACAAGCTTCACAGAACCGGTGGATCCCTCCGGCTTTAATGCCAGCAATGCCTGTATTACCATATTATTGAGACAATGTTTGCCGGCCAGAACATCGGCCATCATCCACTGCACATTGGATAGTTTTTCCCAATATTGGCTGGCCGCGGCCAACAATGGAGTATCAATATCCACCGCTAAAACCGCTTTAACCAGCGGTGCGATTCGTGATGTCAGATTCCCCGGACCAGGGCCTACTTCCAGAATAACATCATGGCAATCAAGTGCGGCTGCCGCAATGATCTGATCTAGTATCCGCTGATCCATCATAAAGTGCTGACCAAGCCGACGTGTGGGACGTTTGCCGGCCGCCGTGAGGATGTCTTCAATTTGCTTTCGTTGCATTACTAAATTCCAGATCGCGGGGCCGACAGGTATTGAAGGGCCAGCGTGATGCCTTGCGTATTACGGCTCGGGCACAAGCTCAAACGTCAGCGCTGCCGGCTGCGCATGGCCCGTAGCATCCACCGACGGCCCACGAATGACCAGCTTGTCGATCATCAGCTTGCGGTGGTTGAGGCGCAATTCCGTCGGGAACGGCTTGCCGGAAAATATGGCCGCAACCGACTGAACAATTTGCGGGGTGGCGAGCCGGGCATATTGTGGGCCGGCATACACATCAATAATTTTTTCCACCACCGGTGCCAGGCGCGGCAAGAAGGTTTTCAAACGATTCGTCAGCAGCGACGGAGGCAACGGCAAATCACCGGCATGCAAAGCATTAATGGTTATACGCGCCTGGGGCGGGGCACCTGCCGCGGAAATTAATCGCACATTCACACCGACACTAGCCACAGGATTGCCCGGTAGCTGGGTGTCGCGCGCGGCAAACGTAATTTGATTATCGGTAAACCGGACAAATGGATCCGTTAAGCCGCCGGGGTTGTGCGGCGTTTTTGATTTTTGGTCCACGCCATAGGCTACCGCCAGAAGGCTGTTAATTTCCTGCTCAGTGATGGTCCAGGTAATGGTACCTGGATCAGGCCTGCGCAATTTATTTCTCAAGGCCATCAGAGATGCCTGTGCGTGATCCGCCTGATTATAAACATCGTCATTCATCGTTTGAATCGGACGATACCAGGAAGGCGGAAGGATGAGCAGCGCTATGACGGCGGCGAAAATCAAGACGATCAGAACCAGCACGGCTAATACCCAACTTGTACTGGATTTAGGGCGGTAGCGCCTGTTGGAAAACACCGAGCCTTTGCGCGCTCGCCCGGGAGCGGATGTCGGGGTCATAGAAGCCTCCCAGTCATGACGCACCAACTGCTTTCCGCACTGGAATTGAATACCTTTTTGGAAGATTTATGTGCAGGAAGTCGTGCAAATGCAGCCTTTGGAATGCGCCGGCGTTCAATTCAATAGCGTAGCGGATCGGCTGTCCGCTGGGATAAAGTTTTTTGCCATGATCCGGCGGCATGAAATAGTGTCGCACGATGACACCCCGTTGATTGAGAAATATTAAATCCAGCGGAATCAAGGTATGTTTCATCCAGAATGTTTGCCGGCCACTGTGCGGGAAGACGAACAACATGCCGCAGTCATCAGGCATTTTATGAATATACATTAAGCCGCGATCGCGCGTGCGCCGTGATGCCGCCACCCAGAGTTTAACGGTTTTATTTCCCAGTACCACGCTGACACGCGGAAGCTTGGGATACCGGGCTGTTCCGCCCCGCACCACATGGTTGTGCCCCGCGAACACTGCTGCCAGGAGCAATGCTGTCAACAGCATGGCAACGACACCGCAGCGCACCGGTGGTCGAGCGTTCGGACACCCGCTATGCGTATGATTCGAATTCATTACCTGCATCCTGATAACCACTGCCTATCGTAGATATTGTAGCGTGGAGGAGACTTTTTTGGCAGGATGAAACAGGCACGCATCCGGTTATTCAATTTGCGGGAAGGACATTAGACACATGTAACCCATTTTGCGGAATGGACTCCACGTGGCCATCACAAAATACGGCATTGGCGTCCCCGGTAGTAGGGGAATACGAATTATGACGATAGCGCAAGCCCTGATGATTGATAATGGATGTCGTAGCGTCAGTATTTCCCGGATTAACCGGAATAACGGTTGAACTCGTATAGCTGCCGTATTGCCATGATAATTGACTTGGCGTCCAGGAAAATAAAAATGAGGCGCAGTTGCCGCCGGGGAAACTCTGATTGGTATCGCCGATCTCAATAATCTGCGCCGGGTCCGGTATAGCGCTGTAATGGAGGCTCTGATTGAGCGCATAGCCGGTAATGGGATTGGTTATGGGGACCAGAAACACATTGGGATTAGCCGCATAATTAAGGCCCCACTGGGCGACCATCGGTTCCACGCGATCCGGGCACCAGAATATGGAGTCCCATTTATCCGCTAAAGCAGGGGGAATATTTTTTCCAATGACGCCGTTGTTAGTCATCGGAACCGGCGGCCCAACTAAAAGATAAAAATCCAGATTCGCCCACTCACCAAAGTATGAATTAAATCCACGTACCGGAAAATCGGGGTTACCATATGTTCCATACGGTAATACCCCCTGGTACTGATTGACATACAGCAACGTAACCTGACCCAAACTGCGCAGGCTCGCCGCACAGGCCGCGGTACGCGCCAATTCCCGCGCTCGGGAAATTGCCGGAAGCAATATGGAAATCAGAATCACAATAATCAGCAGCACCACGAGCATTTCTATGAGGGAAAAACCACGGGCCGTTTGATTCGCACATACTGCATCGGCCCTGGCGCGGATTCGGTTCCTGACATTTGCGTTATCGTCAAGTTCGTTGTTGTTCGACATCATCAAGCCTCGCGAGCAGCTAACGCGCGGCCAATAACACTGGCCGTCAGCGCAGCAGTAGACCTGTCATATCGGCTGGGTTGACAAAAATAATAAGGCGATATTTTTTTGGGACGCTTGCGGCAATCCGATTGACCACTTATCGGGCTAGTGCTCTGTCACGCCTAAATATTAGGATTGATTGGCCGCAAAAGCCCCAGATGCAAGAAGCAGCGGCGAAAACCGGGTCCGTAGACCCCTTGAGCTGCTGCGACGCCGCAGATGGGGCGTTTGCGGCCAACCCCGTGGGGCGGGGGCCAGGGGCATAGGCGCTAACTTAAGGATGGATGTTTTTCGCGTCGTGGGGCTTGGCAGAGTCGCTTACGGATGGATGGCCAGTGGTTCATGAGGTTCGACAATCCGATGGGCGGGACGAGGGCGGTTACCAATTCCCTATGAATTACGCAATATTCGCGCCAACGGCTGCGTTGGTTGCGGATGGAGGTATCCCCAGGGGGAAAAATGCTCGGCTTGTTGCCAGAGCTTTTCCACCAGGAGGGCTACGAGCAGTTTTCCGTTCAGCCACGCCCGCGAACTGGCATCGGTTCGCTTGGGCAACAATCCCAAGCCCATGATGGATTTCATTCGTTTGAACGCCAATTCGATTTGCCACCGCAGTCGATAGGTTCTTAGCACCGCCCGACCAGGCATCTCTTTGGCGCTGACGCTCGTCCAGATCAGCACATAACCCGCCAGCTTCCGCCCCTTTCGGCCCAGCCTGCGGTGGCGGGATTTGGCATTCTGGCGACGGCGGCGAAGTTCACGCAGCGTGCTGGCCCGGCTGCGTTTCACCGCCAATAGTCGCCCCTTGTGCCATTTCGTTGGCCCCTTCACCCAAGTGGCCCACTCCTCCAACTGGCCAACCTTCAATTTGCCAACGCGCGTGAGAATGTCCACTGGGCCTCCGCCCTTTTTATCGTACAGCGGCAGGGACATCGGATTTACCCGCACCAGTACATCGCCCCCCCCGATCCCTGACACTTTCAACGCCCGGTGGTGTGCTGTAACCACGATCTCCCAATGCCACATCCCCCGGAAGAAACGGAAAGCGGGCGAATTTTTCGCCACCATGCACATCCGTGAGATCGAAATGTGTGCAGCGCAAATCAGAAAGATTAATAGACCAATGTACCCGCCACTGACTGCCGGTCTCTCCCTGTTCACAAACGGTGCTGGCATCCACCGCCAGAAAGCGGCGGCCCGCAGGTACCCGGAAGTCTTTGTTCCACGATTCGCAGGCCATCCACGCCAGCCACCGTTCTGCGGCGCGCAGTCGTTTGAACAACGCTACCGCAGAGACTTTACCCCATCCCACCTCGCTGATACGAGCTGCGGATTCTCTCAACGAACAGCCGTCGGCCAAATGCAGCAGCAGCATCCGAAGCAACGTGGGAGCGTCTTTGACGCCCCGGGCACGTCGAATCGCTGCCAGATCTCGCGCCTTGGCTTCCCAGCCCTCTGGCAACAATCCCGACAACAATTCCCATTGTTCATCCGCACGCACGATCCGTCGCTCTATATTTTTCATGCACGTTAATATACACACGGCCCGTACGAATGTAAAACTAAGTTAGCGCCTATGGGGGCCAGGGGGCTGTGGGCTTTGTCGCTCGTCGCCAATGTATGTTCCCATACACAATCCACCTCGCTTCGCGCCCACAGCCCCCTGGC
>DAHVEJ010000166.1 GCA_027313145.1 Phycisphaerales bacterium | reverse complement strand
GAAAACTCTGGAAATTCTGGCGAGCGGCCCATTTACGATCGAACAGATTACCGTGGCTTACACGGAACACCTACCTCCCCCACCGAATATCGCCAGACGCGTTGACCGGCGATGGGCAGAGTTTATGACGGAAGCGCGTCGCGATGGCCGAACGCTTTTTAATGCTCCAGTGGCGTGTTTAAAAAGCTTCTCCACTGCCGCGGGCATACTGTACCTCGAATTGGCGCAAACCGATTACAAAACATTTCTGGTTACAACCTTGCGCGACCGCGCGTGGTTTGAAGCCAACTCCCCCGCCGCTATGACTCCCGCACTGGGCAACAGTATTCTCCTTACGCACGGCGATATAGCTTATCTGGGCATGCGCAGTAACCGGGTGGCGGCCTATCCCAGATGGGCACATCTTTTTGGCGGTGTGCTGGATTGGCCGACACGGGCGAACAGTGCGGCAGAGATCCTTTTGGAACATTTGTATAAAGAGCTTGAGGAAGAACTGGGACTGACCATTGATGATCTTACCGCCCCACCGACCCTTCTGGCAGTGATGCGTGATCCGGTATTGGCGCAACCCGAATTGGCCTGGCACGGAGAATTAAAACAACCCCTGATGCTGCGCTTAGATGCCTTAAACGTGGAAGAGCATGACACCATTCTGGCTTTGCCGATGGCCGGCGTCCTGACGGCCGGGCCGCGTGCAACCCCGGTAAGTTGGGCGGCAATAGGTAGGGTGCGGCAACTCAACGACAACGGTCTTTTGTAACACCCAAGTGCTCCCCCACTTCCTGTTTGGCGACGTACCACCGACTTCAGACGATGCCCTGGGGCACGGGCGTGGCCATTTTTCCCGGCTGGCGGCCAGATCAACGGCATACGTGCCGGCGCTAAGCGAGTGGTTGGTCTTGCAAATTCGCGCCGTAAAGACCTGCCCGGATTTATTTCCATGCCCCGAAGCGCGGGAAGATCGCTCCCGGCTTTTATCTTTGGCGCGAGACGTTAGAATAGCAGCCGAACATCGGATGCGGCAACTTTTCAGGGTGGGAAGAAAAGCTGCGATTCGAGAGACGCATCCGGGTGGATCGTCAAAGTTCAGGCCGCTTCCGATGAATCGCGGGCTTTTGCGGAGGCACCGGTACGCGGGCGGGCATGGTGGAGAATGCATCAATATATGTGTACATGTAGTCATATATATTATACGGCATTTCGATGGCGCATAGCCGGGGACTTCGGAGTCGGCCTGTTTTGAATACCACGGAACAATCAGAGATACGCCCGAAGGCCGTGCGCGTGCCGCTGGATCGCTCCAAACAGGCGGCGGAATATTTGAGATCCGCCAGCGGCGGAGTTATGAGTACGTTGGCGCATTTCTGGGAACGCTTATCCTTAACCCCCCCGCTGGCGCGCGATGACCTGCATCTGGTCGTGGTAACTAAAAAACCCAGCGTACCGGCCGGCATAAGTTTCACAAGTGCTTGCGGCGCAATGCTTTATGTTCCAAAGGCTCACCGGGCTGAAGTGCTCGCATCCACCCAGGAAACTGCCGAGGCCTTATGCGATTATCTGCAAACCTGGTGGGACAGTAATCCCGTGCAAAAGACCGCGGCCGTTAGTGCGGAAACACCAATCCCCCCCCTGCCCATTAATTATCTAACCGGATTGGCTGCAGGGGTAACGGCAATGACGCCCCGGCTGCTTAGCATGTTGAACCGCAAGGCTCCGGCCCGAAAGACCGTGAACATTATGATGACGCTCCCGCCTGATCAGCCGGCACCACTGTGCCCGAAAGTTCGGCTGGCGCGCGACGGGGACGAGCCGGCATTGAATCGCTGGCGGAAATTATATAATCAGGAACGCGGAATCCTGTTTGATGCGGACATTAGCGCTTGGATCGACTCACGCAAGGTTTGCGTTTACGAACATAATGGCGAAATTGTCGCCATTGCGAAATTTGACTTGGCGTTGACTACAACTATTGAGATCGGCGGCGTATTTACATTTCCCGAATATCGCAAGCAAGGCTTCGGAGGAGAGCTGGTGTACGACATGGCTGCCCGAATTCGACAGATGGGAAAAACACCCGTTTTGCAGGTAGACGCCGAAAATGACCCCGCCTTAATGTTATATCAAAAAATGAATTGGATGGAGCTAGGCCATCTCGCTAGAGTCTGGTTAAATTCCGCTGCATAAACTATGGACTGCGTGAGGCAATGTTCTACGTGGAACATTAACCATAACCATTGGTATGCGGAAATAGATCCAAAAATTACTCGCATCCGCTTGACGTAATGCTTACTATGTCCGACAATGTTCCACGTAGAACATTGATGGCAAATATACGGAGATTCTCCCATGGCAGCCCAAGCACGACTCGGTAGGGGGCTAAACGCACTTATTACGCAGCGAGCAAAACCACCTGTATCTGAAGACCACACAAACACCACCCATGGTAGTGTTCAAGCAGATGATCCACAACATTCGTCAAATATAGCTGATCAACACGTTCGCATTTCAGAAATTTCGATTGATCAGATTGATGATAACCCAGCCCAGCCCCGAAAAAATATGGATCGTGCTGCTCTTTCTGAGCTGGCTCAATCGATTCGCACGCACGGAATTTTACAGCCGGTTTTACTCAAGCAGACCGGGCAACGCTACCAGCTTGTCGCAGGACACCGCCGTACCGCAGCCGCTAAACTCGCCGGCTTGCTGACCGTGCCCGCCATTATCCGCGCTGATGCAACACCAGAGCAGCAAATTGAATGGGCGCTCATAGAGAATATTCAGCGGCAAGACCTTAACGCCATCGAAAGAGCCAAAGCCTATAGCGCCTATATTGAACGGTTTTCAATGACCCATTCGCAGGCGGCCGAACGCCTCGGCGAAGACCGCACGACCATCACTAATTTTCTGCGCCTGCTGGAGTTGCCGGGGGACATCCAGGAGTTGCTTATCTCCGGAGCGCTGTCAACCGGTCATGCCAAAGTACTTGCCGGAATTGATAATGCCGATCGCCAGACAGCCCTGGCCACCTTGACCGCCCAGCAGGGTTTAAGCGTACGCCGCCTGGAAGCCCTGGCCCGAGAAAGCGGGGCGGCGGCACCCCGCGTTACCAAACCTGGCTCCGTTCGCACGCCCAATGTGCTGGATATGGAACAACGCATCTCCCGGCAACTGGGTACAAAATTGCGCATTATTCCCAGCCGCAAAAAAGGGGCGGGTAAAGTTGTGATCCAATATTTTTCTGTGGACGACTTTGACCGTATTTTCGGGCAGTTTACCGCCAATTCAATATAACGAATGTACATGTGTATATCTTATGACCGACACCATCACCATTCTTGTATTTCTCCGGCAAACCTATCCCCAGGCCAAAACCACAACCTTACGCCAAATGGTCCAGGACGCCCGCGTGATGCTCCACGGCAAACCCGTGCGATCCCTCAAACAGCCTGTTCCCGCCGGGACCGTGCCTGAGATCCGCGATAATGCGGTCAATACCGCGGCGGAATCGCCGCGCCTCGATGACGCGGTACAAACGATCTACGCCGATGCCGATGTTCTGGTGGTGGTTAAACCCGCCGGGCTGCTCACCGCGACCCATGCCCAAGAGAAACGCCCCACGTTGCTGGCGGGCGTCAATCGCGTGCTAAGCAGAGATAACCAGAAACTTAAAATCCACCTGGTCCATCGCCTGGATAAGGATGCTTCAGGCTTGCTGGTACTGGCCCGATCGGTGCGGGCGCTGGCCGATTTAAAGCGGCAATTCCGAACCCATAGTATCACACGAGAGTATGAACTGGTGGTACATGGAACGCCCAAAGCCCCGGCCGGGCGGCTGGAGCACCGCCTGCTTGAAACGGAATCCGGAATGGTGCGTGTTTGTCCGCCGAATCCTGTCATTGCCGGAGCTAGCGCCGGCAAACCAGCGATTCTCGATTACCAGCTCTTATGTTCCAACCGCGCTTTTAGCCTGATTCGTTGTCGGTTGCATACGGGCCGCAAGCATCAGATTCGCGTGCAGTTCGCGGCTATTGGCCATCCGGTGGTAGGGGATGTATTCTATGGTACCTCTGCCGCGCGGCGGGGGGGCGAAAGCAGGTTATGCCTCCATGCGGTGCATGTTCAGTTGAAACATCCGCGCACGGGTAAAATCCTGGATTTTCAATCACCACTGCCCGAAAGCATCATGCGATGGATGCAAACGGCATCAGAACGGAAAACCAAAAAGCAATAAGAATCATTTTATGTTGCACACTTTTCAGGAGCGATCTATGGCGTTAGCAAAACAGGTGACGAAGGTTTTGGGGGCTGTGCTGTTGGGCTTGCTGCTGTCGCACAATGTTCTGGAAGCCGCGCCGCGCATTATTCCCATCTGGCCGCAATTGAATATTCCCATAAGCCAAAGACAGCCGAAGATAAACCGCATCGGCGTACTTCTAGCGCCGGTGCGCTGGCCCGAATTGACGTGCTATCCGGCACCTGCGAATAACAACAGCGGCACGGCGGTCGTCATTTGCCCCGGTGGCGGCTACGTCAGTGAGTGGGTTCCGCCTGAAGGTGTTGCGCCGGCGAAATGGTTTAACCGTATCGGTGTAAATTGTTATATTTTGCGATATCGCCTGCCGGATGGAAAACTTCCGCCCAGTGGAGTTCCTTGGCCATTGCAGGATGTCCGCAGAGCGGTGCAAATTGTCCGCGCCCATGCCAAACAATGGCATATTAATCCGCATCATGTGGGCGTCATGGGATTTTCAGCCGGCGGCTCGGTCGCTTCTTTAGCCGGTGTGCACTGGTTACCTGGAAATCCAAATGCCACCAATCCACTGGACCGCTTTAGCACGCGCCCGAATTTTATGGTCCTGTGTTATCCGGTCATTTCCATGATACCGGGAATTACCCATCCCGGATCGCACGATGCACTTTTAGGGCTGCATCCGCCGTTGGATGTGGAACAATATTTTTCCAGTGAATTAAATGTTACCGCTCTGACCCCGCCGGCATTTATCTGCTTCGCCCATGATGACCCGCTGGTGCCGACCGCCAATAGCATTCGCTTTTACAAAGCTTTGAGAAGAAATGGCATTCCCGCGGAATTGCGCATGTTCCAGCGCGGTGGACACGGTTTCGGCCTGGGCCGACCCGGCACAGGAACCGTCAAATGGCCAAAGGAATGCGAACGCTGGCTGCGGAAATTACATTTCTTGCCCGCGCCAAAACGCTGAAAGACACTCAATCCCGTTATGACAGGGGAGAAAAAGTGCTGTTTTTTTACGTTTTAGAGGAAAGCCTGAATAATGATTAAGAAACTCACAACGACGCTGGCGGTTTTCTTGCTTACTGGGTCCACGATGGCGGCAACACCGCGGGTTATCCCCGTCTGGCCGCATTTAAAAGTTCCGCTAGCGCAACGCAATGATAAAATCGTGAAACGCCATTCCATTGGTTACGTGGCAACGGGGCCGATTCTCTGGCCAACGCTGACACTTTTTCCCGCCCCTGAAAAACGTGCCAATGGCTGCGCCATTGTAATATGCCCCGGCGGAGCTTACTGGATTGAGGCCATGTCGCTGGAGGGTTATCGCGTGGCACGGTGGTTTAATAAGCTGGGGGTAAGCTGCTATGTGCTGAAATATCGCCTGCCGGATGGGAAACTTCCGCCCAGCGGCGTGCCTTGGCCATTGCAGGATGTGCGCCGGGCGGTACAGATTGTGCGGACACACGCCAGACAATGGCATATTAATCCGCATCGCGTTGGCGTGATGGGCTTTTCGGCAGGGGGGTCCGTCGCTTCGCTGGCCGGTGTGCATTGGCTGCCGGGGAATCCGGATGCCGCTGATCCGCTTGATCACTTCAGCACCCGGCCGGACTTTCTGGTGCTGGGCTATCCTGTCATTTCCATGATGCCGGGAATTACGCATCCCGGTTCGCAGGATGGTCTGCTCGGAAAAACTCCCCCTCTGGACCTGGAACAATATTTTTCCAGTGAGTTAAATGTCACGCCTTTAACTCCACCGACGTTCATGTTTTATGCCCATGATGATACAACCGTGAACCATCAAAATGAAAAACGCTTTTATGCCGCGCTTCAGCGCAATGACGTACCGGCAAAACTCGTTGAGTTTAAGCACGGCGGACACGGGTTTGGACTGGGATTAAAGGGAACTGATTCCACTGGCTGGCCGAAAGCGTGCGCTGCGTGGCTTAAAAAAGAGCGCTTTTTACCCACAAAATGAAATCAAAAGAATCCGTCGCGGTTATCTCCCAAAGGCCTTTCGTGACACACGGGCGGGTGCCGTGCGTAAGTTTTCCAGGCGGAATTTTTACCTTACGGATCCTATGCAAGCTCTTTTACCGCAATCGCCTTGATTTGTTGTTCTGTGGGGAAGCCTGTGGTTAGAAATCTGGGCGGGTAATCGTCGGTTGGCTGAATCATATCACCCAATGTGGTTTGGACAGCCTGCCAGGTGGACTGACCCAGAGAGCGGAATTCATCATTCTTATCACGCGCCATGAACATAATCCGATCTACGCGCGGCAGAATATTGCGGCACCCTTCAATCCAGAGTGTTTTGGATGAAACCTTTTTGGAATCCACGCTTTCAAAAAGCAAAAATCGACCGATGTGCGTCTGAGAATCATCCTGACCCAAAGCGTCGGTGAGCACCTCACCCTGCTGTTGATAATCCCGCGCAATGCCCACCAACGAAACGTGCCGAAACAGTTCAAACGCCGGAGAATCCGCCGGGGGCATATACGATACCCATTTGTTATTTTCCAGCCGCACCGCAGCCCCGGTAATAAACCGCGGATCGGAAAGACACGCGGTAGCAATGCCGGCCATGGCCGCCAGGCCCTGCGGATCATCCGAACCGGTCACAATTAAGTCATTGCGTGTGGGTGTCATGGCAACATGATCTCCGCGTACCGGCAGTTGCCAGATCAGGTCATGAAGGAAAAGCCTTGAAGCGTCATAAGAATCATGCCAATTTGAAACATGCACGCCCGGGGCCACAAGTTTAAAATCGCGATTGCTTATCGCCCAAAGGTTATCCCGCGCCGCCGCCAAAGCCTGATCCCGCGTGACACCCCATTTTGCTAATTGATCCCGATTGATCGACCCTATGCTGTTGGGGAAATCATACACCAGTTCCAAAGCCAGGTGTTCGGTAAACGGCTCATCGGTAAAATTGAGTTTCTCACCATTGCTGGCGCGCTTACGCATAAACGCATACGTCACCCGATCCCGAATCCGCGGCAGCACGCGGGCTTTAGCTTCTTCCCAGGTTGTGGCGAACGCGTCGGGCACGGCTTCCACCGTGGTTGCCGTTAAACCATCTATTATCCGCTTTCGATCCGCGGAACGGGAACGGCAATAATCAGCATATACCGTACCGAGAAAATACTGCATTTCGGGCGTATCGCCGCGCCGTAGAAATATACAGAAGTGTTCCTCATCATAGCGCAACGTCGCACCCGCGTTGGCTTGCTGAAAACGCTTCATGAGCATGTGCGCAAATTTCCTGCCGTCCGGAGTAAATTGGCGTCGCAGTTTATCCATCATGCCCATTGTACGGCTCCAGAATAATTTCCACGGGCGTTTCTTGCGCCGTTCCTGATACTATAAACTCCTTTGCGTCTGTGATGAAACGCCAGTTACCTGTATTTTTGTGCGCAGGCTTCGTTCCGGCGGCGCGTCCACACACACTGTGTTGGCATAAGCCCACGTGTTACTGGGCAGGTTTCACCGCACCGGTTTAAGTTGCTGACTGCCCACCTGACATTTGCCTTCTACGGCCCCGCTGATTATAAGCCTGCTATGCTGATTGCCGGAATTGATGAAGCGGGATACGGGCCTTTACTCGGGCCGCTGGTGGTGTCCGCGGCGGCGTTTGCTTTTCCCGAACCGCTGGATATTAACGACACAACTGCTGCGCAGAAATTATGGAATAGACTTTCTCCCACCGTGGTAGCCAAACCGCCGGTAAAATCAGGGAAATTAATGATTGCCGACAGTAAGCTGGTGCATCGACTCTCGGACGGTAATAAACATCTCGAACGAGCTGTTCTGGTAATGCAGCGGCTGACTTCAGCAACTTCCACGCCCCTGGAAGACTACGACAATCTTCTCCAAAGCCTTTCTCTACCGGCAATAAATATCCCCGCTCCCATGGCATTACCATGGCACAGTAACCTGGCCCTGCCGACATTCGGCGATTCTGGTTCAATCTCCATTGCCGTTAATATGATTGGCACAACTATTCATTCAGCCAACACACGGCCCGTCGGTTTATGGACCCGGGTTATGGATGTACCGGAATTCAATCGCCTGGTGGCAGCCACCAATAATAAAGCATCCGTGCTAACCAGCATTACCATGATGCACGCGCGAAATTTGCATGATCGGTTTCATGAATCCGAGTTGCTGTTGTTTATCGACAAGCAGGGGGGTCGCGATCATTACACCCGGTTGCTGATGAATACCTTTCCCGAATGTTCACTGAAAGTGCTGTTGGAATCACCGCAGGAAAGCCGGTATTTAATTACAACCCCCGCCCGTCAGGGAAAAACATTGATTATATTCCGCGAAAAAGCTGAGCAACATTCTATGGCCGTAGCTTTGGCAAGTATGATATGTAAATATATACGAGAGTTATATATGCTGATGTTCAATCAGTGGTGGAAACTGCAACTTCCTGATCTGGCCCCCACGGCGGGCTATTACACCGACGCCATGCGCTGGCTAACGCAAACCGAGCCAGAATTTTCCCGCCTGGGCCTGCAACGACAATACCTAGTGCGAATAAAGTGACGCAGTTCTGTCACGGGCCTCTATTTGTTATATAATTCGCGTCAATCAGGGCAGTGTGAAGTCCAAACGGTATGGCTTTAAGCTCTCTGGATATTAACGGAGGATTTCTGATGGCCGTGAATAAATCCAACCATCAACATCCGATATCAGCGGCAGCGAACGTCAAACCTCTCCGTACGCCCCGGGCCGGATTTAAGAAATCCTCGTTGCAATCCACGCTTTCCCGCCAACGCGTCACATTGGAAGATCTGCGTAACAGTCGCGAGCGCATGCAACTTAAAACTCTCCAAAGGAAAATTTCACTCTCCCCGCCATCAGATCGCCGTCCGCCGGAAAAACTGGGAGATTTTCTTCCGCAATGGTTTCAGACGCATGTGACCAAAACCGGCGACGTACTGGTTACCGCCAGTGAAACGCTTCAATCTACCCTGCCGGAAAAGCTCTGGCGCAGCATTGCGTTTGGCCCCTTGCAACGCGGACTTCTGACGCTCTATTGCTCATGCAGCACCGCCAAGGTCGAAGTGGATATGCTCCTGCGACCGGGAACTCCCGGGCTTCGCCGCCTGCAAATTGCTACAAAAGGCTTGATTTTCAAAGTAAAAACGGTTGTTGATCGTACCCGATGCACCGGTTGAATTAACAAGTTATCCACAATTTATAGCTGTATGTCTATAAGTAGACGGACCAGCGGCTGCATGAGTAATTAAAATATAAGAACATCATCATCGTTGTAAGCCCTGTCGGATTGTGGATAGCTAACAGTTGTTATGATGTAAGTAATGGTCTTAAATGAACTTATGGTTTTATATACAGAATAAGTTTGTAGTGTAAAAACCGTCGGTTCAGTGTCTGAAGAGCCTGTCGGATTCTGTCAAACTGTTAGCCCAACCTTCGCACTTTGGCACTAAAAAAGGCTCTGGCGCTCAACCAGGGGCAAAAGTCTGTACCATAAACTCATGC
>DAHVEJ010000165.1 GCA_027313145.1 Phycisphaerales bacterium | reverse complement strand
GCGCCGCCGCGCGCCGTGGGTTCTTCTTGGCTGGACCCCCTGTTGACCGCGGAGCCGGCTGGCGCCCTCACAGTGAACAGGGAGTCCATGAACATGCAAATCATCATCGGTTCGTTCTATCGCTGCATCGATCCGTCTGCCCCGGTGTTCGACTGCAAAGTCCAGATCATCCAGCTCGGTTCGGATCCGGAAGATTGTCGCAATAACAAAGTCTTTTTCCGCTGCGATTCCAAAGCGGTACTTACCGGCTGGGCGTTCAGTTGCACGCGTGAAGATTTCGAGCGGAACTTCGTGCCCCTCGACCCTCAAATGCTTTCCCCCTCAGTCCAGGCATCCAACTACCAAGCCGAACGCGTGAGAGGGGATGCCCCGTGAGCTGCTGCGCAGAAATGCAAGAAAAGGCGCGCCACTTATCGCTTGTTCTGCGCCAAACTTTCGGAAAAAAAGAATTGAACTTGAACGATTGGAAAGCGCGCAGCAGATATATCTGGTCTGGTATGAGGCGGCGTCAGCCTACGGCATTGGTCTGCAATTCACTGCATCGGCGCATCTACCAATGTTTTATTTGTGGACAAGAACTGGAGATTGTCAATCATCACCGGTTGACGGAAGAGGACCGGGATCAGGTCTATACATTCCAGAATCGCCACGACTCGCTGAAGTGTAATCAGCCATGATGCCATCCATCTTGTGGATTTTTGTCTGTCTCGTCGCGCTGTTCGCGTTAATACCCATCCTGGTGGGGGTCGGGGTGTTGGCCATTATTCTCTTTTGCTGGACGACCCGCCTTTGTGTCTCGTTCACACCGACGGAACAGTATCGGAAATCGAGGCGCGCATGAGCACACGCGCACTTTTCCAGGTTCTCCGTTGGAAGCTGCCGGCGACGCAAAAGCTGGTTGCAATTTTTGTCGGCGATCAAGCGAACGACGATGGTGAGTGTTGGTTCACTCTGCGTCACGCCTGTTCATTCACATCGTTAAGTGACCGTGCTATCCAGAAGACACTTATATCTCTCGAAGCACAAGGAAAAATTAAACGCATCAGCCGGCCAGGAAGATCCAATCGGATCATCCTTTTCTTGGAGTCCACCCCGGAACGTGGTTCGGGGGTGGGGGGTGAACGTGGTTCGGGGAGGGGTGAACGTGGTTCGGGGGGGGTGAACGTGGTTCGGGGGTATATAAGGAAAAGAGTTCTTACTCTCCCTACTTACCTTCCCAGGGACGGCTGAACAGCCGCGACCTGGAAAAGATGGAAAACCGGGCACTGATGAAACTCTGCCGCCAATACGCAATCAGCACGCACGGGGAATCACGCGAACAACTGCTGCAAAAATTGCTGCAACGATTACCACTCATTAACAGGAGACCTCAATGAACACTGAACATCCCAATGTGACGGCTTCGGCTGATCTGTCGAAAAACGCCTGCGAAGAAATTGAAAATTCAATTGTGGAATTCGCCAACATCAGGAAGGCTATGTTGGACCACTTTGAAGTTTGCTTTGGCAAGGAGTTTTCCTTGTTCAAAACGGAGGAACTATTCTGTGAGTTGCGCAATGGGATTCACTCTCTCATCGATGCGATGAATAACTTGCACGAGCGCCTGATTTCTTTGGAGCGCAAGGATCCGTACGCGCTATAACACCATGAGCCGAGACACACCTAAGCATACGACGATCGGACACTATACTTGTCCGAACAAGAACTGTGGAAAGATCGGTGCAATCCGCAAGAACCGGTCGGGCAAGTATTACGGCGTGTGCGTGTGCGGTCCGCTTTACTGGTACACCGCAGCCGGGCAGGATTTTTTTCTGAATGAAGGGACAATCTGGGGGGCGAACTCAGTCCCCACAGACATTCCCGAATGGATTCAAAACGGGAGCTATGCGCCCCGGCAAAAGCCTCAAGTCAGTGTGAGCACCCCTGCATCGGCATCCCCGCAGATCGCACCGGAGACTCAGACTACTACTCGATCCATTCCTGAACCCTCACCACCAGCTCAAGCAGTTCCGAAGTCTGACCCTCACAAACGTAACTTACCGAATTGGTTTCCGCGATGATCGAACCTGTCGCTAAACCGGAGACGGAACCGAACGCGCTCCCGCCCCATGCTCAGCAAGCTCTCATGGAATTGGACAAGGAGGCGGCGGAGGGTATGCCTGGTGAACAAACGGGAACGACGGGCGAGGCGGGGCCTCAGCAGGAACTGGAATCTTGGCGTCCTGCGGTCCAGTGGGCGCTGGATCTCATGAAGGAACTCACGCCAGGATGGAAGTGGACACCGACCGCAGAGCGCCTGTTCCTGGGTGGCGGGACCGATCTCATGGACCAATGGTTCCCCGGGGGTATCGCCAACATGGACCGTTGGGGGCCTTGGGCCAAGCTGCTGGCTGGTTTGGGTGTGTTCGGCATTGCCAATCTCAAACAGTTAAAACTCATGGTAATCGAGGCGAAACAACGTGGACGGGAAGCTGACGGTGGTGTGCGGGCGGACGCGAAGCGGCAAGACCCTGAGCACCCGGCAAGCGTTGACGACCGAAGCACGGTTACTCGTATTCGACCCGAAGGGTAAATGGGCGGAGCTGGATCGCTGCCGTGCGATCCACAGCCGCCGGGAACTGTATGACATTGCTCAAGCGGGATTGAAAGGGCGCTTTGCTTTTGTCTCGGCGAACGTTGCGGATTTCAATTTCTGGGCGCGGGCTGCGTATTGGTGGGGCTACATTTCAAAGTTGCACGGTCAGCGCAGCGTGGTGGTGGCGGAAGAATTGAGCGCATTTACCCATCCTGGAAAGGCTCCGCCTGGCTGGCATCTGCTGGTGACTCAGGGACTGGAATTCGCAATCGATATCTGGTCCCTCATGCAGCGCCCGGCTGAATCGGATAAGACCTGTCTCGGCAACGCCACTCGACTGCGGGCTTTTGCCCTGACTCGCTTTCAGGATTGCCGATACATCGCGAACGAATTGGACTGTGATCCGGCGGAGATTTCCCGTCTGCCGCCCCTGCACTATGTCGAGCGGGACATGTTGACCGGCAAGCTAAGTCGCGGCCAGGTGCGCGCAAATTTGCGCAAAGCAGGCTGACAGCAGGGGAAAAGGCAAGCCTGCAAGCCGTATGGGGACTGATCGGGCAACCGAATTGCTACCGTTTGACTAAGCTAATGCCCGAATCACACGCGCACTCGCGCACGCGCCGGCGTCTTCCGGCTCTGCTATACCAGGTGACGTATGAAGATGAATGAACACATCAAAGGCGGCCTGATCGTTTTCGGGATCGCGACCGCCACGATCTTCTTCTGGAATTTCGTGGCCAAGTCCACCATCCCGCTGCTGTCGACTGCCGGCCAGAAAGTAACGAGCGGTTGAAACCGCTCGTTTTCTGAACGTAACGCGGGCGAACCCGCATCAGAGGATTGCCGACATGCTGAAGTTACTTCCCCCGCTTTCCAACGTCGCCGCTACCGGCATCGCCACGCTCGCCACCGAACTGCCGGGCGCGGGCTTGCATCGTCTCTACTTCGTCCTGGGTGGCACCACGTTCACCAAGGCGATGATCGAGAACATCGAAATCAAGATCGGGGAACGCACGTTTTGCGATTACTCGCTCACAGCGACGCAATTGGATGATACCAACACCTGGCGCGGCCGGCCGGACACGGCCAATTACCTGAGCTTCTATTTCGGCGCGCCCGAAATGGTCGATTTCCACGATCAGCACGTAACCGATCTCGATCTCTCCGTGCTGCGCAACAAAGACGGCTCGCAGGCGACCATCAGCGTGCGCGCAAACATTGTGGGCGCTACGGCCCCAACACTGGAAATCTATGCGGACATTTATCCGCCGAAATCGGCGCTCAAATTCGACCCGAACGAAATCGCGCTGGTAAAGGCGCTGATTCCGGGCGTATTCACGCCGGCGGGCGCGGTGGTGCGTCAGAATTTCGCGGTCAGCCTGGGGAAGGGCGGCTCGGCGGTGGTAAACGAGTTTTGGTTCAATGCGAATCTGACCTCACTGCTGATCGAGAAAAACAACGTCACGCTTCTCGATGACGTGCACACCGCGGATCTGGCCAATTTCTACACCTCACGCGGCAAAGTGACCGTACCCGGCATGTACGTCTGGAGCCCGACCGCCGAAGGGTTCATCGGGCTGGCCGAACGCACGCTCATGAGTGATGGAAAGACCGCCTATCCCTGGCAGCATCGCGTGACGACTTCGGCCGCGGACGTGCTGACATTGGTAGCGGAGATCGTGACGCCCTACGGTTTGCTGTAAGTTCGCAGCCATGAACTCTTTCAGCACTTCATCGTCATCGAGCTTCCTTGGGTCGCTCGGTGACATTGCAACCGGTTATCTCGCAGCGCGCGCCAACATGCTGCTGGATCAGCAGGCGGTGAACGCCAACACCGTGAGCTACAATCCGGCCCAATATGCAAGCGGCGCCACAACGACCAGCGCGCTTACTTCCAGCCCTTGGCTGTATCTGGTGATCGGTCTGGTGGTGCTCGCCGGTGCCGTGATGGTTTTCAAGGGCCACAAAAAATGAGCTGCGGCTGTAATTCATCGCGCAATGCGCCAGTGAGTGGGAATGGGACAGCATCGGTAGGGATACCGATGCTGCCCATTGCCGGGATTCTCTCGCCGCAGGTACATCGCAACATCATCTTGCCGGATTTGCAATCATTGACGGGTACGGCGCAAGCCTCGCTACCCGCAACTGCGGATGCACAACAGGCCGCACAAGCGGAAATTTTTTCCGGTCAAAAAACGACCAGTCCCGCGGTTCCGGCGACCTCGACCAAAAGCAAGAACCGCAATACATTGAGCCTCCTCATGGCCGGTGGTCTTGCACTGTTAACGGCGTTTTGACCATGCAGCGGCAATACCCGCGCGGCCCGAATCCTTTCGGGCAAACCTACGCCTCACAAGGCGCGGTATTTCAGGCCGGATTACAGGCCGGCTTTACAGGCAACGTGCTCGCACCGCTGGCCAAGGGCGCAGTATCGAAGTTTTTTGCCCCCATCCAGGAATCCCACTGCATCGCGCAATATCGGGATGGATTGACCGACGGCGGTACGGTGAATGTGGCCGTCTGGATCAACACCGTCTTTTCCTGGGCGCTGAGATATAACATTCCGGCATTCCCGGGTATGCCGGTCAATGATCGGCTGGTCCCGGTTTCTCTGCTGAAAAAATCCGCTGGCGTGTATTACGTGGAGAAGATCCCGCAAGGCGGCGGCACGAATACCTATTCCGGCGTGGGGCCAACAAAGCTGTCATGAATCCCACTCTAACTTCCGTGCAGTTTGTGGATCCTGCCTACAACGGCGGCAAGGTATCGAACGGCTGGATAACCTCAGACGGCTATCTGATCGAGCCCGGGAATACCAACGGAAACTTTGTGGATCCCTGGGGCTGGTATTTGGCACAGTTCGAGGCCGGGAAACTTGCGCTCGATTCCTATACTGCCGGGTTGGTACGCGGCAATTGCGCAGCCACCGGCCTCACTCCCCAATCCTTTTGGGAATACGTGGGCAAGCCGCTGGTGGTCATGGGCGCAGCGATCACCGGTGCGGAACTATTGGGATCCGCCGGTGCGGGCGCAAGCGCGGGAAGTGCGAGCGGCGCCGGCGGCACACTTGCGCCGACCGCGATTAGCGCGCCCACCGTATCCGTTGCTACTTTAACGCCGGTCTCCACGGGGACCGAAGCATTGGGCAGCAGTCTGGCGCCGCTTGCCGATGTAGGCGCAACCGCAGGCGGCGGAGGGCTGCTGAGCGAAGCGGGGGCCGTGCTTTCGGCTGCCCCAACCGCATTGAAAACCGCGGGTGCATTGGCGGCGGCAGCGGGCGCTGCGGGTGCAGGCTCTGCTGGGCAATCATTCGCGCTTGCGCCAATCACAGTAACCGGCAAAAAGCCAAGTTCTTTGTGGATGATCCTATTGCTCGCCGGCGCCGCCGGTGTGACTGCTTGGGTGGCCTGAATGATTACTGCTAAACCATTTGCCATCGCAGGCGGCGCATCGCCCGTCGGCGGAGCCACCTATAACCTGGTAGGCTCGAAATTTTCTCTCCTGGCGGCGAGCGAACCGCTCAACATCAAGCTGTTCGTCAAAACCCAACAAGTGGCCGATCTGCAGGGATTTACCGCGGGATTGGATGCGGGCCCATTCTGCCCGCCGTTTACCATGATCCAGATCGAAACGCAAAGCGGCAATGCAGGCAATGCCATCATCGGAGTGGGTGATGAGGATATTTCCTACAACCCGATGGCGGGCACATTGACGTTCAGCAATCCGGCAGTATCCGCCAACGCGCAACCGGTGGCGACGAATACGAATCCGTTGACGAGCGCACAAGCCGGAAATTATTTCTCAGTTGCCGCCGTGGTGCCGGGGGTCGCTGCGGAATTTGGTTTTTTCCAGATAGACAACAATGGTGCCGTGAATGCAAAGCGGGCGACGATTACAGGGATTCGGCTAACGAATCCCAATGCTGCGGCGCTCTCGTTCACAATCGCCACTTTTGGTAGCACCTATACCCCGACAACGAACCCGTTGCAGCATAACATGCTTGCCGGTGGGCCAGCATCCCTTTTCGCCTGCGGTGTGGGATCGGCCGCCTCCTTTGGAGGCGTGCAGCAATTACTGAAAAATCCAACGGTGGAACCGAATAGTACGCTCGACGTGCAACTGGATGCGCCGATTGTGTTGCCGGTGGGCGTCCTGCAGAGCCTGGAAATCACCGCGCAAACCCTCGATGTTCCGTTCACAGTAGAAGTATTGTGGACTGAGGATGCGGGCTAAGTGTGCAACGGAAAACACTCTTTGAGCTGGTAATTTTAGGCGCATTGGGTGCGCTCGGAATCGTAGTCATGAAAAATTCACAATCCATCAACGACACTTTATCGGGAGTCTTTGCCGGAAGTTATCACTGGCCGCCGGAGTCTGCGCCTTATCAATCACTGGTCGAAAGCAGCGCGTCAGCGAATGGCGTGCCGGTCGCACTCATGGCGGCGGAAATCACCCAGGAATCGGGCTGGAATCCTTCCGCCTATAATTCAAGCAGCGGCGCCAGCGGGATCGCTCAATTCGAGCCTCCCACGGCGTCCGGTCTGGGGGTCGATCCGATGGATCCCAATAGCGCCATCCCGGGCATGGCAAGGTATCTTGCCCAATTGAATGGCATGCTTTCGGCGCGCGGATACCCACAATGGAGCTATACGCTTGCGGCCTACGATTGGGGAATTGGCAATGTTGAGGACGCACTCGCTAACCAGGTGCCCCCTTCGAGCTGGAACAATGAGACCAGGAATTACGTGCGCATCATCACAGCGGCCTCCGGGGTGGATACGGCCACTGCGCAGTTGTTCGCATGAAATGGCTATTGCTATTGGCCGCCGGCGCCGCACTTTTCTGGTGGCTGGATAAGTTCGCCAGCCAGGGCGGAGGATCTCCCGTAACCTTGCCGATTGCTTCTTCCGGCGCCCCGGCGGGGGCCGTGTACGTGGAAGACCAGACGATTGCCGGCATCACCGTACACGTATACGAATCTCCCCAGGGATTTTATCTGATCGCACCGTTTGCCGGCGCGACGCGCACCATCGGACCGCTCTCAAACCTCGACATGACGCGGTTAATCCAACTGCAGCAAAGTCTGGGGACCGGCGGATGATCCTGGGCGACCGCCACCAGGGCGACAGCATCGACTTTACCGGTCTCGCGATGCTCACCGGGATCGCTGTGCTGATTTTTCTCGGGTATGAACTCTACAAGCATGCCTCGTTGTTCAATCCGTTGTCACAGAAAAACGCCGCCAACCAGGGCTTTAATGCGCTCTATCAAAATCTGACCGGCAGCACGGGCACGCTCGGGAGTGATCTCTCCGGGTTGTTGAATCCTCCAACAGTGCCGGTCAATCAAACCCCCTCGACCGCTCTTTGTTACGCGCGCGATGCGAGCGGAGCATTGCTCTATGACAGCAACGGCAATATCGAACAGGTGCCATGCTCGCAGAATCCGCCGGGGTATCAAACGCCGTGAACTGGAATGACCTCAAAGGAGATCTTTCGCGCGTCGCGCCGTTCCTGGGCGCAGCACTCGACTGTGCCGGACCGGTCGGCATGCTCGCCGGCGGTCTGCTGCAGGCAGCGACCGGCGCGCAAAGCCCGGATGAAGCGCGCACCCTCCTGGCGGCTCGCGATCCTCAAATGCTCGAACGGATCCGCCTTGCGGAGATCCAAAATCATGATGCGATCCAGAAAGCGCTGATCGAGAACGCCAATCTGCAGGCCGCAGCCAATACTGCCATGGCTTCCCATCCCTGGCTGATCGGCTGGCGGGCGATGCTGGGCTATGCGTGCGCGCTCGCCGTTACCTGGCAGTTATTCTTGTTGCCCATCGTGGAATTCACGCTTAGCAGCATGCATCTGCAAGTGCAGGTTCCGGTGTTCCCGTTCAGGATGTTGCTTTCCCTGTTGTTGACGTTATTGGGCGCTGCCGGTTGGCATGTGGCCGATGGTGTCCTGAGTCGAAAACCCGGCATACCCAGGTAAGGGTAGGGGCCTGATCGCGTCGCCTGGGCCATTCCAGGCGGTCGTTTTTTCAAAGGATCCGCCTGAATATGAAAAAAGAAGTGTTTGCGCCCTGGATCGTTCAGGCCGTCATCGGAGTTTTCGCCGCCGGCGTCGGGTCTTATGTTGCGCTGCGGGTGATGCAGAATAATATCCATTGGATCGAACAGATCCAACAGAATCATGAGCTGCGCATCGAGAGCCTGGAATTGCGCGCTTGGAGATCCAAAACTGCCGCATCAGGGCTTGGGAAACGCCAACTGCTGGGGCACCAGGCGCTCGCGCTTAAATTGGGCCAGGAGCTGCCGTTCAAACTCCCACGCCTGTATCTGCCCGCAGGTCCATTCCACGCCCTCCGGGGTCACCAGACGGCCAGCGTGGAGCTTCCAGCCTTGCCAGGCGGGGCTAATCATGCCCAGATCCCCATCCAGCCTCAGGCGAAGCGCAAGATCCGGCACGGGCGGGATCCTCCGGCGCCGGCACCAACGTCGCGCCGTTTCCCGGTGAATGGGCAGAGCATGGGTGATTTCTTGGACTGAGTATTGCATGGCTTTATTCCCCGGTGAGTTGTGGAACCAAGGGAAACAGGCAAGCCCCGTGCCATCTTTTCCGGCGGCGTCTTTGCGCAGAATGTATAGAATTGTAACTTACCGTCTCAGCCTCGGCCGTTTTCGGCTGCCCGGCTAAAATCAGCAATAGCATCAACAACATGGGTAGCGCCAGGCCGGCGGCCGCGATGCGTTGCCAGGCATTGCGGACTGCCGCATTTCGTTTGTTTCGCTCTACGTTCAGGCAGGCGAGCAAATAGCGTTCATCCACACCGAGCAACGCAGCCACTCGTAAACCCATTTCATCGCTCATCCCAGTACGCCCGGTGCGCCACCAGGATACAGCGGCACTGCTTACCTTCAATACTTGGGCCACGTGATAATCGGATACTGGCCGCCGAAGGCCTTCATTATCCGCAATCTTGCGTCTGAGCTGATTCAAGAAATCCCGCGTCCGCGGGAGTTTGGGGAGTTCAATAGTTTGCATTTCGGGTTCCTCCGATGACTGGACGCGGCTAGCATGGCTCAAATATCCCTTTAATGTCTAGATGTTAGAATCTGTTGACAATAAGCACTAAGTAGCGCTTATACTTGGATCGCGCCGCCGCGCGCCGTGGGTTCTTCTTGGCTGGACCCCCTGTTGACCGCGGAGCCGGCTGGCGCCCTCACAGTGAA
>DAHVEJ010000164.1 GCA_027313145.1 Phycisphaerales bacterium | reverse complement strand
TTCCACCGTTAGTTGTCCCGGAACCGCGGCACCACCTTTCCAGTTCAGCTCAATCTGCCCCGTACCTCCGCTTTGCAAACTGCCATTGTATAGCTCTCCCGTCATGGTCTGGTTATCGATCCGCGACGGATGCGACAGCAAATATTCCGAGGTGCTTGTCCCAAAGGAAAACAGCGTGCTGTAACCTGTGTCCGCGGCACCGCGGGTAAAGACATCCTCAACGCTGAAGCTACCTGATATATTGCTTAAGGCCGCGTAGGGAATCGCCATTCCCTGCGTGGCGGTGTTGGTGGTGACCAATACACCATTCGCCACTGTGGCACCGCCGGTAAGAATGCCCGAAGTGGGCAACGCTCCGGCACTTGCCGAGCCTATATCATATACCGTATTTCCGCTTACATTTGACGCGATAAAATTCCATTCGTGCAAGGGAGTGGGACTGGCCGAGGGGATTACAGGAGCCGGGGCAAACGGTGTTACCCCGGCCACTGCGGCGGGCGTGGAATAATAGCCGACCGGCGCGGCTCCAGCCGGGCTGGTTACGGAAAACTGCATGTTAGCGGCCCCCACCTGCTGATAGTTCATAATTTCAATGGGGTAATATCCCGCACTGCTGAACGCCACTTGCGCTGTGTTTTCCGTGGTCGGAATCTGGGTTGAATTATAACCGGCGGCGGAGACATCCGTTCCGGTATCAGGCACGTTGATCGTCCCGCCCACCATCACATTGGCCGCGTCATCCGCCGAGGCAATTTGAAAATTGTAGGTTCCGGCCTGCGGAATTTTGATATACCCCAACTGGTCAATGATCGACTGGCCCCATGGATTGCCATCCACTGTGGCCGCACCGGAGGCGTCTTTGCCGAGATAATAATACGTCGCGGCATAACCTCCGTTGCCGGCTGTTCCATTGGCCCCGTTACCGGGATAGTTGAAGGTATCGGCGGTGTTGAGAAAGCTGTATGCCGCAGTGGGCAGATTGTAGGTAAATCCGCCATAACTCGCCGAACCAGTGGCAATATACGATTCGACAGTATTGATATCCGCCATGGTCGGAGCAGGGTCAGACGGCAATTGTGCCGCGCCTACGTGCCATACGGTGGCCACCAGTCCGGGAATCAGTCCCCTGACATTATCCGGACTTGTCGTAATGCTGATATTCCCGCCCTGTCCGAAAGCGACCGTGGCACCTGCCACCACCGCACAGGCACCAATCAGACTTACCCGCCGATTTAACCACCCACAAAATAAATCCTTCATGATATAAACCGCCTTTATTTTTTTGAATTCCCTCCGGCCAAGCCGGAACTATGTAAACTTTCCAAAATTATTGCGGAGCCCGCGTCCTCCGCGGAGAGCCACTATGTTTTCAGGCCATGGCATTAGTTATTCGGCACGTACCATTGAGCCAGACCAACATCCACAAACTGCCCTCCCACCGTCTGATGCACATGCACCGCCATGACATTTTGCCCCGCATGCAGCGCCGCCAAACCTGCGGGCGTGATAGTTAGCGGCACATAGGTTGTTGTGTACCCTGGTGCCGAGGCTGCCAACACACCGTTGATATATACCTGAATGTCTTCATCGTGATAACAATAGACTACCAGATTGGGATAATTTCCGGTGGGCATCGTGAAAGTTCGCCGCAACCAAATGTCGTCCGTCAGCCAACTGGTGTTTGGCGTTACGCCGGGGTCCACCGAGCCAAATCCCGCCGGGCCGGTGCTCCAACTGCTGTCATCAAATGTGGTGGTATACCAGTTTGCCGCCGGCTGCGTCGTCGTGTAGCTCCAGATCACGGGGGTGGGACTGGCTTGCGCTGTGGGGACAATCTGGTTAACGACCGGCGCGGGCGGCAGTGGTGCCCAGTTATCTGCAAATGTTGCCCCTTGGGACGCCCACTTGTTCCACATGGGAGTGTTGTTGAGCATGGGCATAAACATGGCACCAACAACCGGGCGGGCGTACATACCGCTCCAACCCGCAACGGTGTCATATTGATCGGTCATCGGTACGCGCATGGAAGACTGATCCATAAAATTATAAATATCATCAATGATGGCATTAAAGACGGTGCTGGAACACATAGTTGCGGTCCAGACTTCAAAATCAGTCTTGGTCTGTGTTACCGAACTGCGATCCGGCAGGCCCCATTGATTAAGCTGCGTGGCGTAAAATGCGGACTCTTCTTTACGCACCGATATTGGAAACAACCCCAGCCCCAAAGCCTGATCCCATTGCATATTATATAACATGCTCCAGGTACCCGGTTGGTCGAAGGCCATGTTATAATGCGTGCCGTCATTATCCACCGCCATCCAATCTTTGACCCATTCCTTGGCCGTCGCCTGATATTCATTGGCCTGCGTCTTAAAAGCGTTGGCTTGAGTCTGATTCCCGCTGGCCAGATATTCCGCACTACGCATGCGACAGAGCATGGCATAAGCCCCCATGGCGACAATCGCTTTAACCGATAAATTGGCATTGTGCGCCATGAAACCCAGGAAATCATTGGTACTTAACTGCAAACCCGGATCATAACCGGATTGCTTCAAATACAACGCCCAACTGCTAAAGAGATTCCAATACTTGGCCGCGAAATCCGCATTGCCTTCCGCCTTGGCAATAGCGGCCGCCATGATAATCATGTTGCCGCTTTCCTCAATGGGCATATTTTCCCCGCCGGTGGCGTAATGGCCGACACATATTGGATAGGTGCCCAGATCATGCGGAGCCCAGGGAAATGTCCATAAGGGTGTGTTAGCGGAATTCAATACCGGCACCAGCGATGCCGCTTCCAACTGCGGGCAGAACGTCAGCAGCAGCGGTGATGCCGGAGCGATGACATCCACCGTCGCGATATCTCCGTTACTGGTTTCTTCCTTGGTATATACCATGGGCATACCGTTGCGATCCGCCGCAATTCCCATGGCAGCCAAAGATTGCCGATACGCCAATGACACCAACGTGGCATATTGGTAGCCGCCGATCTTGCTGGCATCTTGAAGAACAGTCGAATCAAAAGTCTGGCACCGTGTCATCAGGGTGGAATAATTGGCATCCGCCCATTGCAACATGCTTGAAGCATCGGCGAATTCCGTCCGCCAATAAGGCGGTTCATTGACGTTGAAGTAATCAATGGCGTAAACCTCATCATACGCCACAAGCACATGCCGACTGACCGTGGCCTGCCCCACCTGACCAAGATTAAAACTCACCGCCTCCACCGGATTGCCAACATTGACCGCCACCGGCATCGCGCTGGACACCGTTGAAGAAACGCTGCCGCTGGATATGAAGCTGTTGATGCAATTGCTGTCAGAATCCACGGTGGCGGTGCTCAGGTTGGCCGGGGCGGCAGTATAAATATAACCCCAATCAATCCCCACCGGATCACCGGAGACATCAAAATAGTCCTGCGTGGGCGTGCCGCATTGCAAGGCCGTCAGCGAACCAAACGCCTCTCGGCTCCATTGCACCTGCTCATCAGTTGTATTGACCGCAACCGCCGCACTGGTGCTGTAATAAATTTGAACATTGTGTGACATTCCATCGACCGATTGCACCGTCCAGGATATGTACGTCACAGGCAAAGTCATGGCTTCGAGGTTGGAAGGCAAACGCGGCGTGGTAAAGGTCAGCACGACATTGATCTGGGAATTACCGAACGTGTAAATGGTTTGTACCGGCAGTACCTTAACACTTAGCTGCGGCAGAGCCGGCACGGTGCTCGGATCGTTACCCATCAGACGATACGTTGTGCCGTCAATTTGAATCAGGCTCACCAGACTCTGCGCATTACCATCCCAATAGCGGGTGGTGTCATCGGTAAGATTATTGGTTTCCGACCAGATGCTCATGTAGGGATCAAACGTTACCAGCGGCACCGCCGGCGGACGAAACGCCGGAACGGCAGCCGCACGCAGGGGTGCCAACATCGCCCAAGGGAAGAGTGTCAGAATGCCAACCATTAAAACAATCTTAATTTCACGCACCATAATGAAGCCTCCAGTTACGCCGGATTAAAAAACGATCCGATCCCTTTCGCCCGCCCACAGCGCCGGTCAATTCAATTGACCTTCCACTGCATAATTCCGCCAGAAAAGTGCGGTTTAAGCTGCACCACCATTCGTAACGCTCCGGTTACCACGGGCGTAAATCGCACGACGTTATACCCATTGATCGCATCGCCATAGCCGCTGGGATTGCTTACCGGCACCCAGTGTCCATGGCGGCGGTAATACAACTTCCAGCTTTCCGGTGTACGACAATTGCCATGGATCGCCTGATCATCAAACCAGTACACCCGGCATTGCGATACGCTTTGCACCTTGGCGAACGTCAGTTGCGCCCATTCCCGCGTACCTTCATGGGGCCACCAGGTAAAACGTGGAACATTTTCCACATCGGCGGAAGACGTTGGCGTTATGCCATCAATCATCGCGGGTACCGAATCTCCCGGATTACACCAGGAAGCTGATGCCACGGCCTTGCGGTGTGCTCTCCATTGATGGGCATCAGGTCCCGAACCGATAACTGGGAACATGGAAACGCGCAGCCGGGCTGCACCCATGGGGATGAGTGTAACGGTCTTTGTGGGTTGATGGGAGATTACAGGGCTTTCATGAATTCTTCCGATCATGCCAAACTTGTTGATCTTCCAAGCCGGTATTTGCCTGGCTTGAACACGCAGGGCAATGGGGACGGTTTTTTGCGTCCAGGGCTGTAAGGGCACCGGACCGGATTTTCGAATGACCTTAAAAAGACTTGCCGGATTTTGGGAATTCAGCAGCAAACCATCATTCCACGGCGAAGCCGGATACACCGCCCAATGTGGCCAAAGCGACACACCGGGATACATTTTCCACTTTTCCTTAATCTTCAGGGAAAATGCCAGCGGGCCATAACTGATGGACACCGCATTACGGGCCTGCGGATTGCTGGTCCAACGGTGCACGGTAACGTGCATGGGCAAGGTCAGTTTAACGGTGTCACCATTATGCCAGGTCCGATTGATGCGGATATAAGAGCAGGGAACCGCGTTAACCTGCACTGGCTTGCCATTCATTTGTACCGACGCCCCCTGGCACCAATCCGGCACACGCACATAGAGCGGAAACTTTACGGATTGTGAAGTCTTGACGGTGAAGCTGGCTCTCTGGCCAAATGGATAGCGTGTGGTTTCCTGCAGATGAACCGTTTGTCCGCTGCCAACTTTGGCCGTTACGTTTGAATCACTGTAAAAATTAGCCAGCAGACCATTATCGCTCGTGGCCAGCCAAACACTTTCATTGTAATACGGCCAGCCCTGGCTGAAGTTATGTTCACAGCAGCGGTAAACCGGTCCGGGACTGTAGGAAAACATGGTGCCGCTGTCGTCAATATCCGGGTGCTTATTGCCCGGATCAAGCTGAATCTGATTGGGCGCGGTTAAATAATGCAAGGCTTTCATATTGGCTGTGGCGGCCGCGGGAAGCATATTCATGGCCAATCGGTCACAGCGATCCGCCCAGAATGGATTGCCGGAAATACGCGTGAGAATTTCATCACTGAGCATGTTTTCAACAATAGCGCAGGTTTCAATACCCTGCCTTGGGCCAAAGTAACCAAACCGGGCATTTTCATCAGCCCCGTATCCGCCGCCGGCCACCTGGCCATACAGGCCGAACATGGTTTTCCAATCATTACGCGTATCCTGCAGATCACGTTTATTGTGCGACAGTTCATAATATTCCGCCGGCTCGCGGAATCCTTCGCCAAAGTTCACACCATGATAGGAGGGTACTCCGGCGGTCCAATCGGCACTATGGGCATTAATGGTCTTTACGAGTTTGAGCAGGGATTTGTCACCCGTGCGGTTATACAGCCAATAAATATCATGAATTCCCTCACTCCAGCGCACCGCACCCCAGCCGAGGCTGAAGACCTTGGGTGGAAGCGTGGAAAGATAATGAAAATAGCGCGTTTCTAATGTTAATACCCGTTGATCCCCGGTATCCGAATAATATTCCTGCAATACTTCCAGCATGATCTGATTGGGCCACAGCGACGGCAGGCCCTGATGGGCGGTTTTCAGCCGCAATGGACCAAAATATCCATCGGGCAACTGTGTGGACATGATGCCATGGATCCAATGGGCGGCATCGGCCATCATGCGTTTATTTCTTAGCAGAAATGCCATTGGCACATAGCCGCGCAACCAATATGGCAGTTCCTCCCAGCCATTGGCGCTCATGGAACCCCGGTGCGTCCAGGCGGTTTTGTTGTAATTGCACCAATCGGTCGGGCCATCAACGACATCCCGCCCATTTTGCACCTCATCCATGTGGCCTTCCATGCCATGGGATTCGATCACCAGCATGTTGTGTACCCAACCGTGAACGTGCACCGCACCATAAGGTAAACGCAATACCGCTTCGGGTAATAGCGGGGCGCGGTTGCAGGGATAAAAACTGTTACGGGATTTCGCGGGCAGAAGTGGTACATCACGGACGGTGGCGGTTGCAGTTGGCAATATGGCCAGCAGTACGAGAAGCCCCGGCAGAACCGCGAGAACGCGTGTCCAATAGCTGCCATTGCGCAAAATCATGTCATTATCCTCGCATGGTGCAGGCCCATACTTCGTTGCGCCCGCATGGGTGACCCGAAACAATATTTTGCGGGATCCCAAGTTTTCCGGCAGGCCGAAAAAATCTGAAGCGTTTCAGGCACGCAAAAAACCTCCTCCGGGAGCAGAAGGAGTAAAAAGCTCCCGGAGGAGGTGGATTCAGGGAAGTTATGCCACCGGGTAAATCGAATTGCCCGATGATAAACCAGCCTTCTTAAGCATTAGCCTTGCGGCGACGGCTAATCAGCAGCAGCCCCATGGCACCAAGGCCGAGAAGAGCAACTGTAGTTGGATCCGGCACCGCGACCGTACTGTTATACAAGCCTGCCACCTGTCCGGCTGTGAGAGCGGAATTCCAGGTGGAAAGGTCGTAGTAACTGGCCAAAGTTGTTGAATCACCGAAGGGATCCAAACCACCAAGGCCGTCTGCGGCGGTGCCCGAAGGATCGGCCAATGCCGCAAAGCTGAACGGAGTGTATCCCGTGGTTTTTCCCGAACTATTAACTACCGGGGTCATGGCCGGGCTTCCGAACATTTGGAGCACGCCATTGACGTAAAGCGACGCGACCCCGGTGCTGGCGTCATAGACGAGCACATCCTGCGTAGTCGTACCAGCGGGAGCAGGCTTTCCATTGGATGCAAACAGTATCGGCCCCGCCTGGCCGCTGGAGTTAATGGCCACGGAGGAATGATTTGAGCCATCGTTGCGTTGCGGTTGCGCGACGATGTAGCTGGCGCTACCTTTGCTACCATGGGTGCCAAACGTCATCACGCTACCCCACGAGTTGGTCGGGTCGTTAGCCGAGCGGTCAAACGTGACCGAGAGTGTGAAACTGCCGGTGTAATTGGCAAATGTAGAGCCCGGCACGGACATTCCGTTTCCGGAAGACGTGCTGGTGGTGATTAAGGCCCCCCCACTGACACTATTCCCGGTTCCGACGATGGTGCCAGCGGTAGCTGCTGAAGCCGCCGTTCCGATATCCGAGACGGAATTTCCGGAAATTGTGGACTTACTGAAATTCCACTCGTCAGTCGGGTTGGGTGGTGTAGTCGGCGTAGCGGCCGGAAGCGTGGTAACGCTGCTGGCCATGGCCGTGGTGGTGTAATAAGTGGCAGCAGCACCACTTGCTCCGGTGGCGGAAAAGCTAAGGTTGGCCCCGCCGCCCTGCTGGTAATTCATAATCTCAATGGGGTAGTAACCAGCAGAGCCGAAGCTCACACTGGCGGTTCCATAGCTCGAGGGAATTGCACCGCTGGGAACCGGATTGAAGTTACTGTCGTACCCGAGGGCCACAACGGGCGTACCAGTTCCAGCGTTTCCGGTTGGAGTAATACCGGTGCCTCCCACAAATACCTCGCCCGCGTCATCAGCGGCGCTCATCTTAAACGTATACGTGCCAGCAGACGCGACCTTGATATACCCCATTTGGTCGACAATAGAACTGTACCACGGATTGCCATCGTATTTTGCGGCCCCGGAGGCGTCGGCCCCCAAATACGCGAAGGTTGGCGCAGAGCCGCCATTGTAATTAAATGTGTCAGCGGTATTAAGAAACGTTTCCGATGCCGAAGGTAATGTGTAGGCTGCGCCGGAAGCCGCACTCGTATACACGCCGCTAATATAACTCTCCACATGAGTCACATCCGTGTACACCGGGGGAGTGGTGAACGGAGCAGGAATTCCATACTGGCCGGACCCAGACCCGCCACTAAGTGGAACATGCCAGACCGTCCCGATCAAGCCTTGCGTTAATCCGCTGGAACCCAGCGAAAGTGCGGGTGAACTTGAAATGGTGATCGTCCCGCCTGGGACTGCGCCGAAAGCCGCCGCCGCTCCGAAGAGCGATACCCCGGCCGACAATACCGCCAGCCGCCGTGTTGAAAGAATGTTGGAACTCATAGTGAAAACCTCCCGTAAGAAAGAACCCTTTGTAATCCGGTGGGAAGGCCGACATACGGCCTTTCTAAAATTCCACCCGATACGTTTTCGCCCGTCAGAGCGAACTCAACAGTTATCAAACCTCAATAAAACCCGCTTCCGTTCGGTGCGTGAATGGCGTGGTCGTTGTTCCACATCATATTCATGCGCGAGCCACCCTGGCGCGGATTAATCTGCGTAAGATCTGCCTGCGTGTACGGCGCGACATGCCCGTCAGCAAACAGCACATTGGAATCGCCTTCATGAATAGAACTGGGCCATTCCGCCCACTGTACCACACCGGGAATGCTGGTATCCGGCAACGCCAAGCTGGTGCGGGTTGGATCGGAATTGTAGATAAATTCGTAGTTCGGATCACCATGCGTGGCATCGTCAATGCGATCAGTGATCGCGATCATCTGTGCCGGATTTTGCACTGCGGATTGCGGGACTTGCGGATAATCTTGGCCTCCAGTGGCGTCTATGTCTCCACCCAACCCTTGGCCATAGGGCAACTGCCCCACCTGCGGAGCGACTCCAAGCGTCCCCCAGTCATTGTAACCGTATGAAAATGCCGGCAGCGCAATTTGCCGCCCCATCGAATCCGTCTGCACTGGCCACTGGCCCCCCAAGAACAATACCTGCTGCCCTCTGGTATAGCCAAAGCCCATTTCCACAGTTCCTTTGGCATAGCCCAACGGTGGAACCGTACTTGAGCTTGGCCAGAGATAGCCCTGATATTCCATATCAATGGGGCGGGCCGGACAATAGAACAGCTTGGCCGAGCCGCTACCCATCATCGTCATGAGCCGCGGGACCCACACACAAAAATAATTGGCAATTCCCGGCCCGTTGAGCACTTCATCGCCCGGATAAAACCCTTTCCATGTTTGCAGATATTCCTGCATGGCAAGTCCCATTTCAGATTCATTGGATTCACATGCCACCGCCTCCGCCCGCGCCTTGGCCTGCGCCAGAGCCGGCAGAAGTAAAGCAATCAGCAACGCAATAATTGAAATGACCACCAGCAATTCAATGAGCGTAAAGCCCTTCGATCTGTTTCCTTTTGACATTTTGCTATTTTTTAACGTCAACATAGCAATCTCCTTATTTTCAAAACTCATGTGTCGGCGAATTTCCACTAAAGCCTCAATTGCGATTTACACAATGCGTCGAACTCAACCATTCGCCGGACAATTATGAACAACTACCGATACGCCAATGGCGTCAACAATAAACTCAAAATCTCTTTCGCAGTTGAACATGTCGCAAAACCCTCAGTCCACCGGAAAGCCTGACCAATTCAGGCAAAACCATTTATAGT
>DAHVEJ010000163.1 GCA_027313145.1 Phycisphaerales bacterium | reverse complement strand
AACCTCCTTGTTCAATGACTGATCTATCGGTCCACATACGGCTAAAGCTTGAGCAAATATTGCGCTGTAGTACTAATAACTCGATAAATATCGCTAAATAAAAGAGGCACTGTTGACTTCCTATCTAGACCGCGAGTATCATCCTGTCAATGACGTTTCCAAGGGTGATGGAGTTCACCTGAACTGTTCCGGATTTCCGGAACTGATGACTCCTGGCGAAATGTTTCGCTGGGGGATTTTGTAACCTCGGCGGATTAAATCCATCGAGGTTTTTGTGTTTCTGGGATCCATAACGGGGATGATGGCGTGAAAAAAGCGGTTTTGATATGGCTGTCCATCGGTGTCTTCGGCTTTTTCGGGGCCATGGCGCGGTACGGCATTGCCCGGCTCTTTGGCCGGTTTTCGGCACTGTTCCCGTTTGGGACTTTTTTCATCAATATCACCGGCTCTTTTTTTCTCGGATGGTTCCTGACTTGGGCGCAGCCGCGGTTACAGATTCCCGATCCAATCCGCCTGGGAATCGCGGTTGGCTTTGTTGGAGCCTATACCACGTTTTCAACCTATATGTTTGAATCGGATCGAATGTTAAGTGAAGGGCAGGCCATGCGTGGAATGCTCTACATTCTCGGAAGTGTCATGATCGGCATTATCGCGGTGCGCATGGGGGTTATACTAGGTCAGCGAATGAGTTAGATGTGGATTTGAATTGGTGGATAACAAAATGATTGGAGAAAAAGTACTTCTGCGGCTCTATATGCGCAGCGCGGATCTTTATCACTTTGCCCCCGCATATGAACGCGTCGTGCAGCACGCGGCTAAGCACAAACTTTCAGGCGTAACGGTCTTGCGGGGCATTATGGGCTTTGGTTCCCGCGGCCTAATTAGTCATTCGGAATTCAAACTCGTCGGCGATTCGTCGGTGATTGTGGAGTGCGTGGATGAGGGTGACAAGATCGCTTCATTTCTCCATGACATTTCCGGAAAAATTGTACATCACGGCATGGCCACACTGGAACGGGCCGCCGTGGTAATGTACCGATCCGGTACAGCAGAAATGCACAACCAGACACAATTATTAAGTGGTGTTAAACCATTGAGCACATTGCCTGATATTCAAGGGGTATTGAACATGCACACCGATTCCACCGGCGTTTTATTGCGGATATTCATTGGTGAATCCGACACCTTTGAACACAAGCCACTGCATGAAGCCATTGTTATGAAAGCTCGAGAACTGGGTATCAGCGGTGCCACTGTTTTGCAGGGGTCGATGGGCTTTGGTGCCAACAGCGTGATTCATAATGATCGTGTGCTGGTGATGTCATCCGATCTGCCGATTGTCATTGAAATTGTTGATGCGCGCGACAAAATTGAAAAACTATTGCCGCTGCTTGATTCCATGGTAAAAGGTGGCATGATCACCATGGAGGAAGTCCGTATTTTGGCTTATCGCCACGATCCCGCTGACGCGACAAAGAAAGCCGCTTCGTAAATCATTTTCGCCGAGCAATGCCTCGATGCAACACGCCACTGAACCCGTTGTGGCAGATACACATTGGCCGGTGACGATAGGACGAATTCTGATTTGTACGCACGTATCGCGTCTTTGCTGACCAATACTGATTTATCCTGCATAATATTGTTGCCAGCGTTGGTACTGGCCACAATACAGGAGTTGTAAATGCCTGAATATACTGATTCTAAACGTTTTGTCGTGGGTTGCGTTTCATATCTGAATTCCAAGCCGCTGATTGATCCGCTGGTGGATCGACCGGACGTGGAAGTTCACTTTGCGGTTCCAGCGCGGTTGGTGGACTTGATGGCCGCCCGGCAGGTGGATGCGGCCCTGATGCCGATTGTGGATTATCAGAATTGCCCGGTACCGGTGATACTTTCACCTGGTGGTGCAATTTGTTGTGACGGGCCTACGCTGACCGTTCGAATTTTTTCCAAAGTCCCCCCGCATGAAATAACACATCTGTATGCCGATATGGACAGCCATACCAGCGTTATTCTGGCGCAGGTCGTTTTGCGGGAACTTTATAACAGCGCTCCGGAACTAAAGGCCGCCAACATGTATGATCCTCCACCGATGGACGCGAAAACGCTACTGTTAATCGGTGATAAGGTGGTCAACGGCGCTCCGGCGGAAAAAGATTATCCATTTCAATTGGATTTAGGCGAACAATGGAAACAGCTTACGGGCCTGCCTTTTGTATTTGCCATGTGGATGATGCCCATGGATAAAGCTGATGCCGATTTGGCCGCACTTTTAGCTGATGCCCGGCAGCGTGGCGGAGAAATGACTGATCACCTCGTGGCCAAATATGCTCAAGAGAAACGCTGGCCGGCGGATTTGGCTCGCCGTTATTTCACCGAGTACCTCCAATATGCCGTTACCCCTCGCTGTCGGCTGGGAATTGAAAAGTTCTTTGAACTTGCCGCCAAGCACCACTTGCTGCGCGTGCATCGCCCGATTCAATATATGGCATAACACAGCATCCGCAATACCGCTACGTAGCTCAATGCGGCAGCCTTGAGTCGGGCACGCAATATACTTTAGGTTTACACAGAGTCCCTCTTCCGTCGCGACTGATTTTGTATAACCCGTCGTTCCGATGCCTCAAGGAGAAATTCTGTGCTCACGCCACTGAATGCCGTGAAAAAACATCGCCATACCAATGACGCTGTATGCCCCGACGATCCATCCGATCGTGCTTTCATTTAGTGCGCTATGACAGGCCAGTTGGATAATCGGGGCGGGAAATAACGTCAGCCAGCGCCCCCACAGGCCACCGATCAGCCAGGGAAAATTTGCCGCCTGAATCAGCGCAATTCCCGGCGGCAGCAAAAACAGCCCGGCCGCCGCACCGAGACTCACTATACGACCCGTGCCACGGCACTGGACGCTCCATACACTTAAGCCAAGTGTAAAAATTGCAAACGCGATTTGTATGGCCGATACATTAATCAGTATATGAACGGAAGTCTGGTTTAACCAGCCGGCAGTTATCAGCATCGGAACAGCCGCTGCCAGCAGCGCAAGCCCACTTCGGAATGTATAACTTCTTCGATTGTCACCCCCGGCGAAAATCACCGGCGCAAGCATCATTGGAAACAGTACAAACAGACTCATTGCTAAAGTCATGTTGGTATACAGCCACGCTTCATCCCAGGCTGGTCCGGCCAACGTCTGGCTGGTGCAACGCCATCCTGCGGCTGCCGCAACCAGCCCAAGCCACGCAGCTCCCGCGCCCAGTATTGCTGTGGTCATAGTGGATGAAGACATCTTCATTGGATGATCTCCCCTGAAATCCGCCATTATTCTCACTTCAGAGCGGTGCCGCTGAATGGTTCAGGTTCTGGCATCGCAGCCGCCACTGGTTCAACGCCAAAAAGCATGGGCTGTTGCGGAAGCTTCTGGCAATGCGGACAGAACCAGCTCCATAAGCCATCGCGGCCACAGCGTTCGGCGACAATGCTCGTTGCGCAACGCCGGCACGGTTCGCCCGCGCGATCATACACCAGGCGGGGCAGTTCGCGTGCACTGTGTCCCTCCAGAGATGCCCGATATAGAAGCTCGCCCCGTCGCCGGGCTGCGGAAAGTATTTCCCGCATCTGCCGGGATTCAATGCTGCCCATGCGAGCCGCGGGATGAATTGCCCCGGCAAAAAGCATTTCGCATTTGGTCTGGTTGCTGATTCCCGCAACGACCGACTCATCCATAATGGCCTGCGAAATAGTCTTATCGCCGGTCAGCAGTCGTAATCGCTTCTCCCATATTTCATCCGTGAGGAATTCATCCGATAACTTGGGACCAAGGCCGGCCAGTGATGGATGACGATAAAGCTTCTCGGTTGATAATACCACTAATAATGGACGCCCAGATAGTATCAGGCACCCGCCATTTTCAAGCGTAATACGCAGCAATGGCCGCCGGCCGACAGCGGTGGATAATGGAGAAATATTTTCCATCCAACCCTGTGCCGGAGGTTTACCGGCGTCGGTCCATTGAGCGCTCCAATGCCAACGCTTTAAGGGATAAATAGCCCAGCTTACGCCATGGCTGAAATTCCACAGCAACCAGCGGCCCTGAGAATAAATTTGATTAATGCGTTTGCCCGAGCAGTGTTTGAGCAGCACGTTGGCCTGCCAGCGGTGGGCCGGCACGTCAATGCGATCCACCCACTGACGGCCGGCAAGAGCCGAGAGGCGAAAAGACAATGCATCAACTTCAGGCCCCTCCATAAGGCGTTATCCTCCGGTTGTTTCATGCAGGCATTTGACAATGTCCGCCGGCGAATCGGCAACACGAATACCGGCCTGGCGCATGGCGGCAATTTTACTTTCCGCCGTGCCCTCACCGCCACTGATAATGGCTCCGGCGTGGCCCATACGCTTCCCCGGCGGCGCGGTGCGACCGGCAATAAACCCGACCACTGGCTTGGTAACCGCTTTTTTGATATACGCCGCCGCGGCTTCCTCCGCCGCCCCACCGATTTCGCCAATCATGACAATGGCGTCGGTTAATGGATCGGCTTGAAACAACTCAAGAACATCAATAAAGTCCATGCCCTTAACCGGATCACCGCCAATGCCCACGCACGTACTTTGGCTCCAGCCGAGTTCCGTGGTCTGCCAGACTGCTTCGTAAGTCAACGTACCGGAGCGGCTGACAATGCCAACTGATTTTTTTCCTTTTTGAGCCGGAGTGTGAATATAGCCGGGCATGATACCAATTTTACATTCACCCGGCGTGATAACGCCAGGACAATTCGGACCCACAAGCTTCACCGAAGCTCCAAAATCCGCCAGAAACTTTTTGGCTTTCACCATATCCAATACTGGAATTCCCTCGGTGATCGCCACGATAAGTTTAATCCCCGCGGCGGCAGCTTCACAAATGGCGTCGGCGGCAAATGGCGGCGGGACAAAAATCATCGTGGCGTCTGCGCCGGTGGCCCGCACAGCCTGGTCCACTGTATCAAATACGGGTAAGCCATTGGCGTCTTTCGTGCCGCCCTTGCCGGGGCTGGTGCCCCCGACCATTTTCGTGCCATAATCCAAACATCCCCGCGTGTGGAACGCACCACCCCCGCTGCCGGTAATTCCCTGACAGATCACGCGGGTATTTTTATTAACCAAAATGGACATCAGTCATTCTCCTGTTGATGGACGGCGGGCGCTTAGCGCGTGGCCGAAACAATTTTTTTTGCGGCATCATTCAAATCGCCGGCCACTTGCAGTGTCGGAAGGTCACCTTGCGACGCCGCTAATATTTTACGGGCCGCTTCCACGTTGGTGCCTTCCAGGCGAACCACCACCGGAACCTTAAAGCCAACTTCCCGCCCCGCTTGTATAAGCGCCTCAGCAATAAGATCACAGCGAGCGATACCGCCAAAAATATTCACCAGAATTCCGCGTACCTTCTTATCCGAAAGGATGATGCGAAAGGCTTCGATGGCCCCTTCGGCTTTCACGCCCCCGCCGACATCTAAAAAGTTGGCCGGCTTCCCACCGTGCAACTGAATAACATCCATGGTGGCCATGGCCAGGCCGGCACCATTGACCAGACACGCGATATCGCCATCGAGTTTAATGTAATTAAGATTGGCGGCAGCGGCGCGAATCTCCAGGGCATCGGTTTCCGCGTCATCCTTAAGCGCCAAAACATCCGGATGGCGGAACAGTGCGTTGTCGTCAAAATTGACTTTGGCGTCGATGGCAAGAATTTTTCCGTCTTTGGTAAGCACCAGCGGATTAATCTCGGCAATTGAGCAATCATAGTCAATAAAAAATCGCGACAATTTAAGCAGAATATCCGCGACAGTATTGGCCTGCTTACCGGTAAACCCCAAAGCCAGCGCCGTGCGGCGCGCCTGGAAGCCTTGCATGCCTGCCAAAGGATGCAGAGGTTCTTTAATAATTGCTTCCGGTCGCTCATGGGCGACGGTTTCAATTTCCACGCCGCCTTCCGCGGAAGCAATCATACTGACGGTGGACCGGTCACGATCCAGGACAAAGCCAAGATAATATTCATGGGCAATATCCACGGCACCGGCAATAAGAATTTTGTTGACCGCGATTCCTTCCGGGCCGGTTTGCACGCTGACCATGCGGTGGGTCAACATAAACTCCGCCGCCGCACGGGCCTCCGCCGCCGATTTGACCAGTTTTACAAATCCGGCTTTGCCGCGGCCGCCGGCAAATACCTGCGCTTTGACAACCTGCAAGGGAAAACCGTTTTCCTCAAAGGCTTTTTCGGCCTCTTGGGCGGTTTCCACAACCCGCGCGGCCGGCACGGGAATTCCAGCCTTGGCCAGCAGATCGCGTGCCTGATATTCATGAATTTTCATTGAACGAAACTCCTAAGGAGCCATTTTCACCGGCTCGTCGCTTTGAGAAAGATAAACGATTTATGGAAAATGGTAAATACGACAACCAACTTATCGTAACAAAATAATAAAGCCGTTGTTGCCACCGGGAAATTTAGCCGGGTAATTTTCTGCTCCGCGGCGCGCCTGGCTTTTTTGGGCACAATGGAATATCGCCGGAAACATATCCGCACGATGCCCGCGACAATTTGCCCGAACCTACGCTACAATGGTGGTCGTGATTTTGGTAACCCCGCGTTGAGGAATTTATGACGCCATCCACCACTTGTCCATCTACACAACCCCCCGGCACGTTCAATCCTGCCGGCCTGATTTCGCAGCGGGCACTGGAGATTGACGCTTCCGGCATTCGCAAAGTATTTGATCTGGCTGCCAAACTTAAGGACCCAATTAATTTATCAATTGGTCAACCGGATTTTGATGTGCCCGAGCCGATCAAGGAAAGGGCCATTGCGGCCATCCGTGCGGGCAAAAATCGCTACACCCCCACCCAGGGCATCGGGGAACTTATTGAACCTCTTCGCCGCGCTGTTTGTGCCGACACAGGCTGGCGCGATCCGGGCGTGCTGATTTTGTCCGGCACCTCCGCCGGGATCATGCTGGGGATGTTTGCCACCTTGAATCCGGGTGATGAAGTGATCTTTCTTGATCCTTACTTTGTCATGTACAAACATCTTCCCCGGCTCATTGGAGCGGTGCCAGTGCCCGTAAACAGCTATCCGGATTTTCGCCTGCACCCGGAACGAATTGAAGCGGCCATTACCCCCCGTACAAAAATGCTGATTTTATGTTCACCCAACAATCCCACCGGCATCGCCCTGACGCCGGCGGAATTGCAAGCGGCCGCGGACATTGCAAAAAAGCATAATCTGCTGGTGCTTAGCGATGAAATCTACGACGCCTTCTGCTATCAGAAACATCACAGCATTGCCGCCCTGCTGCCGGAGCAGTGCATCTTATTGAAGGGTTATTCCAAAACTTATGCCATGACCGGCTGGCGTTTGGGTTATGCCGCGGGCCCCAAGGCGATCATTGAGCAAATGACCAAACTGCAACAGTATACATTTGTCTGCGCCCCGGCACCGGCACAATATGCCGCCCTCGAATTGCTCCATGCGGGATCAGTGGACATGACTTCACATGTTGATGACTATCGGCGGAAGCGGGATCGCATTATTTCCGGTCTGTCGGCGCATTTTTCCATCAATCATCCGGATGGGGCATTTTATGCGTTCCCCAAAGTTCCCGGATCATTGACAGCGACGGAATTTGTCAATCGGGCGGTGGCCAATAATGTGCTGGTAATTCCCGGAAATGTTTTCAGCGGGCAGGATACCCACTTCCGCTTAAGTTATGCCGCCAGTGACCACACCATTGAGCGAGGGATTACAGCATTAAACGCACTAGCGGAAGAAATTGCCGGATAAACGCAAGGTTGGCGATCGCCGAGACTCAACAGGTAATAATATGCTGAATATTCAAGGTCAATCCACCGCGTTAGCCCATATCCAGCGAGTCGTTCATTCGGGACGCATCGCCTCAACCTGGATTTTCGCCGGACCCGCCGGCGTGGGAAAGTTTCATACCTCGGTGGAAATGGCAAAAACCAGTCTGTGTGATCACCCAATACACCGGCCCAATAACAGCGGCGGCGAATTATTCAACACCCTGTTGGAGCCGGATTTTGTATTGACGCTGCCCTGCGGCCAGTGTGAATCATGCAAAGCCGTTGAATTGCGCACCCATCCGGACCTGCATGTGGTCAGCCGCGAACTCATCCGCTACCATGACCGCAGCGGGAAATCCAAAGGTACCACGTTAAGCATACAGGTTATCCGCGGAGAAATGATCGGCGATGATTCACCAGAGCACCGGGTCGAACCGAAAATTTATAAGCGCTCGCAGAGAGGGCGTGGGAAATGGTTTATTATTGACGATGCCGATCTCATGGAAATTCCCGCGCAAAATGCATTGCTGAAAACCTTGGAGGAACCGCCGGCGCAAAATTACATTATATTAATTACCTCCAGCCCAACCGAGCTTTTAAGCACCATTCGCAGCCGATCACAATTTGTCCAGTTTCGTGATCTGTCTTTTGCTGTCATGGTTCCGGAGCTTGTGAATCGCGGTACCGGCGAAGCCCAGGCCAAACTGCTGGCCCGGCTTTCCGGCGGCAGCCTGGGGCGAGCCATTATTTTTATGCAGGCAGTGATCACCGCAGATCGGGATGATCAGGACAAGGCCGACGCCAAGACCCCCACCACCGATCAACCCGCTTTCCCGCATTGGATCAGCGCAATTTCTTCAACCTTGGACAATATATTTACCGGGCGCGAGGGCGGCATGGCGTTGGCGCAGGTTATCCAGAAATCCGCTGAACAATATGCCAAGACCATGCTCAAACGCGATCCGCTGGCCTCCAAAGATCGCCTGGTGCGCGACGGCGTGGGCCTGATGTTGAGTTTTGTTGCGGCTTGGATGGATGATCGTCTGCGCCACGCCATGGGCGCACCGATCATCGCTCCCCTGCCTTCGCAGGTTCACAGCATTCCCCTGCCGGCCGCACAGGAAAGTATTGCCGCGTGTCGGCAGGCTGAAATGCAGGCCGATATGAACGCACATCTTGGCGTACTTCTGGCTTCCACATGCACCGCGATAGAGCGGGCCCTGCGCACAGCCGTGGCGGCGTAAATGCGGTAATAAAAGATCAAACGCAGATCATGCCTTATCGACGCCGAGAATCCGGATGGCGGAAGCACGTCACGAGATGGTCATTAACCAGCCCGGCGGCCTGCATGAAAGCGTAACAGATTGTTGTTCCAACAAAGCTGAAGCCACGAGCTTTTAAATCCCGGCTCAACCGGTCGGATTCGCGGCTGCGTGCGGGAATTGAGCCGTGCCGCCGGCGATGATTGACGATGGGTTCTCCGTTCACAAATCGCCAGATATACGCATCAAAACTTCCAAATTCCTCCTGCACTTTCAAAAATGCGCCCGCGACGCTGATCGCGGATTGAATCTTTAATCGGTTGCGGATAATGCCGGCGTCATTTATCAGTCGATTAAAATCCCGCCCGTCAAACCGGGCCACCATAGCGGGATCAAATTGCGCAAAAGCCCGGCGATAAGCTTCTCTTTTTCTCAAAACAGTTTCCCAGCTTAACCCCGCCTGCGCCGCGTCCAGCACCATGAATTCAAAAAGTTTCCGATCATCATGTACCGGCACACCCCATTCAAGATCGTGGTACGCAATGCTCAGATCCGATTTCGGCCACGCGCAGCGCTTTACATCCGGACGATAAGGCGCTGACACAACGTTTTCCACAGCCGCATTCATTCCAGATTCTCCAAACCGCCGCGCTCCAGCAATTCCCTGATTATCCGTGTCTGGTCCTCTGTCGGCAACATTGGGTGCCCGTGTACTGTTTCAATAGAAATGTCACGGGTACTCGTTTCAATAGAAGTGTCACCCCATGGGTGGCGAAGTCAAGCCTG
>DAHVEJ010000162.1 GCA_027313145.1 Phycisphaerales bacterium | reverse complement strand
GAAAACTTCACCGCCTCGGCATCACCCTCGCCTCCCTACGCCGCTGCGAGTCTGGATAAAATCGCGCTGTAGTATTAAAGCCTCCTTCTCGGGGAACCGTCGCGCAGCCTGTCAGAAGAATAGCGCCCAAGGCAGCACCTCCGTATTGTTTAATTTTATCTCTGTGATTATTTTTCATTTCATACCCCCGGCATGTTTTGTTCCCGAAGTTGACCCCATGGTCATCGTCGAACCATTTCCGGACATGTTCATATTTTTCATACTCGAAGCGTTGCCCATTTCCCCCGCAGCAGGCTTGGCCGGCGCGGTGGTGGTGCCCGCCATGGATAGATTTTCTCCTGCGGTAACTTGCGGCGGCGCTATTTGGGCGGACGCGTTCCTGACATTAAGAAAATCCGATGCTGGAATCGCCGGCCCGGCCTGCGCCCAGACATTGGCTGGATTTTCCTCCGGCGCTGACGCCATTGGCGGAATTTTCGTACACCCTCCCAGCAACAGGGCCGCCAGGAGAAAACCTGATAAATAAAAACGCATTGATAAATCTCCACATCATCAACGGAGCCGCAGAATCGGATGAATGAAATTCACCCGGCAGGGCTTGCCTAAGCAGCCGGGCAAAAGCCTGTGATAAAGTAGCGATTCACACCATCAGCGCGCAGTGCTGGTGCAGCAGTGTGTGTTGACTTAGGTCGAGGGCGTGAATGTTAAAAAATGAAGAAGGGACTGTATGGGGTTGATACATTTTATGTGATAAAAAATCACAAAGTGCCGCCTCCCGAAGCCTGGCGTGTATCAGCGGCAACGAAGCCCTGGCCGCGGGGATATCCCGCGACAGAAGTTCGTGACACCGGCACAGATCTGATTTGCCGGGGAATTGGCGGCAGACGTATCCGGAATTATTGAAATCCGCCCGTCCCAAGTATGAGGCCGTAGCGGTTGGCGATGATGCCGTAGCGGTGCCGGAACACGGACAAAATATCGGCAGAAACGCCAAAGCAAAAGTCAGCAAGCCCACAAATATGTACCGCGATACAAGCATCAAGGTTTTATAGCACAAAGAAATCCTCATTGTCAATTTCACCAAACCATTTCGGTTGACTTTTCGTACAGTGCACTGTAGGAAAAGGGGCTATAAATTTCCCCGGCGGAATAATGGGGCTTGGATTTGCCCATGAGGAGAACTGAATGTCGCAACCTGCGGAAATTGTCGTTGAGCAGTTGACCAAAGCCTACGGCAAATTTTTGGCTGTGGATAATATCAGCTTTGCTGTACCCAAAGGGATGGTCGTGGGCTTCTTAGGCCCCAATGGTGCGGGGAAAACCACCACCATCCGGATGCTGACCTGCTTTATGCCGCCCACCAGCGGGACCGCCCGTGTGGGGGGCTTTGATGTATTTCATGATTCGCTGAAGGTACGGAAAAATCTGGGTTATCTGCCGGAAAATGCGCCGCTGTATCTGGAAATGCGGGTTGCGGAATACCTGCACTTTCGCGGTCGCTTGCGCGGGATGGATCGAGGCAGTATAAAAAAGCGTATTGACGAAGTAACGGAACTTTGCTGGCTTTCGGATCGTAAACGCTGGCCGATCTCCAAGCTTTCCAAAGGGTATCGGCAACGCCTGGGCATTGCCGATGCGTTATTGCACAACCCACCGGTGCTGGTGCTGGATGAGCCGACCGTCGGTTTAGATCCCTCGCAAATTCGTGAAACGCGCAAGCTCATCGCCAATCTCGCCGGATTGCACACAGTACTTCTTTCCACCCATATACTTTCGGAAGTGGAACTGGTGTGCCGGAAAGTTATTATCATCGGTCGCGGCAAAATTTTAGCGCAAGGTTCACCGGAGGAATTGAAACAGCAATGTGCCCAGCGCGGCTCGGGTGCCCGTCTGGTGCTGGAACTACGCGGGCCGGCGGATCAGATACGCACCGCTCTGGCGGCGTTGCCGGGCATTGAACAGGCGCGAATCATTTCCGATAATGCCGTGTGCGCGGTGGAACTCTCAGGTAAGCTCGACGGGGCCATGCGCGAACAGATTGCCGCGATGGTGCAACAGCGGGGGTGGGCCTTACGGGAAATGCGGTCAGCGGGCGCAAGCCTCGAAGAATTTTTTGTGCAAATTACCGATCCAGGCGCGGCGGCGGCAGCCTGATGGACGTTTATGATCCGCTGCCGAAGCCATACGCATGTTTCAGCGGCCGCGGAATTATGGAGAATTGGATATGTCAACAACATTGGCCTTGGCCAGGCGCGAAATCACCGGGCTGTTTTATTCCCCCATTGGTTATATTGTGCTGGCGATTTACCTGTTGTTCGTCGGGCTTTTATTTTCATTGCTGGTCCTGCAGCCGGGGGCCATTGCCGATCCCGGTCCAATGTTTCAATGGAATCATCTGATTCTGATATTTGTTGTGCCGTTTATGACCATGTCGCTGTTTTCCGAGGAATACCGCTCCGGCCGCATTGAAACGCTGCGCACCAGCCCGATCACGGATTTTCAACTGTTGATGGGGAAATTTCTCGGAGCGATGGGGTTTTACTGCGTGGTCATCGCCTCGAGCCTGATATTTATTCTGATTCTTTCACTTTTTGGTCGGCCGGATTACATGACGGTGCTGACCAGTTACCTCGGATTGGTGCTCATGGGCCTGCTCATGGTCTCCATCGGTTTATTTTTTTCAGCGTGCACCCAGCATCAGATTCTTGCCGCCATGAGCAGTTGCGTCACACTCGTTGCTCTGGGAATTTTGTTCCAGGCCATATCGTATTTTCTCGGTTCAGCTCTGGGCGTTTCATGGGCGTGGCTGCGCACGTTGCGGCATGTGTTGCGTTATCTGGCGATTGAACCGCACATGGTGAATTTTTCCCGCGGCATTTTGGACAGCCAAAACATTGTTTTTTTCCTTACCGGGGCGGGTCTGTTTTTGTTTTTGACGTACGTTGTGCTGGAAAGCCGCAAATGGAGATAGGGGCTAATCAATAAATAATGAGTAATGAGTAAAGAATTATCACTTGGAGAGGGAATTGGCGTGATTGGAGATTTAATTTACCATGGCTGAAGCGGAAAATAATGATAAAACGACGGCGGCTTCCACGACCGGTAAACCGGCGTGGAACGCAAGTAAACGCCGATCCATTTACGGTTCCAACACCGCGGTATTAATCCTCGCCGCGGTGCTGGTAGTCATATTTGTCGACTGGCTGTCGGTGCGTTTTAATTATTCCAAGGATTGCACCACGGGCGGTATTTATTCCTTGTCTCCTAAAACGCTTAATCTGTTAAAGCTCGTGGATAAGAGCGGCAAAAAGTTTTATCTGGTCAATGAATTTCCGACATCCCTGGATGCCGATCCTGGGGAACGGACGCAGGGGCTGAAAATTCAGCAGCTTATTCGCGAATACGCCAACGCCTCGTCGCAGGTCGTGCAATATAAACCCGCCACACTCAATGCGCTAAAGCGTAAAATTCGCAAGCGCTTCGGCGGCCAGTTTGCCGCCTACCGCAAGGCTGTGGATCAGTTCCAGCCGCTGGCGGCGGAGCTGCTTAAATTCTCTGCGGCACAAGCAAAGCAGATTGACGCCTTGGAAAGCAACCCCGCGGTTGCGGCAACCAATGATCAATCGGAGAATTTCGCCACGTTGCAGATGAGCTTCAGCCACAGTGCCGGCGTGCCGCGGATTGTTGCCCGCTTGCAACGGAAAATCACAGCGGCCCGTAAGAATCCGCTGCCTGATTGGCCCACGCTGACAACCTCTCTGGCTTCCAACCTGGAAAATATTCAGCAGCAGTTTGAGGCACTAACTAAAAAAAATGTCATTGCCGCATTCAGTCCATTGGTTCAAACGCTGCTGAAGAAAAATGCCGCCGAATTTAAAAAGCAGGCCGCAAAATTAAAGTCCTACACCACACGCTTAGCGGCTCTTAAGCCGGTGAAAGCCGGCAATGTGCTTAGCGAATTGCATGCCGATTCCCTGATTGTCATCGGCCCGAAAAGTGTTAAGGTACTGCCGCGTCATCAGTTGTTTCTTCCCCAGGGAAATCCCGTTCAGGGCCGGTTGCAATATACGTTTCAGGGTGAACAGGCGGTCAATTCCGCGCTTTTGGCCATGACGGAAAAGCACCGCACCAAAGTGGTGTTTGTCAGCGTTAATTCCATGAATCTGATTTCCGCCGGTGGGCCATTTACCGCTGCCGCGAAAATGCTGCGGCAAAATAACTTCAAGGTGTATCAATGGTCGCCCGGACCGGGCGGCAACCCGCAAGCGCCCACCGCGGGGGAAAATCCACCGGCCATAGGCAAAGGCGTCATCTGGGTTGTTCTGGATTTGCCGCCATCGGGTCAGATGGCCCAGATGGGTGGCATGATGTATACGATGTTGGAGCAGAAAATCAGCCAGCAATTGGCACAAGGGGGTAACGCACTGTTTCTGCTTAGCGCCATGCCGCCGCAGTTGATGATGATGACCCAGGGACAGATACCCTATAAGAGTATTCTAGCGCAATACGGTATTCGCCTGCGTAGCACCTACCAGGTTGTGCAGCGGGTAGCGGTACAGGGTGGGCATCATCTGGATGCTCCGCAAATTCAGATTGCGGATTATCCTGATACCATTATCACCAAACCCATTGAGTCCCTGGCAACCATGCTGGCCGGCACGCAGGGGCAGGATGGCTCATTTATTCTTTCGCCCACGTATGTTGGTGTTATGGCACCGCAGCCCAAAGGCGTCACAGCAAAAATATTCCTCCAAACCTCCGCCAGCCCGAATGTTTTCGGCCAGACGCAACCTGCCGCGCCCAACGCCGCGTTTAATCCTTCCACGGATCTCAAAGCGCCGGTGCCATTAGGAGTCATGGCTGATAAGGCCGCCAACCGCGTGGTGGCCATCGGTAACGTGATGTTTATTACCGATGGATTAATTAATGCGTCAACGCCCGCCATTTCCAATGGCCAACTGACTCTGATTTCCAATTTTCCCGGTAACGCGGAACTGTTTATGAACAGTATCTACTGGCTGGCCCACCAATCACATTTGATTGCCGCCAGCCCGCGGGCGACGGTCGCGCTGCGTATTAAACGTATGAGCGGTACCGAAGAAGCATTTGTCCGGTTGAGCAGTTTTGCCATGCCGGCGATTCTGGCCATTGCCGTTGGGTTGATGGTGTTTGTAGCGCGCCGGCGAATATAAGCCGGCACCATCGATTGGCAACAGACCTGAAGTTACCAATAAATATCCAAGAAGGATGCTTACAATGAATTCGCGATTAACCATAGCCGTACTTTTAATTCTCATCATTCTTGTGGGAATCGTGGCGTATGTGAGCCGTCAGCCTAAACCGTCGGCGCACCCAAGCAAGAATCAATATGTCTTTACGCCGCACCCGACATCGCTGCAACGCATTTCGTACAAGCCGGCATCCGGGCCGGAGTTGGCGTTTAAGCATGTTGGTACCCATTGGCTTATTGTCAGCCCTATCAAGGCTCGCGGGCGCGATTACGCCATCGGCGATCTGGCCAGCACCTTGGCGGATTTGAAATGGCGTTACCGTAACAGAATATCTTCCAGCGGATCACACACTCTGGCTCAGGCCGGTCTGGAAAAGCCCAAAGCAGTTCTAACGGTGGTAAACCAGTCCGGCAAAACATTTACGTTGAATATAGGTTCACAAAATGCCACTGGGCGGTTGTATGTACATGTGTCCGGATCGCGTAATCCCTATATTGATGTGGTAAAGGCTGATTGGCTTTCCCGGCTGGATCGTCCGGTGCGTAAATTCCGTAATCGCTCCCTGACTTCCTTCCACACGCGGAATATCGCCAAAATCACCTTGAACTCCGCCGGCCGAACCATCCAGATAATTCCGCACGGCAAAGGTTGGCTGCTGACCAAACCACTCTTGGCCCCGGCCGCCACTTCCGCCGTCACCAACTGGATCAGCAATTTGCAGTTGCTTACGGCCCACCGATTTTCCAGTGTTCCCGCCAGCCGGGCCGGGTTTAAAAACGGCCCGCTCACCATCACCGTGGCTTTCAAGCCCCCGCATCCTCTGCCCGCCGTCGGTGGAAAAAACAAGGCCGCCGCGTCAAAACCGCTGCCCGCACCAACTCCGTTGGTTATTAACTTTGGCATCAAAACCGATTTAACCGGAAAATTCTACTATGCCGAAAGCAGTTATAACCCCGGCGTGTGCGTGGTGCGTAACACATCATTTACTCAGATGAATCAAAGCTTTAATAAACTGCGTGACCATCACCTCGTGGCGGCGGATGTTGCCACGGAGGCGTCAAAGATTACCATCACCCGCCGCATCGGCGTTACCGGCAATACGCCCGCCGTCCTCAAACTTAGTAAAATCAGTGGAAAATGGGTGCTAAATACATCCCCAACGCAGCGCGAAACCGCGGACAGCGCGGCGGTCAGCAAACTGCTTACAGATTTGCATTCTGTGACGGCCAAACGGTTTATTGATGCGCCGCGGAATTTGACCGCCCTGGGCTTAAGCCGTCCCAGCGCTCGCTGGAACATTACTCTGACCGGTCATATTCACCCCATTGAGATTGCTTTCGGAACGTTGCAAAAATCCGGTTTGATGCCGGTAAAACTCGCGCAATGGCCCAGCGTGTATTTAGTCAGTCCCGCCGCCGTCAAGGAGTTGCTGCCGCAACTCACGGCTTTACGCAGCAAAACCGTGGCTGATCTTACGGGTGATAAAATTCAGCGTATCGCATTGCGCCATGCGGGCCAAACCGTTGCCCTGCAACACGTCAGCGGTAAATGGTTGCTCAATGCTAAAACGCCTGCGGAAGCTGCGGCGGTAAATAATCTCCTGGCGGCCTGGAAGCCCTTGCAGGCCAAAAAATGGTTTATTAACACCCGCATGGTGTCAGCCGTTCCACCCATTACCATCGATGTAACGCTCTTGCACGTCAACAAAGCTGTGCCGACCGCCACACCGGCAACGAAAAAGCCCGCCGCCCCGGCCAAGGCGCAAGCGATCACGCAACATGATGTCCTGACACTTTGGAACACAATAATCCCGGCGAAATCCGCCGCCAGTAAAAAAACTGCCACGACCAAACAGACCGTCGCCAAAACCCAATGGCGCGCGGAACTTGTACAGACCGGCCAAGCACCCCAGACTCCCGCATGGATATTCCAGCCAAAATCCAGTCTGGTGTCCGCAGTGCAGTCCCTGCTGAAGCCGCAAAAATAGCCACTGTTCACAGTGCATTAAGGCCAAGCGGATGCGTACCAATCCAACCGCCCGGTGCCACCACGCACCGCCCCGCCCAAATTCCCTGGCAGCCGCCACCGATGCCGGCGGTAGGGTCCACCCCACCGGTGTGCCGGATCGGCATCCGGCTCGCCTTAACCAAACGCCGCGATTCCTCCCTGATCCATTGCTATTGCGGGACCGCTGGGAAAAATCGCCACTACCTCGCGAAAGTGCTGGCTGTGGCCACCGCAAGATAGCCCAGAAGAAACGCCGTTACGATCATCGGCTTTTCGCGATAGCCAATCTTTCTGCGGTGTCGGTACCAGGCTGTCCCCGCCACCCAGAGAAGCAACACGCCCATCGACCCGAGTAAATCAACGCACTTCCGCTCAGCGGTAACGGGGAGAAGTGCGATAAGTACGTGGGCAAACACGGCAAATAACGCGCCGCCGCACAGTGAACTGGCCAGTGATATGAAAAAAATGGTAAACCGCCGGAACTGTCTCATGCTCTGCGCCAACGGCGTATTATGATAATCGTGCCTCATCAATTTCACCCGATGGCGGCTTGTGTTTCGCTAGGAAATACCGGCCTTGTGGCAATGGATACAATATAGCCTATAGGCTGGTATGGCTGCATATAGGGGAATCCGGTGGTACCGGTTAAATCATTAGTTAAACCCTGCGAAGCGCCTGGCCAATATGAACCGCTGCCACATTCGTGGCGATTGATTCCTCGGCCAATATGCCAAGGTAGGCACGGCGATCATCATCGACAAAAAAACGACGAAAAGACCACTTGGCGGTTATCTCCACGCTGGGTAACGTGGTGGTGTGAATCGGGGATATAAATGCGGGCGGTGTGAGCATGAAGAATAATGTCCGAACGTATGGGCCGGGCATCAAGAATCAGGCGGCTGTCCCTACGCAGCCCGTTGATACAGCAGGCCCTGCGGAACAGAGATAAAGGCAAGCCTTGGACTGACGCCCAGATCGGCCTGCGGGTGGGCCGGATACTCAACCACCATAAGATGGCCAAGCACTCTATTGTCACCGTCAGGGAATCCAACTTCTCCTATACCCGTCATGCCGAGTCGATTGAAGCGGAGGCGAAGTTGGATGGGTTGTATTGCATACGCACCAGTGAAACCCAGGAGGCCTGGTCGGCACCGGATGTGGTGCGGGGCTACAAAGGCCTTGGGAATGTGGAAAAAGCCTTCCGTTGCCTCAAGCAGGTGGATTTGAAGGTGCGGCCGATATTTCTGCGTAATACCGATCACGTCAAGGCCCACATCTTCCTGTGTGTACTGGCCTACTACGTGGAATGGCACATGCGGCAGAAGCTGGTGGAATTGCTGTATGCCGACGAAGAAATCCAAGCCAATCGCGGTACCCGTGATCCGGTTCTCCCGGCCCAGTCATCGGCCTCGGCCAAAGCGAAGAAGAAAATGCACCAGAATGCCCAGGGGCTGCCGGTGCAAGGCTTCCGATCCCTGATGGAGGAACTGGCCACGCAGAGCCGCAACGTGTGTCGAATGGCCGGCGGTAATAATAAAGGCCCCACGGCCACGATGCTGGCGATGCCCACCGCCCTGCAACGGCGGGCCTTTGAGTTACTGGGGTGTACCCAGCAACGGGAGGTGACAAAATGAACCAAACCCTTGTACTGCAAGGGTTTTATCATTTTTGCGGGCTAAACTCCGGTTAAGAAAAAAGTGCATCGTCTGCCACGGCCTTGAGTATTTCCAAAAAACACCAATTCTCCCAACACACAAATACTACCTCGCCACCGGCGATGCCTATTGAGCCAAAATCGACTGGCCATGTATCAGGGTAAACTCTGACACAAAGGCACGCCGGTGCCAAGATTGAGGGGCTGCCTCCCAATTCCGCCTCGCCTCCGAGGGATGAGAAATGTGGGTAATGTTAAGACGGAAGAGAAGGTAGGGCATCGGACGACCTTTCGTTCGCGCAAACGCGCGTGGCCACCGCCAATAGGCGTGGTACAATTGCTGCTGACTCGCGGTAGCAAAAAGGGAATGGCGTCCGCCAGTGGAAAAAACGGAGCGCCGGGGCCCGAAACAGCCGGGGTCTGGAATTAACGGTTCTCGACGACTCTGTGCGTTCGGATAATGATCGGGATCGGACCGCTGCATGCTTAACCGCGATACCACTACCTCAATCCCGTCGGATCCCCGTTTACTCGCGGGATGGTTCGCCGAGGCCGTCCGTTCCGAACTTGCCGAGCTTGAAAAGAAGGGTGGCGAGAAGCGATATGAGTTGCTTAGTGGGCGGCGCATCTCTGAGTCGCTCTACATCATTTACCGGTTTACCCTTGCCGAGAGCGACATTTTGCCGGAGGATGCTAACTGCACGCTCGAAATAGAGGGCAAGCAGTCCAAAGCGGTGGTTGTCGCACAGCAGGCGAATTCGGTTGACATACAGATCGACGGTGCCGAGGCATTTGGGAGGTTTATTCCTCGCGCGCTTCTTCGGGTCGACGACTTGGGCCTGTTGCGAAAACTCGCGGAGGTACTGGAATCGATGGCCTCCGGGGCAAAACCGACCTCGCCGCTTGCCCCGGCTATCTTTCACCCAAGCCGGAAAGCGGCGCGCAAAGAGCCCCTGCCGTCGACCGTAGCCCTCGACCTAGTACTACAGCGCAATATTTGCTCAAGCTTTAGCCGTATGTGGACCGATAGATCAGTCATTGAACAAGGAGGT
>DAHVEJ010000161.1 GCA_027313145.1 Phycisphaerales bacterium | reverse complement strand
GTGGCGTGGCGTATGAACTGCATTACAACAACGGTGATGTTCGGCGGATGATTTCAGCTCCGCGCCCGCGATCACCCGTCAGTGCCTGTATTTTCATGCATGAGGTGGGACATCACGCGGTGGGATTCAAAAAATTCCGCCCACGGTGTTTGGAGGAATACCATGTCTGGCAGTGGGCGTTTGAGCAAATGCGCAAGCGCGGCATTGCGGTGGATCGGCGGGTGGAGCGGCATTATCGACGCAGCATCTATCATTATGTCCGGCTGGCTAAAAAGCGGGGACTCAAGGTTTTACCGCCGGTGTTGGAACCATTTCAAACCTGGCCCGGATAACCCGGGTTGATCCTGTCACGCGATAAACGTTTTACTTTTCTTACCGCTTAAATAACTTTCCATCACGCATCCGGCAAGATTGTCGCCCGTGCAGTAGAATGCCACGCCCCGGCACAGGCGCGTGAGCTGATCAACAAACTCCACCCATTGCATATCCCAGTAATCTTCAATGAGCGCAAAACTCGCCACGCGAATACCCGCCCGGCTGCAGGTCAGGGCCTCGCGCAGGGTAGCCAGGGCGGTTTCCCGTCGCGGAGGGTACAGAAGGTGCAGCATACCACCATCCACGTGGGCGGTAGGCTGACCATCGGTAATGATGAACATCTGCTTTTGTTCTGCGGGCCGAGAATTAAGTATTCGCCTTCCCATCTGCATGCCCAACTGGAGATTTGTAAAGTGCTGATGCGTTTTTTCCGCCTGCGAAAGCGGAATATGAACTTCAATGTCATACTCATGCGTGGAAATGCGTTTGGGCATCAGCAGGGGCAGTCGCGGTTCGGGAATAACGGCGGCGGTGCTGTAGAATCCGACAATATCAACGGTATCTTGGGGAAATCGCTGGCGAACCAGAGCGGTCAACGCCATGGCAACTTTTTTTGCCGCCAGAAACCGGCCGTAGCGCATCATGCTGCCGGACATATCAATAAGGATGCACAAGGCACAGGTGGTGGAGCCTTCCAGGAGATGCAATTCCAGATCATGCTCGTTAAATTGGATCGGCACGCCGGGCGCATTGCCGACGGCAACCGTGCGCGACATCGCATTACGCAGGGATTGCAACATATCCAGTTCACTAATGGGATCGCCAAACTGATATTTGCGTGTGCCTTCCAGGCGTTCGGCACCGGCACCGGCATTGGTGGTGGGGTGGCCGTCGCGGCTGCCGCGGGGCAGGTGGGCAAAAATTTCCATCAAAGCTTTGCGCTGCATGGCGTTGATGGCCCGAGGCGTAAGGCGGAATTTGCCGCCGGCTTTCTCCAGCAAGCCGTCGTTGATCAGTTGCTCAAGAATATCCGCATCGGCCGGTTGCAATTTAGCCAATGCGTCCAACGCCTGATCGCCGTAGGAGAGAATAAAATCAAAAATACTATCAGTGGCAAAAAGGCTGTCGGGGGTGGGAAACTCCGAACCGTTAAATTCACCGTAGTTAAAAAGCATGGCACCGTATCCTGCTACAATTAAGCCCGTTGCGTGAGGCGGCCGGGCGCTTACCGCATTATAGCCTCGCCCACCGGCGGGATGAAAAGATTTCCCAAAGATTCGCGTTTGCCCATTGCATGGTTGCGATGGATAATCTTTGCTATGGAACAGGCACAGGAACTTTTTAAGACATTTCTCCATGATCATGGACAAAAATACACCGAAGAGCGGCGTATTGTGCTGGAAGTCATTGAGAGCTTTGATCGCCCGTTTGAAGCCGAGGAATTGCTGCTGGCGCTGCGCCGCCAACAGCACCGCGTCAGCAAGGCCACGGTGTACCGTACGCTTAAACATTTGGTGGAATGCCTGCTGGTGAATCAGATTTTCTTCGGTACCGGGAAGCAGAGTTATTATGATTTTGTGGGAACGCAACGCGGCCACGACCATCTGGTGGATGTGCAAACCGGAAAAATTATCCCCTTTTCCAGCCCGGAAATCGCCGCTTTAAGAGATCGCATTGCCCGGGAAATGGGGTTTACTCCTGTCGCCCACCGCTTTCAGATTCTTGGAAAGCCCACAGGAAATCCGCGCGAGGCGCATTGACGCGACCCATTAATGGACATGGCGAATAATTTGGCCGCGCACCAGGAATACCACTTCTTCCGCAATATTGGTGCAATGATCTGCGATGCGTTCAAAGTTTTTCGCAATCATAATCATCGCCAGATCAGCCGGCACATTCTGCGTGTCGGCCACCATGCCGGCCTGCAGGTCCTGATAAATCTGATGGTATAGGGCATCAATGACATCATCGCCCCGGCACACGTCAGAGGCTAAAGCCGGATCGCTTAACCCCAGACATTTGGTTGTATCTTCCACTTGCTTAAGTGTGGATTCGGCCATGGTTTTTAATTCATGAGGAATTTGTGAAATGGTCGCGGAGAATGATGGAACCATCAACGCGATGTTGTAAGCGCAGTCGCCGATGCGCTCCAGGTCACTGTTGATTTTTACAATGGCAAAAACCGTGCGGAGATCAGAGGCGGCGGGCTTATGCTCCGAGAGCATGTTGATTGCGGCGCGCTCAATTTCGACTTCCTCGGCGTCAATTTGTTCCTCGGTATCGCGCACGCCCTGCGCGATATCGGGCCGGCAATGAATCACCGCTTGCGTAACTTGTTCCACCGCTCCCTGGACTAATGCAGCCATATCCACACACCGATGATGCAGAAGTTCCAGGGCTTCAACAAACTGAATCGACACGAACGGCTCCACGTACAAAGCATTGACCGACAAATTTCGCTTAATTATAACCCAGCAAGTACCGGGGAGCGAACAGGAAATAATTTTCAGACCAGACGCCTGCCCGGATTTATTGCCACGCTCACTGGGTGCGGCCTGGCGAATGCGGGTATAATAAGGCGTGGGCATGAAGATTTTTATGCTGCGGGCGGTGGATCTGGAAAGGGTTGTAACGATGTCAAACAAGATATTATCCATTCCGGCATTGCGTTATGGCATGGCGTACCTGGCGTTGCTGATCGGGAGTTCGGCGGTCTGTACATACGCCCAGAATTACCCCGCCTATTCGGGCTACACTCCATACTATTCTCAGCCCTATACTCCGCCGGCACCGCCGGTTGCCCCCCCGCCACCGGCTTATGCGCCGGTTTACGGGCCGCCGGTCATGGCAACTCCGCAGATTGTTGCACCGCTTAGCGCCGGGCAGATTGATGAGTTGGTGGCCCCTATTGCGCTGTATCCTGACCCGCTGCTGGCACAACTTCTGCCGGCCAGCACGTACCCGCAGGAGGTAGCATTGGCGGCGCAGTGGCTGCAATATAATCCTAATCCCAGCGAAATTGTCATAGATATGCAAAACTGGGACGCATCCGTTAAAGCCCTGGTGCACTATCCGACTGTGCTGCAATATATGAATACGAATCTGCAGTGGACTCAAGCCCTGGGTGTGGCTTTTCTCAATCAGCAGGCCGATGTAATGCAGGCGATTCAACAATTGCGGGCGCAGGCCATCGCGGCGGGAACGTTACAATCCACCCCGCAGCAACAGGTGATATCCCAAAATGGAACCATTTGGATTGTGCCGGCGAATCCGCAAATAATTTATGTTCCGCAGTATGATCCGAACTGGGTTTATAGCCGGCAACCGGGGAATTTCACCGGTCCGTATCTGACTTTCAGCTTGGGATTTGCCATTGGGAATTGGCTGAATAATGAGTGCGATTGGCGGAATAACTGGATTAACGCGGGCCAGAGCTGGGACCATAACTGGCGGCGGGATAATCGGGGGCAATGGATGCGCAATCGGGAGGCGTTTCCCGGCAATCGCCGCGAATTCGGCCCCGCGCAAGCGATTCCGCAACGATGGCAGCGCAACGCGCGTGTACCACTTCCCGCGCTGCCGCCCAACATGGCGCAACGTGGGGCATTGCGGCAATATCGCGGCTGGCCCAACCAAGCGCCGGTGAATCGTCCGGGAGATCGTCGGGGAAATAATGGCCGCGGGTTTACGCCCCAGCCCCCGGCGAGAGTATTTGGTGGAAATTATCGCAGTGATTACAACATTAGCCGCGCCGAGAATTGGGGACGCCAAAGCCTGCAGACCTTTCACGATCAACAGCGCCAAGGCAGGGGGAACCGCCCGGCGTATCGTGCACCCCAGCAGCGGCAAAGGCAGGCTCCGCCCGCATTTCAGGGTATGAATTCCAATCGGCAAGTTCAGCAGGATGCGCAGCGCGGCCGACAATCCATGCGTCGCCGGCGCTGACCGACCAACGTATCAACGGGTTTTGGGAATATTTTTCGGAGAAGTTTATGACTACAGGTACCAATGGTTCTAAGTGTTTGGTAGCCGCGATGTTGTTTTCGGGAACGCTTTTACTGGCCGGTGCAGGGTGTCAGAGCCGGAACCCAACCAATGCGAACGCAGCCGCGATGGGGCAGCCGATGCTGCAAGGCCAAACGGGGCGACCCGGGGTGGGACAGGAATTGTTTCCCAGTGATGATGCGGCGGCGGCGGCGTTGCTGGCCGCGGTCAAAACACAGAATCACGCAAAACTGCATCTGATATTTGGACCGGCAATAAAAGAGCTGGTTTCCGGTGACAAGGTGGAGGATCACCGCCATTTTGAAGAGTTTGTGGCCCACGCCAAACAAAAATTCTGGCTGGAGAAAAAAAATGCCGACACGTCGATCGTTCATATTGGCAATAAGAACTGGCCCTTCCCCATTCCCATTGTTCGGCTTGCGAACGGCAAATGGTTTTTTGATACCCAGGCGGGAAAGGCGGAAATTTTAGCCCGACGGATCGGAGCCGATGAACTTGATACGATTAAAGTTTGCGAGGCATACGTGCTGGCGCAACAGCAATATGCCAGCACGTATCATGATGGCGCGGATGTCTTGCGGTACGCCCAGCGGCTGGTAAGTAAACCCGGCACACAAGATGGTCTGTATTGGCCGGCCGCCGTCGGCCAACCGGAGAGTCCTTTCGGCCCGCTGGCCGCGCAGGCCGCCGCTGAGGGCTACACGCCTGGGGCGCACAAAACTTCCGGACCGCATCCATTTAACGGCTACTATTTTCGTATTCTCACCCGGCAGGGGTCGGCAGCGCCGGGCGGAAAATACAACTATGTCATCAATGGGAATATGATCGCGGGTTTTGCCCTTGTCGCATTTCCCGCCAAATATGGTTCCTCCGGCATTATGACGTTTATTGTCAATCAGCAGGGGCGGGTATATCAAAAAGACCTGGGGCCGGATACCTTGTCGATCGCCCGACACATGACGCGTTATAACCCGGATAAATCGTGGACGCTCATACAGCAGTAGACGGTGGCGGGGTGCCATACTGTCAGCCTTGCACTGCTGAAAATAAATTATCGCGCGGGAATTGCGGGGATTTTTTCCTCAACTTCGCGTAGGTACACTGTGCCGCAGAAGTGATAGTTTCTATGTCTGCGCCCGATAGCACAGCCAGTTGCTCAAGATCAATGCGTTCTAGTATCTCCACCGTGATGGGACGCTTAGCGTCCCAAAAGATCAGTGACTCCAATATTTGTCGCGCCGACTCGGAGTTCAGAAACGCCGTGAGCAACTCGGCTTGGGCGCGCGTCTTGCAGCTTAAAAAGTAACAGGTGTCATCAAAAACATACGGCTTCCCCTCGCGAGGACCAACCAGGACAAACTTTATTTTCTTGTATAGGGCGGATGTCGCCACCTTCCACGGTGCGAAAGAATAGGGGCCGACGCCAAAAACAGAAAAGGCCGGTCGGTTTTTGTAAATTAAACTCCCCCGCTTTTTCATTAAATGCGCATATTTTTGCAGATAGCCCCAAGTTAACGGCGCACTGTCAGCGATTCGGGCGGTATCGTCGCCCACGAACTCCTGTGGCACCAGCATAACACGGTTGGTATTGCCGAATTCGCCTTTGTTCAAATGGGAACTCTTGAGCATCGGATAAATATACGTATCCTCTAATTCGCATATTTCATCCAAACCGTTGCGATAACGCTGTCTTCCTAGGGACTCCATTTCGATGACCGCGGAACAGTCGTGTTTGATTCCCGATCGCCAGATGGTTTTTCTGCCCGTACAGGCTGATTGCCATTTATTAAACAATTCAACGTTTGCCAGCAGCATTCCGTTCTTGAATCCCCAATGAGCCTTGATCTCCCGTGCGCTGAAGTCGCTATATACCTTTGCGTGATCACAAACGCCAGCCGATCCGAATCGGATGTGAAGAAGGCAGGCGTCTACTGCCGCGTCGAAATGCCACAATGCATCTATCAGCACGATTTCAGCCAGCGCTATCGATACCCCTGATTTCCAAAGTGAACTTAGCACCTTGCGAGCCACTGAGGTCTTGCACAACATCGCCATTGATGTTTCCGGGGATCCCAAACATTGAGCAATCTTCATGAGCATCCATTCAGAGATATCAAAGTTAGCCTTCCCAGTGATGGCGTCCAACCCTCCATCTTGCTGAATGTTGCTTTTCAGCGGCAGATTATCGCTGCCCAAAACACCCAGATGGGAATTGGTAACCCAAGGGGGATTCCCTAGCATCAATAGTGGTCGAGGCATCAATCGTATCTTGTCCCACCAATCGACATGAAAAAAGTTTTTGGATATAATTTCAATATGGACGTTCGGGTTTGCCCCGGTAATGGCTGCCTTGGCCATCGCGACATGTTGGTCGCTAATGTCCACCCCCAGTAAGCATTTCACATTAGGAAAACTTGCGATCGCTGCCCGTAAGATATTTCCAATCCCACAAGTAGGCTCAACAATCGACTTCGGATCGGTCCCGCGCGAGCGCAGGAACGCGCATACTTCCTTAGCCAACTCGATCGGCGTCTGAAAATCACCAAATGCTGATTTATGTTGCGCTCTCATATGCTGAATCACCACGTTCTATCGCACCCGAATAATTCCATCCACTTGGCCCGCCTCTTCAATAACCCTCTGGTATTGTAGTCTCCACTGAAGGGCATTTGATATCGTCAGATACCCTTGTTCCGGTGGGGACTTAATCAATTCAGAAGTTATTTGTGCCAATTCTATGGAATCGACCGGCAAATTTTTGTCCATAATATAGGCCGCCAGTTCCTCCTCGTTTGCCTTGTTCTTTAGCAGTTGTCTCAGGCCCTTCGTAATCTGGAAGTCAGCAGTTTTTGACTGGTCGAGAAAAATCGTGTGGCGAAAGAAGAGATTGGAGGTCTTTTTTCGGGAGTTATCGACTTTCTCATAGACAAAAACTAACAAGTGGTACCCCAAGCCAAAAATTTTCTGTCGCGCCGATCTGAATGGAGACGAGGACTGCGGCTGTACGACACTGGTTACTTTGATATCTAAGTTAATGGAGGGAAAATCCACGCCTGACGCTGAATTTGGCCGCGCAAAAGAATAACGTGCAGCCAAATAATTATGAAATTTATGTTCCACCAGCGTGCCGACGGCCTTACCATCCGTTACACCATAAATATCCCGCTCATGCAGCGCGGATTGGATTTCGGAAAACGCGCGTGCTTCCCTAATAATATCCTGCAAAGTTAATGCCTCTACGTTCATATCCAATAACTGCCTTTCCGTTCGCATTTTACACGATTACGCTCCTTGGTGTAATGTCCGGGAGATTGCCATTGAAACGAACCCTGGATTGCGAATCCGACGATTTGCTGTTCGGATTCCTCGCCTTCCGGTACCATACATTAAATGGCGCGTGCGGCCTGCGATCTAGTGAATTGCCGAAAATGCTGCACCGCAGGGTGAATCCGAGGGTAAACCCATGACAGTGCAGCGCGAAAATCGGAAATTTGAACCGGTATGACAAATCCCACTGTTAACTTCGCATCCAATGCGGATGCGGCATTTTCTGCCAATTCATCCGCAACCACGGTTTTACCGCCGCAGGCGATTTCATATGCCGTTATCATCCCCGTGTACAACCACGGCGGGACGCTGGCAAAAGTTATTGACGAAGTGCTGGAGAAACTTCCGGAAGCGACGGTTTTTGTCATCAATGACGGCAGCACCGACTCCACGGCGGATGTGTTGCGGGAATTGGAATTACAGTATCCGGCCGGCCCCCATTGTGCGCTGCGAATTTTGCATCATCGGCACAATCAGGGTAAAGGTGCCGCGCTATTGACCGGCTTTTTTGCCGCGCGGGACGCCGGATGCACCCATGCGATCACCATTGACTCCGATGGGCAACATCGGGTAGCCGATATTTTTCGACTCATGCAGATCGGGCAGCTATTTCCTGATGATTTAATTATCGGAGATCGGCAGATGGATTCTGCCAATGTCCCGGCCCGCAGCAAACACGGACGCGATATGTCCCGCTTCTGGATGCTTTTGCAAACGGGCCAGGACGTACCGGATACGCAGTGCGGGTTAAGAATTTATCCCCTGCGGCATACCCTGACGCTAACCCATCTGTTCCGACGATTTGATTTTGAAACCGAAACGCTGGTTCGCCACGCCTGGGCGGGCTTACAGGTGCGATCATCGCCGATCACGTGTATTTATTTTACAGCCGACGACCGAATTACCCATTTCCGTCCGGTGCGCGATACGATTCGTGGAGTACGGCTGAATGTCATATTAACCACGTGGCGGATTATCAATCCTATGCCGTGCCGCAAATGCCGGATTTCATATCAGAGGCAGCCTGTCTCCTGGCGGGATTGGTCCAGTTGGCGGTTCTGGAAGCGGCAACTTGGATTGGCGCAATGTGATGCCTTGGCGGATGCCATGCTGGCCACGGCAGTGGGCGTTGGAGTGCTTATAGCCGTGCTGCCCCTTTATGGAATTCAGACACTTTTGGCTATCTACACAGCTCGCCGATTGCATATTAATATCCCCGTAACGCTTCTGGCCACGCAAATATCTCTTCCACCGTTTATTCCAATTTTAATATTTATGAATATTCAAACCGGCTATTTGATTCTGCATGGCAGGTTTTTGTCGCCGCAATTTATGGAGCATCAGCAACTGTCCTGGCAGGGGATTTTTTCCACCTATCTGATGCCGATGTTGCTTGGCGGATTAATCTGCGGATTGACGCTAGGCACTCTCGCCGTGCTGATGACACGGGCCATGCTGGGCCGCATGCACCGCAAATCGGCGGCAGCGCGTGCGGCCGTGGCTCTTGATTCAGCGACAGGACCTGCTGAAATGACAACCTAAGCGGGCTTCCGAAGAAACCATCAGATGATACCGTCTGATCATTTCCTGGCTTTCCCCCGCAGCTCTAATCCGTGGAGAATTCTTTTTCCCGATTGGCCAACTGCGATCGCAAGCGAGCGATGATGCTGGAGTGCATCTGACTGACGCGCGATTCGGAAAGCTCCAGAGCGTCGCCAATTTCCTTCATGGTCATTTCTTCATAATAATACAGCACCAGGATCATTTTTTCCGAGCGCGACAGGCCGCGGGTGATTAAATCCTTGATATCGCGCTGGTGCAATATCGCCAGGGGTGAATCCGAGGCTTTGTCCTGCAGTACATCCACTTCGCGGACGTCTTTGTCGCTGTCGGATTCAAACCATTTCCGGGACAGGCTTACCTGGGAAACCGCGCTGGAATCCTTGAGCATTTTTTCAAATTCATCAGCCGGTACGCCCAGATGGGCCGCAATTTCTTCCTGAGTGGGAGCACGGCCCAGTGTCATTTCCAGTTGCCGGGACGCCTGAATAACTTTACTGGAGCGGCTGCGCACCAGGCGGGGCACCCAGTCCATGTTGCGCAATTCATCGAGAATGGCACCGCGAATGCGCGGGGCACAGTATGTTTCAAACTTCACGCCGCGGTTGGGGTCAAATGATTCAATCGCATCTTTCAGGCCGAAGGAACCGGCCTGTATAAGATCGTCCAGATCCACTTCATCCGGCAGTTTGGAATAAATACGATCGGCGTTATAGCGCACCAGAGGGAGATATTCCATCATGAGCAGATTGCGCAGCACTTC
>DAHVEJ010000160.1 GCA_027313145.1 Phycisphaerales bacterium | reverse complement strand
GCGAAATCAAGCCCGCTCCGCTCCGGGGCGGTTCGCTGCGCTCACCGCCCCTACGCTGCGCAGGCTTGACTTCGCCCCCCATGGGGTGACACTTCTATTGAAACGAGTACCCGTGACATTTCTATTGAAACAGTACAAATTAACTCGGCGGTATTTACGGCCCGGTAAATATACGGTACGATTCCGGGTCTCAAATCATGGTCCGCCCTGGTGCGGACGATGCAGGAGTGACGCGATGAGCCGATGGGCGGCAATATTGTTATGGGTTGTAGTTTTGGCGGTGGCTTCACGCGCGACGGCGGCAACCGTGAAGTTGCAAACGGTGTCCGCGGCGACGCTTTCAGCGCGGGGCAACCGGTGGAATGCCGCCATTGCGGGATTGAGCAATTCAACCTATCAGAGCGTTCATGCGGATTTATTTGTCCGTCTGGATCGGATGTCCAATGTGGAATTTGTAGACCCGATCTGGCTGCCGGCCCGCAGTGCTGAAACCATTTCCCTGCCCGTGTTTTGCCCCTTTCCGCGACCGGGGAAAAAAGTCCTCAACTATACCGCCTGGCTGGCCACCGGCGCGTCTAATCATATTATCGCGCGAAACACGGGAAGTATCTTTACTCCCGCAGCGCGCTACCCCACCATGGCTGTGACCAATGGCGACGATCAGGCCACGGCCGATCTTGCCGTGCAAATGCGCAAACAGGAAGGGCTATCGTCAGTAATTGCCTACACCAATGCCTCGCACATGCCTTATGCGCCCTCGGAATATGATGGCGTTTACGCGGTTTTTGCGGCCCGGCGGCACATGGCGCTGTCGGGCCCGCAGCGCAATGCTCTACGCCGTTGGCTGGTCTCCGGCGGGAAGCTATGGATTCAGGCACAAAGAATCAGCGATCAATTTGGTCGAGCGTTATTAGGACCGGCCTGGACAATTATAAAAGTCGGGCAGACCCACACGGCAACGCTGCGTTTTTCCGGGCGGGGAATGCAAAATTCTGTTCTGCATTTGAAAAAAGCGATACACCTGGTGTATCTGTTGGCACCAGGCTATACCACACTGTCAAAAGTCAACGGCTGGCCGGCTGTTATGGTGCGGCGTGTGGGGCTGGGGCGCGTATATATTTGTGCGGTCAATGGTCGCGGAATGCTCAATAAAACTAAAATGGGCGGTGCGGTGCTTTGGCCGATTGTCCGGAAGTTTTATTCTCCCGGCGGGATCCATGTCCCTGTGGCTATCCTCAAGCACAATGCCACGTCACAAATTGGATATCGCATTTCCGGTCGCATGATTATCGGCGTGGTGCTGGTGGGGTTGACGGTTATACTGCTGCTGGCGGCTTTTGTACTGGGGCGCAGGGATAAGCTCGAGCGGCTGGCACCGGCGGCCATCGTGTTGGCCCTGGTAGCGGGCATTATTCTTATTATCAATGGCAAGCTCAATCGCGGGCGGGTGAAGTTGACGCTTTCATCATATCAAATCGCCTGTGCCGCACCCGATCAGCATTTGCTGTCGATCAGCGGTTTTGCCTCCATTTTTTCGCCCAAGGCGCAGGCGGCGGAACTCGCGACGTCCTGGGGGTTTCAACTGAATCCCAAGACCAGTTTTGCCAAGCAATCCAGTGTGCGGGTAGCGGCACTAATTAATCAGAAATTCCAGTGGCAAAATCTCCAGATGCCTTCCGGTGCCGCAATTAGTATTCCATTTACCAGCAGCCGTGCAAACCACCTCATTCAACCGGTGGTTGGACGCTTTGGACCGGCGGGCTTGGAGGTTTCCGGGCAGGAAACCTTATTGGCGAATTTACAAGATATGGCCATTGCGGCACCGCGCGGGGCGCTGGCCCTGGTGCGTGCCGGCAGTGGAAAACGCCTGGCCGGCACGGCGCAAATTCTGCCCGCCGGACAATTTATCCAGTCTTCCTTTTTAACGCGCAGGCAGCAAAACCATAACACCATTGAAGCGCGGTTATATAAAGCCGGTGGTCCCGTTGATCCGGCGCTGCTGGGCTGGCCCACTTCCCTCATGCCGCTGCTGCATCTGACGCATGATCCCGTGGTCATGAATCAGACGCTGCTGGTTATACCGCTGGAAATGCGGGCCACTCCGGCCGGAACGCACGTGGAACTGCCCTGGCCCTATCTGCCGTACCGATTGGTTCCCGGTCCCGGGCAACACGCGCCGGCTCCGGTATATAACACGCGCAAGCATCGTTGGCTGAGGAATCTGTCATCTCCGGCGCATATTTATCTGCGGTTTCAATTGCCGCGGCAGGTGCTGCCGCTGAAATTAACCAGCGCTGTATTAACGATTAAACTCAGTGCTCCGGGACGGCCGGTTTCAGTGCTGGCTTGGGAAAAAGGCAACTGGGTGACCATCAGCCGTTCAAGTAGCGGCAGCGCTATGGTTCTTCATCTCACGCCCGCGGAATTGTCCGCTGTCGGTCCGGCGGGGGGATGGCAGTGTGAAATTAGCGTCGGGGGTACTATTGACCCCAACAGCACATGGCATGTGACAACGGTCCGTTTAACGGCAGCGGGTACGGTACAATAAGTCCCATGGTGGAATTGTAAGTTCCCAATCATACAGGATTGTTTATGAGCGAAGCACCGGTTGTGGAAACAGTGGAATTGACCAAGGTCTACGGCGAATTTACAGCGCTTGATCATTTAAGCATTCGCCTGGAAAAAGGGCAGATACTCGGTTTCATCGGACCCAATGGCGCCGGCAAAACCACCACCATCAAAATTCTCGTCGGGTTGATCCGACCCACCAGCGGAAAAGCCTCCATCGGGGGTGTGGATTGCACTTCCGATGCGCGAAAAATCAAGCATCTTGTCGGCTATATGCCTGATACCTTCGGATCCTATGACAACATGCGCGTGCGGGAATATCTGGATTTCTTCGGGGCGGCATTCAAAATTCCCCGCAAACAACGGCAAGACCGAATCAATGCGTCGCTGGCGATTACCGGTGCGTCGCACATGGCGGATTTATATGTGGAAAGCCTTTCCCATGGTATGAAACAGCGCGTCGCCATCGCCCGAACCCTCTTGCACGACCCGCCGGTGCTGATTCTCGATGAGCCGGCTAACGGCCTGGATCCCGCAGCGCGTGTGGAGATGCGGGAAATTCTCCTTAATCTGGCGCAAAGAGGTAAAACGCTTATTGTCACGAGCCATATTTTGCCCGAGCTGGCGCGGATTTGTAATATGGTGGCGATTATGACACATGGCAAACTTCGCGCGTTCGGCACCCTGGATGAGATTATGCAGAGCGTTCGGCATCAGCGCATGATCGAAATACAATTGCTTTCCGAAGAGGATGTTACCCAGGCGGCGGAAATTTTACGCGAGAACCTCGGCGAGACGGCCAGTGTTACCCCGGCACCATCTGAAATGATGGTACGATTCAACACCACGGGTAACGAACAGAGTCTGGCCGTGGCATTGCAACGTCTGGTCTCGGCGCAGGTACGCGTGAGTCAATTCCGTGAAATGCAGCAGGACCTGGAAGACGCGTTCCTTTCTGTCACGCAGCAGGACAAGACGGAAATAGCCGCCGGGGAGGCACAGGCGTGAATAACCCGATTGTACGTCGTGAACTTATCGGTGCCTTGCGGAAGCCCAACGTGGCCGCCCTGGAAGTCGCGTGGTTGGCGGTGCTGGCCGCGGTCATTGTGCTCCGCTGGCCGGCGGGCGGGCGGGTGAACCTGGCCGGTACGCAGGCACAGCAGGTTTTAAGTCTGCTTTCCTGGACGATTTTAGTGGGCATGATGCTGGTGGCACCGGCGTTTCCCGCAGCCTCCGTGGTGGCGGAAAAGCGCACCGGTACGTTGGCGTTACTGCTGAATTCTCCCCTTTCCCCCGCTGCGATTTATTTCGGGAAACTCATCGGTGCCCTGGGATTACCCATTATTCTTATGTTGCTGACCATTCCCGGCATGACCGCCTGCTTTGCCATGGGCGGCGTGAGTCTGGTGCATCAGGTTTTACCGCTGTATCTGATTTTTATTCTTGTGGCGCTGGAATCCGCAGCCGTGGGGTTGTACGTGAGCATCCGCGTCAATGATGTGGATTCCGGTATACGCCTGACTTACGCCGTTCTATTTGTACTGGATTTGCTGCTGTTGATCCCCTATCGGCTGGTCGCTGACACGCAAAATCCGACATTTCTGCTTATTGGCCGCTGGTTGGCGTCGTTTTCACCGCTTCCGGCGATGCTGCATGTATTAGGCGCTAATTCCGTTCATGCGGGCAATTCTGTTAATGGCGGCACATCGGTTATCACACGCTTTGTGATCTGTTCGCTGGTGCTTAGCGGGGTGTTGGGGTTGCTAAGCATTCAGCGGCTGGGCCAGTGGCTTTTTGATCGTCCGCGCGCCAGCGGAAAAATCACCGATGACCGCTCAACGAAAGTGCGGGCGTATCGCCGAATCATGTACTTATGGTTTTTTGATCCGCAACGCCGTAGCGGCCTGATCGGGCCTTTCAGCAATCCGGTGATGGTCAAAGAATTTCGCACCAGCCGTTTTGGTCGCTCGCACTGGATGATGCGACTGGTGGGAATCTGCCTGATGGTATCGCTGGGTTTGATGCTGGCGGCGGCGTATGGTTCCATGAGTTTTCAGCCCCAGACGCTGGGCGAACTGATGGTGATGTTCCAAGTGACGCTGATTGTGCTTATTACACCGAGCTTGTCGGCGGGCCTTATAAGTTCCGAATTGCAGAATAAATCCTGGCAGTTGTTGCGGGTGACGCCGTTAAGCCCCGCGAGCATTGTTCTGGGAAAACTGTTAAGTGTTTGTCGGACCCTGCTGCTTTTGCTTTTTGCCACGCTGCCGGGCTATGCGGTCATGCTGGTAATTGATAAAGGTCAGGCGGATCGAGTGATCACCGTGCTGATTACCCTGGGATTAATTGCGTTATTTTGTTTAATGGTCAGCAGCGCCATCAGCAGTTGGTTTCGGAAAACCGCGCAAGCCACCGCCCTTTCCTACGCGCTTTTGCTGGGGTTGTTCGGTGGCACACTGGTATTCTGGGCGGGGCGTGGAACGCTTTTCTCATTAAGCCTTGTGGCGGGAATCCTCAAATACAATCCGTTGGCGGCGGCACTGGCCACCATTCATGCGCCAGGCTTTACCGATTATAACTTCGTGCTGACCAACTGGTGGTTCATGCTGACGGTCATGGGTGTTGCGGCGGTTGTTCTGGTGTTCCGGACCTGGCAATTAACCCGGCCCGATTAGTTGATGCAAATAGTTAATGCGTGATGGCAATGCGTATGGGTGATATATTCATGAAACCGGCTTTGACTGCCTTGGCTAAACGTTTCCGCCGCGGAATTCCCCACGCCGCGGCGGCGGTTCTTCTGGGATTGTGCGGCCTGCGTACACAAGCTGCCCCCGTGACCAACGGCATTGGCAATCCGATGCTCCATATACCCCAGTTGCCCAGGCTCCATGCGCAAAGGACGTATAATCCGCAGTTGACCAAACTCTGGCATTTGGCCCTGCAACAGAATAATACGGAAGTTATCACCAAAACCTGCGTCGCCATTCGCCCGGCGGTAAAAAATAAGGTGCCGGACCTGCACGTGCTGCTACCTTCACTGGAACATCTGGCGGTTTCCAAGACCCTTCCTCTGACCGTTAAAACGTCGGTGGTCCGGGCGCTGGTTGAAATTGCCGATCAACATACGCAAGCGCTTCTGGTACATCTGGATTCCGCACAGCCATCGGCCTTTGCGCAGATTTTAGATCCGCTGCTGGCGAAATGGCACGCGGTGTCGATGCGCAGCGTCTGGATGGCACGGTTGAAAAATCCCGCTGACGCCTTGCAGGTAAAAGTCTCGGCCGCCACAGCCTTGGGGGCTGCCGGGGATCATCAGGCCGATGCGGTGTTGAAAAAAGTGGTTCAAAACGCCGGAGAGCCGCTGATTTTGCGTTTTGCGGCGGCCCGATCCCTGGCGAAATTGCGGGCCGGCGGTGTTGTCGCATTATGCAAACGTATGTTGAAAGCCCAGGGCCACAGTGCTCCGCAACGCTTGCTTAGCTGTTGTGTGCTGTCGGGCGGTAAGACGCCCGCACAGCGGAAAATGCTTCTGACTTTTGCCGGGGATTCCAATTCCGCTGTGGCGGCCATTGCCTGGCGGGCTTTAATCAAAACGGATGTCAATGCGTTGCGGCCTCTGGCATCGCACATGAGCGGTAATGCGGATCCCACCATTCGACTGCTGGTGGCGAAAGCCTGGCGGCGCATCGGGGGGAATAAATCCATTGATGGCCTGGGTGCCACACTTAATGACCAGCGGCGGCCGGTGCGCTGGTATGCCCGTGACGCGCTGATTTTTCTTGGATCGCACACGCCGAGCCGAATGGCGGTCATTCATACGTGCCGCCTGATTATTCATGGCAGTAATCCGCTGGCAATTCGCCAGGCCTGTCTGGTGCTTGGCAAATTGGATGACAAAGCCTCGGCCGGTGATTTTGTTTCGCTGTTATCCAATAAAAGCCAGGCGGTTCGGTTAGGCGCTATGGTCGCGCTGCGACGTGTGGCGGTTCGCGGCACGCTGCCGGCGGTGTTCAAGTTTGCTCAACGCACCGCAAAAAATTCTCAGTATGTCTCAGCTAATTTAAAAAAGCCGGGTTACGCGGCACGGTTGAATGATGACAATTTGCAGCTTTCTCAGGCGTTTCAGTTTTTAGGCCTGATGCACTACGCGCCGGCGTTGTCGGTAATGATTCCCTGCATCCCGAAAAATGCCCCCTATGGCGTTGAAGCGCGGCAGGCGGCAATCTGGGCCATTGGTATGATTGATAATGGGCAAAACCATCCGAAGCTCGCCAAGCAGTTGGCGGGGCGTCTGGATGATATGGAAATGCCTATGCCGGAATTTGAACAGGTGCGTGAAATGTCCGCGCTGACATTGGGACGGATCCATGCCAAAGCTCGCCTTACCGATCTTAACGCATCCTATTCAGCGATGGATATTGGCCCGCTTTCGCTGGCGTGCCGCTGGGCCATTGGAAAAATCACGGGCAAAGTGCCGCCGTTACCTCATGCAACGTCCGTATTTCAAACCGGATTCCTGGTGCCGTTGTCGCAGCATTGACGTGGCACCAAGAAAAACGTTTGGACCATGGCGGAATATGCGATTAAATATCTTCCGGGTATTGCTGTTGATTTCCCTGCCCGTGGCTTTGGCGGGTTGTGCGAAAACTGCGATTATCAAGCATCGCGGCGGCCCGCGAATTGTCAGCACGGATCCGTCGGCCACGCAGATATTGCTGCAAATTGGTGCCGGCAAAACGATCGTCGGGGTTTCTCCATGGGATAAACCCCTGTTGCCCAAATCCATGCGAAGCCTGCCTGTGGTAGGCGGATATCTCCATCTCGATGAAGAATTGGTGGTGCGACTGGCACCCACTGCGTTGATTCTTCAGCAGGCTCCGGAGCGTGTGGAACCAGGGGTTCGCGCCATGGCGCGGCAAAATGGAATTCGCATCGTGAATATCAAAATCAACACTTTTCATCAACTTTTTGCCGCCGTGCGAACGCTGGGCGGAATCAGCGGCTGCCAAAAACCAGCGGCGGCGGCGATTGACACACTGAAATCAGAGTTGAAAATTCTGGCCCAACGTCGCCCCAAAAATCCGCCGCGTGTGGTATATATAATCTCCACCCGACCAATTACAGTGGTGGGCGCGGATAACTTTATGGATCAGGAAATAACTTTAGCGGGCGGAAATAATGTGGCGGAACTTTGCGGCCACGGATTTCCCACCATCACACGCGGCACGCTGGTGCGTTTAAATCCCCAAATTCTCCTGATCTCCAAGCCGGGGCAGCCCGCGGCATCCGGGCCGGAGGATCCGCGGTTAAAACCATGGCTGGCCTTACCCATTACCGCTGCCCGGGCCAAACGTGTGGATTTAATAACCTGGCCGCAGGCACAGATGCTCACGCTGCATGTTACGGGCCTGATTCGCCGTCTGCGCAAGTTGATCTATCCGGCCGCCCGTGCGGGGGGCGTGAAATGAAGACATCCAAGCCGTTAAGCTTGAACTTAATAGCTCTGGCCGCGGTCGCCATGACCCTTTTGATATTCGCGTGTTGCCTGGCGATCGGCCCCGGCACTCCCGGGCAACGCAGCGTTTCCTTGGGATTTCCCGGCTGGGCCATTCTGCAATTGCGCCTCACGCGCGTTGCGGCCGCGGCGATTGCGGGCGGCGCTTTGGGCCTTGCCGGAGTGTTGCTGCAGGGCTTGTTGCGAAATCCGCTGGCGGACCCCTTTGTTCTAGGCATTTCCAGCGGATCCACCGTCGGGGTGATGATCTGGATTGTTTTCGGAGATGTCCTTTTACAATCCTTTGCCGGACATCCCTGGCTGATGAACTTCCTTTCCGATGGCCAGAGCATTCCAGCGCTCGCCGGGGCGATCGCGGCTACGTTGCTGGTTTTTCTCCTGGGGCGGCGCAATGGAATTCTTCAGCCTATGACGCTGATACTTTCCGGCGTGGTCATTAGCACCATTGGCGGTGCTTTGGTGATGTTATTAAATAATATGGTGCCCTACGGAGCCAGAGCGGATATTTTAAGTTACATGTTCGGTTATATCAGTGAAGGTACCTCCCATACGCTGCTTGTCATGGCCGGGTTGGCGTTGGCCATCGCGTGGATCGGCGCATTGACGTTGGGCGGTGCGATGAATATCGCTTCGTTTTCCGATGCCGAAGTCCACAGCCTGGGAATAAAATTATCTTCCCTGCGATTATCCGCTTTTACTTTAGCCGCCCTGGCCACCGCTGCTTCCATTACCGTGGCCGGCCCCATCGGTTTTGTCGGGTTGATCTGTCCGCATGTGTGCCGGGGGCTTTTTGGGCCGGATCAACGGCAGTTGTTGATCACCAGTCCTCTGCTGGCGGCCATATTTTTGATGCTTGCCGATACATTTGTCCGCAGCACCGGTGCCTGGTTCAACGGTGAATTGCCCGTGGGCGTAATCACCGCTTTGTGCGGAGGCCCGTTTTTCCTGTATCTGCTGCAGCGCCGGCGGATATGGATGTAACAAGTCCTGGCGGTATGAATATGTTCCTGGATCGCAATCATCCTGTCCTCCCGCGCCAAGCCTCGCCCGCCGATGCGGTCCTGACGGCGACGGATACGCATTTTCACTACGCTTCCGGCCAACCCGCGGTCGATGGCGTGACCGTCCCTTTTTACGCCGGCGAGGTGACCATGATTGTCGGCCCCAACGGTTCCGGGAAATCCACGCTACTGCAACTGTTGTGCGGCCATCTTACGCCGTCCGGAGGGACGGTCACAGTCCGAGGTGAAAATATTACACGCCTGCATCCCCTCAAGCGTGCCTGCCTCATATCTTATGTTCCGCAGGCTCCCCAGGTAAGCTTTGCCTATCAGGTGCGGGACATTGTTGCCATGGGGTCCTGGGCGCAGCAACGCTGTCGGCCGGGCGAGGAAAAAGTGTGTGAAGATAAACCGGGCGTGGATCGCGTAGTGCAAGCCATGTGGGATATGGATATTCACGCTCTGGCCCAGCGCACCTACGACGAACTTTCAGCCGGGGAACGTCAGCGTGTGGCCATTGCCCGTGCTTTGGTTCAGGATGCGCCGATTATGCTGCTGGATGAACCCACGGCGGCCCTGGATATCTGGCACCAGTTGGAACTGCTGCATCACCTGAAATCACTGGTGCAAGTCAGGCATAAAGCGGTTATCTGGGTCACGCATGATTTAAACCACGCCCGCGCCAATGCCGATCGCGTCTTAATTATGGATGCGGGGAAATTGGCCGCCCATGGCAAAGCCGATCAAGTGCTGACCCCGGAAATACTCGAGCCGATCTATCGCGTGCATGTCACCGTGCGGGATGGCAATTTGGTGTTTTCGCGCTCTGCAGAATCTTAATGATATTTATCGTGCCTTTTCCTCAACTTGAGAGGCTAGTGCCCTGTTCCAGCCATAATTACGGGTTGACGGAGGGCCATGGGGTTGTGGGCGCGAAGCGAGGAGGATTG
>DAHVEJ010000015.1 GCA_027313145.1 Phycisphaerales bacterium | reverse complement strand
GCCGCGCCGCCCCGGCACGAAAGGGAAGAATTGGCATGCATGGTTTTTACCTCATACGTCATAAATCGTTCCTCAATTGTGAGGCCTTAAATAACAATCCGGTTTGTGACATCACCGGTGCCAGAATTAACTTTGCAAAGGGGTTTTCGTCCAGTTTCAATAAAACATCGCCGCCGCGGGTTGTACTAATCGTCGGCGATATTGGGCGTTCCCACTTTGATCATCATGGCACCATGTCCGGGGATCTCGGTGCTGAATCGAACCTTTGCACCAAGATTTTTACGTTTCCATAAATCGCGAACAAGTTGTTTGCCGCGCAGCGGCTTGGCGGTTCCGCACAGTACCGGATTCAGCATATTCCAAGAGGGTATTATAACAGTTCCCGGTCTAAGCCCCCGGTTGAATATTCCGACAGCCACAGTTCCATCCCATAGAGGCCTGGCCCAAATTTCACAGAACTTCTGCCGATCCACGCGTTGAGCCTGTATTCCCAATTCATCCTGATCCACCGCCAGGACTTCCGTATTGGTCAATAAACCCAGAGTAAATGGAGTAAGTTTTTCCAGATCGCAGCTTAAAAGAAGCGGTGCGGCCATCATGCACCAGAGCGTGACCTGCGTATGTTGTTCATGTGGCGTAAGTCGCGTCCAACGCGGCGAGCCGGTGCCCGCAAATCGTCCGAACCCCACCATCAGCATGCACGGATTGTTCCAATGCCCCGGCCCGGCGAAGGGATACAATGGGCCGTTGCACTCAAAACTGTTGTGGCAAACCGATGCCCAGGTATCCGTGATATCACCGCTGATGCGGTAACAGTTGCCCCAGACCGGCCGCCTTCCGCCCCAGGTCCAAACATGCGCCATCCCATATTGGCACAAACTGAAAAACATATCGCGGTCTATCTGATCCAAGGCCGATCTCATCACCTCATAGGGCTTCATGTATTGTTCCAGATCAGGATGCTTCGGAACCTCATGGGAGTAACTGCACCAGTCATATTTAAGATAATCTACGCCCCACCGCGCGTAGGTTCTGGCATCCTGCAGTTCATGGCCGAAACTGCCGGTGTGGCCGCCGCAGGTTTTCGGTCCCGGCGAAGAATAAATGCCAAACCGCAAGCCTTTGCTGTGCACATAATCGGCCAGCTTTTTCATGTCGCCGAACGCATCGGACGGTTGAATTTCTCCATCGGCATTGCGTCCGGCCTGCCAGCCGTCGTCCAAGTTGACATACATGAATCCTTTGGCCGCCAGGCCGTGCTTGACAATCGCATCGGCAGCCGCCCTTGTATGAGCCGCCGTATTGCGTAGCTGATAAACATACCATGAGTTCCAGCCCATTTGCGGTGTCAGGGCCAACTTATGTTCACCCGCCACCAGTCGCAACGTGCGTTGTGCGGAGCCAAGGCTATTTTTGGCGGTAAGCCTGACTTTATATTCTCCGGCCTGATTAAATTTCCCGGTAATTAAGCCGCTTTCATCCATGGTCAGGCCTTCGGGCAAACCGTTGGCCGAAATGATCACCGGGGCCTTGCCGGTGTGAGGTACCGTGAATAAAAAATCCCGCCCCGGTGTTGCCCCCACCACACGCGGCCCATGAAATTCGGGCGTCTCCGGGTCGCCACGGGCGATTTCCGGGTAAGTATTGACATTGAAATGGGTTGATTCCGCCTCTGACGCGGAACCTTCCATAACCGTGTTCACCGCCGCCAGCACCGCTGTGGCAGCCGCCAATTTCACAACATCGCGTCGCTTACGCAATCGGGCCATCGTATTTCTCCGCATAAGTTGTGCACCGAACCAAGGCCGCACGGCCCATACGGTACTGTATGATTTCGTATCCTGCCATGGCATTTTGGCTGCACTGCATGGACAAATCTATGGCGATAAATCCATTGTTGGAAAAAGTTGTCACGTGAATTCGGGCTAGTTCTCTGTCAATCCTGATATTTAGGCGTGACAGAGCACTAGTCTTTTTCCCCCTCTTTTGATGCGTAACGCGTTGATAGCCAACCTCCCCGCGGGCGATGACTGGGCGATATTTGGAATAACTCCCATCAAGAAGGACCGCTGATTTGTCCATGTTGACCGTCGAAAAAGCTATTGTATTGGCCAATTTTCCGAGATACACTTCAATTAGAAAGGTTAGTTCAGTATTTCGTTAGAGGCTATCGCGGTTTTGGCTGCGGAGCCTTGCGTAAGGGCGTAAGCTGTGGTTTGTCGCCAACACGGTCTGATAGAAGTAAGCCTGCGGCCCTTCACTTAATCGCGGTTGGAGAAAAGAGCAAGTAACAAGGCGTCTGTCGTAAGTTGCGACAAACCGCAGTCCGTCCGGTTGGCGGACAATGTAAAAACTCTGCATTCGGAAAAAGGAGTCTTTTTATGGCACTTGGCAATCACATTAATCCACGCAACGCGCGGTGGAGCGCTAAAGCCACTACAGAACCAGTAAAGTTGGATGTTGGCAGAAAGAACCGTTCACGCGGATTCACTCTTATTGAACTTCTGGTGGTGATATCCATCATCGCCGTTCTGATCGCTCTGTTGTTACCGGCGCTGAAACGAGCGAAAGAATTGGCTCTGCGAATTCAGTGCGCGTCCAATTTACATCAGATCGGCATGGCGATGCAGGAATATGCCAATGAATTTGGCATGTATCCACCGGGGGATACCGAAACCTATCCTATGGGGAGTTTTAATAATGCGGGGTTCACTCCACCTAACGGAGAGCCTTCCGCGAGAACACCGGCATGGGGGCTGGCGTTATTGTATTACGATTCCTTTACCGTCCTACATTCGGGCCTTGCACTGACCAATATCCGCCCGGGAATTCTCAGCCCCACACCCACCGGCATTTCCCTGTTGTTTTCACCGGAACCTGGAATGGCCAGTATGGCCAATCAAATTAACAAGGGCGATTGGACCACCAATGGCCAGGACATGCTGCAGAACTGGAGTTTTATCACCGGTTATTGCTACTGGGTGGATCGTGGCACAAGCGGAAATACACAGGCGGGCACCTATAGCTCCGGTGCGCCGCAAAACGGTGGCGTGGCTGGCTACAGCCCCAGCTACGACTGGTTCATGTACCAAACCCGCTATCATCCACCATATACAATTACTGACGAGTACTTCAACACAGACACGAATCACATGCCTGCGGAAAACCAGAATTCCAATCCCGGGTCTCTTCTGTGCTCCGATCTTGCAGCTACAACTGGGCCAATTCTGCCGTACCAAGGTTTCAACTCACCCTACGGAGCCTATGGAACTGGGAATTCGGGAATTTGGCCAATGTCCAATCACGTCGATACGCCAAATAATAACTGGCTGCCGGATGGCGTGCACGACCTGTATAACGATGCCTCGGTATCATGGGATCCCATCGGGCAGGCGAAGGTGCATTATTACTTTGGTGCCGGAAGTGTTCGTTATTATATGTGGTAGCTTGCACGCGTACGCCTGATTATAGGGTCCTGGGGCATATTTACGTGCCTGCCACTGTTAGAAAGGCAATGCTGGCTCGTTAGAAATGGCCAATGAAATCTACGCGACGTGCGATGAACTTTGCCCACGTTGTAGTATTTATTTGTTCGGATTTTATTGTCAGCCGTTGCCTTCTAATAGTATGGTTGCCGAAGTCCCGTGTGCCGCCGAAGGGTACGCGTTCATTTGATTGCAGTACTTGTGAATTAGGCGACAACTGTCGTGGGTATACCATGCCCACTGTCATTCATTGTTTATAATTTCAACTATCGTCACAGCATCTTTTGCGAGGACATCTCTACGATGGAAAATCAATCCGTGGAAAATTCAAATTCGCCGGTATTAGTTACCCGCCGCAAGGCCATAGGAGCATTGGCTGCGGTGGCCGTGACGCTGCAAGCGGGGCGTTCGGCGTCGGCGCGCCATGAACCGTCCGCATCGGACGAAATTACTCAGAACGATCCACATGGCTCTATTGAGTCTGGTGGCGTTGCCGTGTCGGATGTTACGCAAGTGTACCCCGGTGTGTGGAAAATTCATTTTGGCGGGGCTTGCGAAAAAGTCACCCCTCTGACGTTCCGCACGGCCTCCGCCGATCCTGCCGCGATCGGCGCATTGCCCGAGGTGTCATCCATTCCTCTGGATATCAAAGCGATGTCCTGGACGCTTTCGGCACGTGGGGTATCTATGCAGATGCCTATGACCCCCGAGGAGCATATTTACGGCCTGGGCCTGGACACGGAAATATTTGATATGACCGGCCGCCGGGCGACCTGTGCGCCGTCTGACAATCCGCAGGATAAAATGGATTATTCGCATGCGCCCGTGCCGTTCTACGTCTCCAGCCGCGGGTACGGTGTGTATGTGGATACCGCGCGGTATGCTTGGATATATACTGGCAATGTCGCACCGATAGCGTATTCCGATATGGATGAAACACACGGGGCGGCCCAACCCGCACTTAGTACGCGGGAGTTGTATCGCCCGCGCCAAACCAGTCATAAAACCATGATGATTGATGTTCATCCGTCGCGGGGTGTGGATATTTATATTTTCGGCGGTCCAACGCTGCGCAACGCGGTGCAGCGTTACAACCTGTTTTCCGGAGGCGGCGCGGTGCCCCCATTGTGGGGACTGGGCATGCATTTCCGCAGTGCTTCACACATGCCGGGAAAACAGATTCTGGCTCTGGCGCAGCGCATCCGCCGCCAGCGAATGCCCTTTACGATGTGGGGCATTGAGCCAGGCTGGCAAAGCCATGCCTATTCCTGTTCATTTATGTGGAACAAAGAAAATTTTCCTGATCCCGACGGATTTATCAGGGAAATGAAAGCCATGAATTTTCACATCAATCTCTGGGAGCATGCCTTCACCAATCCCATATCGCCGATGTTCAAGAAATTAAAACCTTGGTCGGGCAATTATCTGGTCTGGGATGGATTGGTACCGGATTTCGCAACGCCTCAGGCGCGAAAAATATGGATTGAGCACCATGACCGGATCATGTTCGACAAGGGGGTTGATGGCGTCAAGCTTGACGAATGCGATAATCAGCCCTATCGCGCCCATCCCTGGTCATTTCCCGAAGCCAGTGTTTTTCCCTCCGGTTTGGACGGAGAACTCATGCACAGCCTTTTTGGCGAGCTGTATCAACAGACCATGATCGAGCCATTGACGCGCCGCAATCTCCGTACTTGGGGTCTGGTACGCGACAGTTTTTCTCTGGCGGCACCGTTGCCGTTTATGTTGTACAGCGACACCTATGATCTGACCTGCTATCTGCGGGGGGTATGCAAACAGGGCTTCTGCGGACTGTTATGGGATCCCGAATTGCGCCAGGCAGCCTCGGTTGAGGATCTCTTCCGGCGCATACAACTGGTGATTTTCTCGCCCATGGCTGTGGTGGATTGCTGGTACATGAATCTCCCGCCCTGGCTGCAGGTTAACAAGGCCCTGAGCAATCGCGGTGAACTCATGCCGGACCATCAGGCGGTTACCGAGGCTGTCCGGAAACTTTTCGAACTACGCATGAGCCTGATCCCCTATCTTTACGCCGCATTCAATGAATACCGCCGCAACGGAATGCCGCCGATCCGCGCCATGGTGATGGATTGGCCACAAGACGCTCACACCCTTGAAATTGACGACCAGTTCATGTTCGGACCGGCGATTATGGTGGCCCCAATTTTGACGGGTCAGACTGATCGCAAAGTGTATCTGCCCCACGGCGCGTGGTATGATTTCGCCACAAACCAGAAATTCGAAGGCGGTAAATGGATCAACATCAGCAAACCGCGGGAAGAAGTTCCAATGTTCGTGAAATCCGGCACGCTGCTGCCGCTGGCTCGTCCGGTGGAATATATCACACCGGAAACCTGCTTTGACATCTCCGTGCGCGTATATGGCGAATCACCGGAACCGACTAAGCTGTATGAAGATGATGGCGTAACACTGGACTTCCAGCGCGGCAGACAGAATCAGATCGCGCTAAGCTGGACAGACGGTCACGGCGAGGTAAAAAAATCCGGCGGCTATCAAGGGCCGGTGCGTTATAAAATATCGGCGTTTGAACGGGCGTAAGTCACCGTCACCAAGGTGCCGTTAAAGCAGAAGTTCCATCGCCGTATTATCGTAGCTTTTTATTCACGATGACTTACGCGCGTTGTTCGCGTTTAGCAGGGCTCCCCAAAAAGTATTCAGGCTAAACGGTTGATCTTTGACCTGACGCATCGCGGGTATGTAATGGCAATGAACAATGCGGAGGCCATGTATGTCTCGAAATGCTTATATTCGTTTTTTATGCGTTGTCACGATGACTTTGATCGCTGTGTGCTTCATCGGCGACCGTGCCGACGCGCATGTGATTTTCCTGCGTGTGGAACCACCCCGTACCGATCCCGCCATTTCCACCGTGCATGGTGCGAATATCGCTCTGTATGATCCGCAGTCCATCTCCCGCCATCGACTGTTTTTATTTATCGTCGGGACTGGAGCGAAAGCCTCGGATAGCCGGGGCATCGACACGATCTTTGCGAGGTGGGGCTATCACGCGATCAGTATCGACTATGAGGATAATGTTATCGCGGTCGCATGTGCGCACAGCCTCGACAGCGCCACATTCGGTCGATATCGCAACGCCATCGTCACCGGTGCGCCAGTGAGCACGAAGATAAAGGTAAGCCCCGCCAATTCAATATTGAATCGCTTTGAAAAGCTGCTGGTTTATCTGGTGAAGCACGACCCCGGCGGGGGATGGAGCCAGTTTGTAACAAACGGACGGCCGGTTTGGCCACGCATTATTGTGGCCGGCCATTCACAGGGAGCGGGGAACGCGGCGTACATTGGCAAGCTGTTCAGAGTGGACCGTGTGCTGATGTTTTCCGGCCCGCAGGACTATATGGATAACCTTCACCGGCCGGCTCCATGGCTATACGGTAAAAGCGCTACACCGCCGTCGAGGTTTTTTGCCTTCCTGGCTCTTAAAGATCCATTTAATGTGCACCACCAGATCGCTAATTGCATGGCACTTATGCACCTTTCAAAGCCTCATACGCTGATCGTTCAACCGGGAGATGTCATCGACGGAAATCATCGCATATTTGTCAACGACTTTCCCACAAAATCTCCCCACTCATCCACGATTTTACCGCAGTTCAAGAACGTGTGGAGATACATGGCCACAGCACAAGTTAAATAAGAAATACTATTCCATATTATCTTATGGGCATCAGCGCGCCATTATTAGATTTCGTCAAGGCGATCATTGCCTCACAACCAGTTAACTTGGGCTGCGCCCACATCGTTATGCCCACCGTTCAAGGCGAAGTCGCCGAGAAAACTCAACAAAACGCCGCACCGCCATGTTGTTTGTCCCCAGTCCCGCCGGACTCATGCGATGATGCGCCGCCGGAGAAACAGCGGAAAGTTCACAGAATTACATTGGACTGCCTTAAACAGGCGGTCTCCGATACCGACAACCCAATATTCAGCTTGGTTACGGGTTATCACGTCGTCATCGCAGCAAATTAATCTGTCCATGTTGTCAGGTGAAATGTCTATTGTGTCGTATAACCTCATACTGTAGTTTAGCTAATTGGGTCGAAGAGTGTGGTGATGGTTTGATTTGGCCTGACTTATATAGAACAAGGGGTAATTTGCCATGCAACCTGGTCCAATAGCTACCGATGCTGCGAGTGTTGCGGTGAATCGTCGCGATTTTGTTATCCGTACGGCATTGGCGACTCTCGGCACTGCGCCCCTTGGCGGCGTATATTCCAAGGCTCGAGCAGCAGAACCCACGGCCTTGATTGCGACTTCGCCCAACGGGACACCCTTGCCTAAAACCAGTGTTCACATGGAAACAGGAGATCCATTTCTTGAGAATTTGATTATCCAAGCCGAGAGGCTGGCGCGAGGCAACATCGAGATTTTCGCGCCGAAATTAAAAGTATTGGTGGAGGGCGCACGCTTTAAAAATGCGTGGTTGGAAACCCAGCCGATGGGCGGTGCCATGTACGCCAAACGGGACTTGGAAGTGGGGTTGAATAATCAGCTTATCTTTATGGACACGCAGCGCGCAGATGGACGCCTGCCGGGTATGATCACTACCGACGCTCACCAATCGCTGCATCCGGATTACAGGATGTTACAGGGATATTTTTTTCCCACACCCGCATGGAAAATTTATTTCCTCATCCAGCGGGATAGGACCTATCTGGCGCGGCTCTACGACGTTCTGGAAAAGTATGACCGATACTTGTGGCGAACAAGAAATTCCAACCGTCATGATTGTTTGGAATCATGGTGTGTCTGGGATACCGGAGAATCCCACAGCACGCGCTATCAGAGTAAACGTTACGGCAATGCGCCCGATTGGTGGGCCGGCGATACACCGCCGCAGCACAGTTGTACACCTTTCGAATCAATGGAAATCATGGGCTTTTCCCATGACGGGAGGATGACGCTGGCGCTTATATCGAAGGAACTTAATAACGGTATGGAAAAATATTGGGCCCACCGGGCGCTGCAAGTGCGGAGTCGATTGGCCCAATATTTGTGGCGGCCCGAGAAACACGCCTGCTATGACCGTGACAAAACCGGCCGGTTCATGGATGTACTGATTCATAATAATCTCCGCGCAATGTGGTATCACGCATTCACCCAGAAGATGGCGGATGAATTCATCCGTTACCATCTTTTCAATCCCCGGGAATTCTGGACCCCGATTCCCCTGCCTTCAATTGCGGCAGATGATCCCAAATTCCGCAACGATCCGCGTAGTGACTGGAGCGGCCAGCCTGAAGGATTGACGTATCAGCGCACACTACGCGCGCTGGAGAACTATGGTCATTTCGCTGAAGTCGGCCTGATTGGATCAAAGTTGTTGCAGTTGGTGGGCCGCGATGGCAAATTCACGCAGCAATATGACCCATTCACAGGCAGAGCCGGCGGCTGTAAATTCACGCAGCAATACGACCCGTTGAGATGCAGTGGCCGCAATGGTTACGGGCCGACCATTCTAAGTGTGCTGGAATATACCAGTCATATGTACGGAGTGGAACTCGATGAGGACCGTGTTCTATGGTCAGGATTGGCACGGGGCGGCTTTTCGATCCATTACGCGCAGCGATGGGGGACTGATGTATATGCTTTGGAAAGCCGCGGCAATATTTTTGCCGGTCGCATCAATGGCCGGACAATATTCACATGTTCCACAGGTGTGCGTGTAGTGACCGATCTCGGGGGAAGGTGCCATGCGATTATCGGCATAGATCAAATTGATCACCATGTCACATTGCACCTGGGCAAAGCGACGTATGCGTTGAAAATAAAACCGAATCAAATATTTCTCTTTTCCGAAAATGGACGCCTGCGCCCATCACCGTCGGCACCATTCGATTATCCATTCAAGGTTGGTGTGTAAGCATTTTTTATGATCCCTTCCCGGAAGAGTTGCTGAGGCACCCGGTGGATTTCGAGGAAGTTACCGATTGACGAATATCCCGGCCATTCAGGTCGTCGTGTCATCTTGTGCGGCTTAAGACATTGTTGGATCACTATTTCGAGTCGTTCCCGCATATAAATTCTTCGCGCTACCCAAAGATTTTCATGCGATGGCCGCTTCCAGTTCTATTGCCCACGAAAGATCGGCGCGCGTTTTTCGATGAACGCGGCGATACCTTCCCGCGCATCGTTTGTGTTCAGACAACGGATATAGGCATCCGTCTCAGCCAGGTAGGTGAGTTTGGGCTGCATCCCCTCATCGGCATGAATCACTCGCTTGGTTTCCCGTAAAGCGGCTGGGGGCATTGTAAGCAAATGCTGGGCGAACTTGTGAACCACCGGTTCCAGACGCGGCAGTGGCACTACTTCGTGTACCAATCCCCACTCTAATGCCGTGTTGGCACTGATCTGGTTGCCGGTAACGCAAAGCTCCAAAGCACGGGCTTTACCTATCAGGTTTATTAATTGCGCCAACCCGTAGCCTGGAGGCCAGCCAAGCTTGATTTCCGGCATGCCAAACACCGCATTGGTTGAGGCGAAGCGAAAGTCACAGGAATATGCCGCTACGCACCCGCCGCCGAGCGACAGGCCGTTGACCGCGGCAATGACCACCTGCGGCAACCGCTCGAAAGCCAAGGACAACCGTGCCTGTCGGAGGCTCAGTTGCTCGGCGGCAGCAATATCCAGGGCGGCAACATCCTTCACATCGACGCCGGCGCAAAAGGCCCGGCCTGCACCGGTTACTATCACTACCCTAACCTCGGGGTGGCCCGCCAACCAACCGATGAGTTTCTCCCAATCCGCCGTCATCTGAAGATTAATGACATTGAGTTGTTTAGGACGATTGAGCGTTACGCTCGCCAGTTGCCCCTCAACCCGCACCGAAAGTTCCCGTAGTTCAGGCAGGTCGCCGGTGATCGTTGTCATCGACTCAGCCCACAGCGAAGGCGGCGCAGATTGCGCCGCTTTTTCCCTGAGGTTGCGGCTGAATTTATCCAGGGCAATTACCGCGCGACGATGGCTCCCGCGGCCAATTTGAGACTGCTGGTCATAAGCGGCAATCTGAAAATCAATGAGACGACCATCCATCCGCGTTACTTTAGCTTCACCGCGAACCTGCGCTGCGATGGGCGTGGCCGCCAGATGCTCAACTTCTATGTGAACGCCCACCGACTCTTCACCCGGCTCCAAGTATGGCCGCAGGGCCTCGCGCGCCGCATACTCCATGAGTTCGATCATGCCGGGAGTGGAGAAAACTACGGCTCCGCCATTTATTCCCTCCGCACCGAGATGAATCGTGCGTTCGGCCCCGACAGTCCAGGTTAATATCCCGGTCTGGCCGATTTCAAGTCCATGACGCATAATTTCCAAGCTCCAAAAAAAAACACAAAGATCAAGGAATGGTCCGTTCGTCGCGTCTTGCACTGGGGCAACTGTTAAACTACGAACGCGGAAATTCTATTTTACACGCCTTCCCAAATTCAAGCGATATCCTCCGGCCTTGGTGCCGGCGTTCCCGGCGTTTTGGGGATGGACCGTAGTAGTCGCAGCCGCTGGGGCGGACGCCCAGGTCTTCATCAAGTTACCGCCCCCAACAATAAAGGTTGACAATACCAGAGTGGCAACGCCCACCGCAATGGTGGTGTGGGTCCTTTTGCTTGTCCCCTTCCACTCATGGAGAATCACACCCCATATCGTGGCGAAAATAATGATGCTCGCCATGTGCAACGTCCAGCCTGAGAAGGCCAATGCCCCAGGCATAAAATTCTGCCCGGCGGTATAGAAGAACAATTGCATGTACCAGACTACACCGGCAATGGCGGAAAAAGTGTAATTATTCAGCAATGGCACGCGTTGGGTCGTCGGCCGCGCCGTGGTCGTGGTGTTAAGTTCCTCCGGCTTGGAATACCCTGGCCCCTCCAGTGCCGTTACAATTCGATTTTCGTCCGGTGAAGATGTGGACGCGATGTATTCACGCGCCGATCTGTTTTTTAGATGCAAACCCACGCACCAGATAAAATTCGTGGTAAATCCACCCCAAAGTACAACCACCACCGTAGGCAACGCGTCCCACATGATCGAATGGCTGTGCTGTCGCAGGATCGCCGCCGCAGCCAGTGTGATGGGGTTTCCGGTTAGACCATGACCTTCGGTGAAATTGAATCCTTTCAATCCACCGTAGCCGAAATTAAAGCACGCGCTCATAACCCCCGAGAAAGTGGCAACGAGAATTCCTTTTCTAAAACTGAATTCCCGAACCACCGCCTTGCGTTTTTCTTCTGGAAGTTCCTTCTCCTTGGCATGGCCGGCAAGCCCACTTAGGCCGATGCCCAACAGGCACACCAATACGCCGGCCATAGTCACCCATCCCCATGTATGCACGATGAGATTCATAATCGTCCCGTCAACAATTGGCGGAATCATGGTCCCAAAGGCAGCGCAGTAGCTTAGTGCGATGGCCATACCCAGGCCGATGCCCAGGTAGCGCATCGTCAAACCGAACGTTACACCGCCAAGCCCCCATAGTACGCCAAAAAAATAAGTCCAGAAGAGCGTCTTATCGGAAACTTCATGAAATACCGTCTCAAAATGAGGTACCAGAAGAAAGGCGAAAAACGCCGGTGCGATGATCCAACTGAAGAATCCGCCCGTCAGCCAGTATGTTTCCCACGACCACTTGCGCACGCGGGAAAACGGAATGTAGAAACTTGCCGCAGCCAACCCGCCTATCCAGTGCAGTGTAACCGCAAAATACGGATTTGATGATGATGTCATACTCATGATGTCATACTCAAGAATAACTTCTGGTAAGACGGTGGCTCATGCCGCCTTTTGGCCTCAGTGGACATGAGCAGTTAAATCATTTCCAGTACCAGCATATTCCAGTCGAGAAAGCCTTTATGGCCCAATGGTACGCCGGTTTCGGGATTGTAATATTCATTCAAGCAGCCATGTTTAGTCAGATCGTCCGACAGCAACCGCAATGTTTTGTCGGCCAGAACGGCCGCCTCTTTGTGGTAGCCGTAAGTTTTCAAACCTTTCCAAACAAAGTAGTTGGTGAGAATCCAGACCGGACCCAACCAATCGCTGGGGTTGGAACTGAACTGCAGCGAATACATGGTTTCCTGCCGCGAAAGCGACCTGACGCCATATGGGCTGTTGAATGTTTGTGTGTTGAGGTAATGCTCCTTCACCAGCATCTCGACTTGCCGCGATGTTGCCAAGCCGGCCCACATGGGCAGAAAGCCGGTGAACATCTGAAATCGTAAAGGCAGGCACTTCCACGACATACTCATGCCTTCATGTTTATCCCAGGGGATCAATTCCGCCCGCCGATCCACGCACTGCACATCCACGGTGTAATAGAACCGGTCACGCGGATCCCAGCAGTATTTTTGGATGTTTGCTCCCTGGTCGTGCGCCATGGCGGAAAGACGTTTCGCATCCTCCCGGCGATTCAGACGCCGCGCCAGTTCGGTTGAAGCGCGAAGATCCTGATAATACAGGCAATTCAGCAGCAAATTGGCCGAAGAGAAAAACGGGCGGCCGAACGTGGTGGGATCATTATCATCACCGATTGCCACATCATCGCCCCATACCAGAAGTCCCAGGGAAGACCGGTTGCCCAGGATCCACGAATCATAGAAATGCAGCAACTGGTCAAATCTTGGCTCTAAGAACTCGACGGAGTTCAATTCATCGGCGATCAGCAGGGCCAATTGACCGAATACCGGTTTGGCCTGATTCTTGTGATTGGGGGCGGCGGTTTTCAGGCAACCGAACGGATCAGGATTATTGACATCAATCATGATGGCAATGCGTCCATCTTCGGATTGGTGATCCAGAAAATCCAAAAGACTGCCCTGAGCGTGGACGCTCACCTCGTGAAGCATATTGCGCTCCCCGTTCATATGCGCGAGATGGAAAAGCGCACGGCTGGTCCAAAGCGTGTCCCAATCCCACAACTGTGTGTTGTAAGCCGCTCCCGGCAGGCTTGGAGAAATGCTGGGGTGACGCAAAATCCCCTGGGCGGGGCGGAGCATCTTCGGAGCCACAGCCTTGAAGTATTCCAGCAGTTTGCCGATGGCCGCCTTGCGGTTCGCGGGCGACAATATCGGCGTGGTGTCAGTTGACCGATCGCCGACTGATTCGGGAGGTGCCTCGGCGTTGCCCTTCCGGCCATCGGCAAGCGATGCCGCTCCCGCGACGGCCAAGCCGGTTAACAAGCTGCGTCTTGATAGATAATTCATCGTATGATCTCCGTATTCTTGAACAAACATTGTCCTATCGTTTATGCAGAGTAATAAGCCGCGTTGACCGGTTATACTTACCGGTGACCGTTCGGCCATTCCATTTCACGCTGTTGCTGGGATGGCCGACGGCAAGTTGGATGGAGTGGGAACCCTCATTGGAAAAAATTTCCGGTGACTTGCCTGGCGTCCAACAGGCAGTCAGCTTCGAGAGGGATTCAATCATGCTCCGGCCCTTGCGGCGAAGATAGCTGCCATCAACCATAAAAAGGCGCTGCACGGCCTGATTCCCTGTTCTAGCGCGTTTGAAGTGGAGCAAGTAGGCATCGCTGACCCAATCGCCGACATTGATGCTGATGGTGCCGGGAGTGCGGATCGCTCGTCGGTCCAGATAGATTTCCTCCACGGTATCGGTGGTAAGCATCCGTATTCCGATATATTGGTCCCCATGCAGAAGCTCGAATTCGGGCATGGCCTTTGGGTTCAGACACACAGCGGTGATGAATTGGCAAATTTGCTTTGGATCCTCGGGTGAGAAAATCAGGTAAGGAATCTTTTTGTCCGGATTTCCGGGGGCCAAGCCTGTGGCTTCGGTAAGCTGTGTGGTCGGGTAAAGGATTCGCACGACAGCCTCCGCCGCACCATTCTTCAAGTGGACGCCGCCGCCCGGTTCCGCGGTATATGTGCCTTCATAATGCAATAGCCAGTCCATTTGCCCGGCGGTATGTGCGCGCACATCATCAATGATTAAGATGACATCCCCGCTCCAAATCCAGTGGCGGTAATCGCGTATAAACCAGCGGGCCATGGGGCCGGTGGCGTCGGCGTACACATATTTTAACCCCAGCCCGTCGATCATACTGTGGAGGTGTCCGGGGAACTTGCAGCCCAGAAAGAGATCATCTTCAGGCTGGCCCAGGCCGTTGAAAAGAATGACGTTGTGCGCTTTGCTTTGCCGATAGTAAGTAGTGTATTCCGGCCGATAATAGGCGCAATCTCCAGAGTCGATAATCAACGGCAATCCCTGCTTGAAGAGCATGAACGAGCCGGCATCGGCATGGGCGTGATTCCATGTGTAGCCGGACTTCACGGCCAAAAACGTTGCGTCGTTTTCCCATGACGACCGCATCATGGCCCAGCCCATGTCGGGATAGGCCATGGAAGTCGGCACATGCGTCGGGGCCATGGGCGGGTGATATTGCCGCAGCAGAGAAAACATCGTCCCTTGTGGATGGGTATGCACCAGCTCGAGATAACGGGTGGCTTCCGGAGTGCCCAGTCCGCAGGCGATCATCAACAGCATGAGCAAGGTTGAATCGCCCTGGAGCGAACTGTCATTGAAATTCACCGTATATGAATGCGAAGAAGTTGGATACAGCGTATGGAGAAAGAAGCGGGCGAGATGTTCCAGCGGCACGATGCGCTGCGCTGGTCGATTGGGATAGGTATTCCGCCACGCCAGCCGATAATAGAGATAATCGTGCACACCGAAGTCGGTGTAGCCCACCCCCTCATAAGATGGGCCGGAACGCTGGAAGGTTTCCACGCGGTTTTGCAATACATTGCCCTGGTAGTCAAACCATTGTTTGAATCCCGCATCCATTGCGTCAATCCATCCTTGCGCCCGCGGATCGTCTCCCAGCAACGCCAGTGCGCAAAGCCCGGCACCACTGACGCAAACACTCCACCAGTTATGGCCCATCGAATCGAGCGACTGAATCCGCGTGCCGGGTAAAATCCAATCATCAAGGATAGGCAACACAGCCAAGCGCACCATGGCCTCCTTGATCTTTCTGCGTTCAACTTCCGAAAGTACCCCGCGTAGCGCGTCGTATCCGGTGGCATAACCAAAACAAAATGTTGTCGTGTCGATTTCCGAGTGCCAGGGTGGGGATCGATGAAAAAAGCTTGGGGCTGTCCAGTGGGTGTAATTGGCATAGAAAAGCAGCGCTTCGCGGAGCTTATCGGCGTAGCGTTTGTCGCCGGTGAGATGATAAAGCAGACCAAGCGTCAGGCCCATTTCCGATATCTGGACCCCCGGAACGACAAAGTCCTCCTGTTGCCCGTGGCCGCGCATGGCCACGGATTCCGGGATAAAGTCGGCGGCCAGCAATTCCCCGCCGCGCTTGTGCAACGTATCACGGGCTGCGGTATCGGAGGCGAGCCATTGGCGCAGATGATGTAATGAATCCGAATTATAAAAAAGCCGTGGATGTCGCGGCTGCAAATCGCTCCCGTTTTTGCGACCGATGGTTGAGGTGCCGGGTTCCGTGACTGCCAACACAGAAGCCGGCAATGCCGCAATGGAGCCGGACAAAAGCATCAGTTTCAGTAAACTGCGCCGGTTCGTGTTTTCAACGAGATTCATAGTTGCTCCTTGGCGCGGTCGCGTACTTTACAATAAACTGCGGAAATCGCGATACCGTACGGACTGCCTCCACAGGCGGTTAATGACTTTATGGAATATGAGTTTCGCGGTCCGGCACCCATTTTTATTTCCTCTATACCCGCAACTTTTTCAATGCAGACACATTTTGCAGTGCCGATGGTTAAACAAGGTTTATGGTGACACCGCGGTAAATTCCAGATTTTTTACATTTTCAAAATGATCCCGATATATTCCGGTCGTTCTCTGTTTCCCGGGCAGCCACACGGTCAGTCGGGGAATCGTACCGCCTTGTATGACATGCAGGGCGAATTTCACCACACCATCTTTCCTTGCCAGGGAAATATCGGCCCGCACGACACCGTGGCTGGTGAGCATCGGCCAGTTTTTCATGCGGTATCCCGTCCAGGTGGGGGGAAGATGGGGAATAATTCGCACTACTTTTAGTGACGTGTCATCCACGCCGGCGATAAGGCGGGCAACCTTGAGCGGCTCGGAAACATTCACCAGATTCAGCGGGCCGCAACCGGCGGTCATGAGAATTTTGCCATAGGCATCGGGCGAATACAGCCGTTCGTAAAAATAATACGGAGATAGTCGCCCATAATGCCATTTCCTGAAACTGAAGATTTCGTGCGGCGACTTAAATGTGGTCCAAGCCAGAAAATGCAGACCGTGGCCGGCCATGGCAAGCTTGTCAAGCAGCAGCATGTCCTGCAGAGCATAGCCCTGTCCGTAAGAGGGGCTGGTGAGCAGGCCTTTGTGAATATAGTTCATTTGCGGCCAAATGCCATATTTGTTGAACTGTTTTTTTCGTGGCGGGAAGTTGTACATTGCCTCGAAGGTTTTCCGGCCGTTAACATATGCTCCTTGCCACGGCCAGGTAGCCGGATTGAATCCCAACACGTCCGCCGACATCGAGACGACCCCGTTCAGGCCGCCTGTTCCGGAGTTGGTGGCGCTATCGGTATCGGTTTTGTTCGGCTTGAGGGTTTGGGGATTTATGTTCCAAATCCAGGAGCCTTTTTTGTTGATCAAGTATTTCGTAATGCGGTGAAACAGGATTGTCGCATCCTTGCGCCATCGTATAGCGGTGGCGTGATCGCCGGCTTGATCATCCATATTAGCGGCACTGATAAAGGCCAGCGCGCATAGATTATTTTGCACGACATTATAAGCGTTATGGTTGCCTCCGCCGAATTCGCCTGATCCAGGGACCAGCGGGCCGTGCTTAAGAAAATAGGCGATGCCGCGCATGGGTGAGGATTTTTGATTAAGAAAGTGAAAAATGCGGGCGCGGAACGGGTCTTGAGGGGGCAACCGCTGCCATAATGCGACCATGGCGATGATGGTCGAGGCTTGACCGTCCATCTCCGTGCCATTTTGACGGCCTTTTTTCGGGGAAAAATAGCGGGGAAAAGCGATAAAACCATGGCGGTTCTTTCCGACAAAATGCATGACGCATTGGGCCACCTGGCACGCGTGGGCGTAATATCCCCAAAACACCAACTCACGCATGAATGTTCCCGCATCGCGCGTCCACATGGTTCCATACCATGGCTGCCCGGCTGGTGAAGCATTAAGAAAGCCTGGAGGGAACTTGCCGCCCGGCATGGACACGAAATCACGCGCCAGCACTCCCTTGAACGAGGCATCAATTTCTTTGGTGAATAATACAGCGGTCTTCGACCCCAGAAAAGCGATTTTGCCGGGATGGTCGGACTTTAGATTAAAGGGGACGACCGACTGTGGAGATGCGGTCCGTTGCGCCCGCAATGTTCCGCACATTGTTCCCGCGAACACAACAACCGTCACAATTCCCATCCATCTCATTTGTTCGTTCCGCATTTTTTAGCTTCTCCAAGTTTGAACAAAATTGCTTTTCCCACACCTATTAATTATCGATGTTTATTTGCGAAGGTGCGCCGAACAATTAGTGTCGGCACATGGGGTCACGGTGATGGCTCGCCCCCTAAGCCAGACGAACGCAAGATCGTGCTCGGTTGGCAGCCGGTGCAGTCGATTATCATTCATTTCCAATCCGCCTTGTTATTTTTACGCGTTGCGGTATCCAGTTCCTTTTGTGCCGGGAGTATATACGATCCTGCGAAGAGATTTCAGGGCAAAGCAAGATGTTTTTCAGATTTGCAATTGTGTAAATCATCAAGCGAATTCCTCTATCACTTGCCACTAAACGCATAAAACATAAGATTTACGGGGGTTTTCTCATCCCATGATCAAGATGCGGGCTTTTTACACCGGTTTTGCGCCCGTTGATTTCTCCATGTTGATCGTCGAAAAAGCTATTGTATTACTCGATTATGCGGGCTACAGTAATAACAGACAACTTACGGGTGGTCGCTGTTGGAGTCTGTTTCCAGGCGTCCGAATAAAAATGGATAAGGGCCGCATGATCGAGCGGTTCGGCCATGGTAGTCAGATAATTTATGGAGCAAAGGCATACGCGTCCATTGGCTATGTCTGCTTCGCTGAAATGATCAATGGATTAAACGGCTACATACAGGAGGAAATTGAGCGGCCAAACATAATCTTAATCTTACGAATTTGAGACTGGCAGTGGCCCGGCCAGATGAGGGGAGATGATGCTCCCTGGATTGATATCCGCGATGCCTGTGTTTTCTTCGTCTGTAAGACACACATGTCTGCGGGGTAATTTGGTTTCTCGTCTGTCGCATGTCGCGGCAAACCGCAGTCCGTCCGGTTGGCGGACAATGTAATTGCTCATTTTGGGAGCACAAGGAGTTTTATCATGTGTATTAGATCCAAATCGTTCTTCTTCGCGTCCACCGGTGTTGTGGCATTGGCTGCAAGCTTGGCGATGGCGTCAACGGCAATGGCGACTACTACCGGTACCACAACCATCATCTCGGACACATTCCCCACTAGTCAAGGCGTAGGCTCGGGAGCGTACCTGCAAGGGTCAACACCGGATGGTGTCGATTTGCCTGGCTCCACGTGGACGACGAATTACTACGGCGGCAAGCCAGCCGCATACTCTGCCCCGACAAGTGCGGAGGCTCCGTTTATAGAGCCGAATTCAGCAGTATACTTTCCCGCGGCCCCCGGCGGCAATGTTTCTGCCGCCATTGCATTTACGCCAACGGGAAATGGCGTTCTTTCACTCACAGCAACTTTGGATTGGGCGGGCGGAGAGTGGCTCGGCATGGGTTTTGCAAACTCGGTAACCACCGCCAGCCCCACGCAAGCCGGGCCTTGGATGCTCGTAGCGGATACCGTGCAAATGTTTGGGGAAAGCGGTGGAAAGAATTTCGTACCAACCACCGGAGTTGCATCCGGTCCCAACACGGTGACGTTCACCTACGATCCGGTAGCGATGGTTGAAACCGTGACTGTATCCAATGCAACGAATGGTTCTGATTACATTGACGCCAGTGAGCCACTTTCGTATTTCGGAATCACAACCGCCCCGACTATCGGGTCCATTTTCTTCGGCACTAGGTCCGGCACCGGTACTAATGGCACTAATGGCAGCAACTTCAGCAACGTGACCTTGACGCAAGGCCCGGCTCAAGTTGTGCCCGACGCGGCCCCGGCGGCATTGCTTGGCTTGGGCGGTGTGGCTGGGCTGCTGTTGCTTGGTCGTCGCCGCAAATTGGCCTGATGACCCCACGACATCGGCGAGAGGGTTGTAAGTTCTTCCAAAGCAGGGCTGATCTTCAAATTGGAATCAGCCCTGCTTTTTTGGGCCTTACACAGGTTCACGGGCTGGAGAGTCACGGATAAGGGAAATGTATGAATTGCTGCGATGCTTATGGGAAGAGAAAACGCCCCAAGAATGGGGATTTTTCCGAATATTCTACTTGGTTGGCAAATTTCGCCACTTTTGCCCGCGCGCGTTTGCCATATTATGCGGCTGCAATTTGTGTATGGACATCTGGGGCCCTACACGCGGCTACGCGATCCTTGGGTATCGACGTTTCGAGTTTCCAGGGCACGGTCAACTGGAATGCGGTTAAAAGTGATGGAATTGACTTTGCTTGGGCCAAAGCCACTGAGGGCAGTGCTAGCTACGTCAACTATACCGATGCGTACCTGAACGCTAATATGGCCGGTGCCAATAGCGCGGGGGTTCTAATTGGAGCCTACCATTTCGCTCACCCGATCAACGATTCAGGTGCCGCCGGCGCACAGGCGGAGGCTGATTTATTTATCGAAAAGGCCGGACAATATATGACCGCCGGTTATTTGCGGCCTGTGCTTGATATCGAGGTTGAGGGCAGCTCGGCCACGTCCGCATGGGTCAATGATTCTCTTGATGATGTGGATGAGGCCACCGGGGTAACTCCGCTGATTTATACATACTCTAATTACGCCGCCAATTATCTCAACACCACTGTCGCCAACCGTGATCTTTGGATGGCTGATTACAGCGGTGCCAGTTCGCAGACCGGAGCCCCCGCGATCAGCCCGCCTTTTAACAACTGGAATTTCTGGCAATACACGGATGCCGCTACGGTTAACGGGGTCGCCGGCGGTGTGGATGGGGATGTCGCCAATGGTAATTTGGCTTATGTGCAGAGTTTTCTAATTCCTGCGCAGGCCCAGCTTCCCGCTTCCGCGGAAAATGCCACGACTGTCACATGGACCGGTGCGGGCACCAATGGAAGCTGGAGTAACGCCGCCAACTGGAATAGCGCCTGGACTGCCGGCAGTGTCGCAAAATTTACAAGCGCTTCGGCGGGTACCGGTAACATTACCTTTGATCAGGCGGCCAACGGCAACAAAGTGGTCAATGTCGCGCAAATAAACGTCGCCGACATCAATACCCCGGCAGTGACCATCAACGGGACCGATCCAATTGAGTTTCAAACCTACGTGGATCCCATCTACAACAACAGCATCAATACATTGACTATAAACGCTCCGATGGACTTTTTTGGTACGATGTGCGCGGCTGGCAATGCCAATACCAATAATATTTATGCCGGTCCGGGCAACATTGTTCTGGGTGGCAGTGTCACGTTTAATGACAGTCAAACGCAGTTGTCGCGTTTTGGCTTTAATGATGTGATCGCGGTATGGGATAGCCAAGCCAATAAGGTGCCGGGCAATGTGATTATTGGCGGAACGGTCTCGGATGCGGCAGGCACTCCCACGGGCTATGTCAATGGATTTTATCTCAGCAATGCCGGGGGGTATGATGATGTTACCAGCAATAATGTCAACTGGCATGGTGGTATGGATGTTACCGGCGGCGCTACGCTGCTGATAGCAGCGGGCGGCAGCACGGGCACCGGGGCGGTGACGTTGAATGGCGCAGGAAGCGGCAACAATGGCCTGCAACCCGCGGGGATACATGCCGGAATCGCCGGGGAGGGAACCATCAGCGGACCGGTAACGGTAATCGGAAGCGGCGGCTTTTTTACCGGTGGCGGCAAGCTGACTGATAGCTACAGCACGTTCTCGCCGACCACCGGGAAATTAACCATGGCGGCGGGACTGAATATGAATGGCCTGACCGCGACATTCAATTTTTATCTTTCCGGGGCATCCAACAGTTCCATTTCCATCGGCGATATATTCACCTTGAGTAGTGGTGACACAGTTGCGCTTAGTGGCACGCCGATAGTCGGCACCTACCATCTTTTTAATTACGGAACGTTGGCTGACGCGACGGATTTGAGTTCCTGGGCCATAACCGGCCCGTCGGGGTTTAGTTATCTTCTAAGTAACAATGTTGCCAATAGATCGTTGGATCTAATAGCCACAGCGGTGCCCGAGCCAATGCCGCTGGTGTTACTGGCGGCGGGTCTGACAGCACTGATGTTGATCCGCCGTCATCCGCCGCGAATTGCAGCCCGGCGCGAAATATGATGGTGAATTACCGATTTCAGCAAGCGAAAGCTGTAACCCTGCGCAAGCCGAGGCTGTTGCACGGGAATATCCTTTGTGGACTCCACTGATAGCCGGTTTGATACAATTTATGGTATACATCCAAAATGGTTCGAAGCTGGATGATCGGAAATGTCCGGCAAGAGAATATTCTTGTGCTGGTGTTCCATTGCCGTGAGGAGGCTTGTTTGATGCCGCGCATTGACAGTTCTTATTCCAAGTCATGGCCGATATTGAGCCGGCGTGTGAGTTATCCATTACTTATCCTTCTAGTGTTTATGGCCGGCGTTTTGTTTGCAAGCACCTCGGCCACTGCGGTAGCGCATCGTGACCGAGATGGAATAATTATCGCCGGGCATGCCCGTTTCACGATTATCACGCCCACACTGATTCGTCTGGAATTCAACACGGACGGCCAATTTATCGATGACCGCAGCTATTTCGCCTGGCGGCGTCATGTTTTGCCGCCAAAATTTCAGATTCGGCGGCAAAACGGCATACTGATCATCCACACATCCCGCATGACGCTGCGCTGGCGCGGCGGAGTCAATGGCTTTTCCGCACAGAATCTTTCCATTGCATTTCGCGATAACGACGGCACATGGAAAACATGGAAACCGGGCGATAAACAGACCGGCAATCTGGGCGGCACGCTGCAATCTCTGGACGGCTGTTGTGGCAGCGAGCCTCTGCCCGACGGTGTTGTCTCTCGCGACGGCTGGTATCTGTTTAAAGATCATACGTTTCTGGTAAGCAATCCACCCCATGCGTGGTATAGACCACGCCGAAAATCCGAAATCGCCGATTGGTATTTTTTCGGTTACGGTAAGGATAACTACCTGACTGCCCTGCAAGATCTCACCACCATCAGCGGGCGTATTCCGATTCCTCCGCGTTATATGCTGGGTGCCTGGCGTTCGCGCTATTTCAACTTCACCGCCGATGAATTCAAACAGCGTGTGCTGGATTATGATTCCCACAAATTTCCCCTGGACGTGCTGGTCATGGACATGGGCTGGCATACCACCCCGCATTGGGGATCAATGGACTGGAACCGCAAGTTGATTCCACATCCAAAACAACTTCTGTCATGGCTACACAAGCGTGGCATTCATGTCACGCTCAATTGGCATCCCAATGGGGGCGTCGGTCCATGGTACAGCCAGTATGACGCATTTTGTCATGCCATGGGCGTTAACCCGGCGGCAAAAAAGAGACTTCCCTTTGCGGACACCAACCGGAAATTCATGACAACCTATTATAAGTTGTTGATGGATCCACTTGAGAAGGAGGGCGTGAATTTCTGGTGGCTCGATGGTGGCATTCATCTTGGCTGGGACAACGCATTGGACTTTAATAATATCGGGCGACCCTCCAATGGCCAGCGTGGGGCGTCCTTCAGCCGTTGGGGCGGATGGGGTGATCAGCGTTATCCCGTCTGGTTCTCCGGTGACACGACCTCATTATGGCGTGTCCTGCGATTTGAGGTGCCTTACACCGCCACCGCAGGCAATGTCGGCGCTGACTATTGGTCCCATGACATCGGCGGATTTCGCCTGTCAATACCCAGCGCGGAGTTGTTTACACGCTGGGTACAATTCGGGTCCTTAAGCCCCGTATTCAGAACACACGGGTCAAGAGAATTCGGCAATTTCCGTGTGCCATGGTACTACGGTAAGCAGACAGAAAACGCTGTTCGCCGGGCGTATGACCTTAGATCACGACTTTTCCCCTATATCTACACGCTGGCTTACCAGTGTTGGACGCGTTCCTTGCCGCTGATGCGTCCGCTCTATCTTGCGTATCCTTCCACTAAGGCGGCCTATACGCATCCGGGGGAATATCAATTCGGCCCATCTCTGCTGGTGTCTCCCGTTGTTCACCGGGGTCTGGGTAGGGCCTGGATGGGAGCGGTGGACATGTGGTTCCCCAATGGCACATGGTGGAATCTGTTGACCAATCAGAGGATTAACGTGTCGGGTGATCATCCCGTCCTGGCCACAGCCGACCAAATACCTGTTTTTGCGCGCGGTGGCGTGCCGCTGCCCATGCAGCGCGTGACCCTGCGTATGGCGGAGAGGCCGACGAATCCACTGGTCATTTGCGTGTATCCAGGTCAGAGCGGAAAATTTACGCTCTATGAGGATAATGGAGAATCTTCGGCTTATCTGCATGGCGCGTATGCGCGAACGCCTTTGACGTACAAGAACATCGGCAGTAAAGGTGTTGACGTTACCATTGGGGCGACCGTAGGCACTTATGCCGGCCAGCCGGTGTCACGTCGGATTATTATCCGGCTACCGGTGACAACCAGGCCCAGGAGCGTAACCGTAAATGGGGAGGCTGTTCTCTGTTCGCCTACCGCACTGCCGGGCTATGAATATGATCCAGTAACCACGACCACAGAAATCCGTCTGCCCCGCATGACCATCCGCAGGCCGGTCATGGTCAACGTGACATTCCAGGGATCGCCGGCGGTCCAAGCCATGCTGCCGCTGATTGTGAATCGTTTGGCCAGGGTGCATAGTGCTCTGGCAGGCGCAGGCGAAATTCGGGCGCAATGGAAATTTCAACTCGATGAACTGCTGCTGCGTCTGCAAACGCTTCGTTCCCAGGCCGCGCAGGAATTTGGTTCGGTTTCTTCATCAACCATTCTGGCGGGTTTACACGCCTCGGACACCGACTTTGCGGACATCCGGGCGGATATCCAACACTATCGAAATTCCCAGGCCCATGCAGCCGCATTTGCGCTGACCAACACATTTATCAGCGCCGCGGTAAAACTGCGCCGGGGCGGTGCGGGAATACGGAGGCACGACACACCGCGCTACTATAAACGGTTTCAAGGCGTCAACAATGTGCAAGGTTACAACGCCGGACTTATGCTGCACACGCTGACGCCTGTGGTATCTGGCGGCGTCACATTGGCCGTTAATATGCCGGACTTGGCGCAGCGGGAGTTTGTCCTCCCTGCAAACCGCCGATCAGCATTTATTTTTCTTCCATTTATGGTGGCCCGGGAATATCCACTTTATCATTTTGCCGGAACCGCAACGTTGCAGTGGCACGCCGGCGCATCGGATGAGTCTGTAAGCCGAAGCATTGACGTTCAGCACCGATTGCTGAAGCGCTGGCACATTCTCGGCCCCTTTCCCATAGGGCATTCTCCGATTCCGGGTGCCGCAGCGATCACACACGCCATGCTTGGAAAAACATATAAGGGTAAAGGCGGCAAGGCAATTGTGTGGAAAGCATGGCCGGCGGTTGTCAGCGACCGCGGCTATGCCAATTTTGCGGAACATTTAGATTCCCTTAAATGGTGGATTGATCTGCGTGAAGTGTACCCTGAACCCAATGCCGCGGCCTTGGCGGTGACCTGGATCAAAGCGCCGTCAGCAGTTACATGTCAAATCCGGGTGCGCCACAATAACGCCATGACTCTGTGGATTAATCGCAGTCAAATCATCAAATCGTCCATCGCCCGCGGGATAATCGATTTGTCCGGTCCGCCGCCGGAGGTCAAGCAAATACAATTGCGTAAAGGCTGGAATCAGGTGGTTGCGCAAGTAAGTCAGCACAAAGGAAATTGGGGTTTTTCTGTGCGTTTGGCTCTGCCTTCAGGTGTCGTGTGCGAACAGTCCGCCACGCCGCCCAAGGATGTGAAGCCCGCAATATAGCCCTGATGGCACACTTACTTTGGAAGAAACCAAATGAACACGACTGAATGGGCTACTCAACAGCGCAATTTACCCGCGGGCAGATCCTCCAAGGGTACGCGGGGACCAACGAATAGCCACCTTCAATGCCTGACAATAAAATCATCGGAAATTGTGCAAACTTTTAAATAATCGGATAAAAGAAAGGCGCTATGAAAAATTTCACCCATGGGTATGCGGACAGTTTTTGGGGCCAATCGCAATCCGGCGTGTTTGGCGACGAACCATTGCGATGGCGATGCGCGACTGTAATGCAACCGCGACGCCAATGGTACCAGAGGCCGCCACACAATAGGGCGGTGCTAATTCTTTGTTTGCTGTCCGGGGTTATGCTCTCGCTACTTGTCATGCCGCGTGCACTTCAAGCCGCCCCGGTGCCCGCTGATTCTGGCCAGCCTCGTGGTACCGCTATGCGTCGGCAGTTTTTCAAACTATGCGCGCTGGCTGTGGCTAAAATTACCAATGAGAAACTCCGAGGTCCGTTCTTTGTAGACTCGTACGCGGTACGCGCGTTGTGCGTGGCATATGATATGACGGGCAATCGGACCTACCTGAAGGCCTGCCGGATGTGGTCACGACGGATGGTCGATTATCAGCATCGCATGACGCCGAAGGGCGCATATTACATGAACTACAACCGAAAACCGGGAAGCGTAACCGGCGACTGGTACGTCGCGGATAGTTCGTCAATTGCAATGGCATTGGTGGCGACTTCAGTAAGATGTCACGGCTCGGCAAGACGCCGTCTGCTGGATTCGACGGAGCAATTCGCGAATCTAGTCATGAAACGTTATGTGCAACCATCTGGAGGCGTCAGTGACGGACTGTGGCCGCAGTCCAACCGGGCATGGTGGTGTAGCTCCGCGCTATTCGGTTCGTTGTCGTTTGTTCTCTACGCGAACACACACGACCAACGTTATCTTAACGCGGGTTTACGCGCGGTGAATTGGCTCAATCACCGTAATTTGAGCAAAGTAAGACCGTTTCCACTGTCGCAGCAGGGACCGGCGATGATCATGTATGTGATGGAAAGTTATTCCTCCGGGTGGCCGTATATCGAAAAAGACCGGGCGCTGGCGCGGCCGGCGTTGGTGAAGGTGAAGCGGTATCTTCATTGGATTGTCAGGCAGCAGCAAATTCCGCTTTCGCAACGCTCCTGGCCGGTGAACAAAGGGTGGGGCATGAAGTTCGGCGGACTGCCGTTTCACGAATTCGTATTTTCGCGTTATCTTCCCGCCGATCAATATCTCGCGGCGTCGGGAGACCGAGCGTTAGGCCAACTGGCGGCGGTTGTCTTTGCCGGCCGACCAAAATTTACGCAACTCTCGGCGTTCCTAATGATGTCCTACGCACAACGTCTGGATCCAGGCGGAATTTACCGAAGCGGTAAATGAAGTGTGTACATGTAACATTTCGCGACACCACTATCAGTACAACAAAAGTTTGCGTCAGCCTTCGCGCTTCGGCGTAAAAACAAAGGCGCTGGCCGTGACAGAACAATAAAGGGCAAAAGTCGCCCCATGATGCACCAGCGGTGAAAAATCGATCAACATGCGATATTCGTATGCCTATGTTAAGTAGAATCACAGAATTTCGGGTTGAATTTTGTTTTGCAAAATGGACAGCATCCGATGGACCGTATCAACCACGGCTGAATCGCTCGCAGTGCCGCTTCCCACGTCACACCGGAAGTTTTTTTTTGATCGCAGAAGAATCAGCAGCACAAACAGGTAGGCTACACACGACAGCACCAGGTGGTGGTGGAATCCTCTCCATGACCGGCCTTCGTAATGGTCAAAGCCCAAATCGGTTTTATCACGCTGGAAAAATTGTTCAATGGCAAAACGCCCCCGGCTCAATTGCACACAACGCTTGGCTGTGGGTGGAACTTTAAGGGAAGCCAAGTAAAGGTGATATGGATTCTCATGGCCTGCGGGCCAGTCCACCACCAGCCACGTCTGCGGCCAGTCGCCGGTCTGCTCATTAAGATCGCCTAACACATAGACCGGCAGCCATCCGATCCGGGTGGTGCGTTTACCGCCGTCTGCGGTGCGCCAGGCGACGGGATGCCACTGCTGGTCCGTGATGGTTCGGCTCAAAACGGATAATGACCGGCTCGGCGGCTGGCTCGGGGCTGGTCCCCAGTATTTCTTGGCCTTTCGGGTTTGCACCGGTTTGGTCCAAGCCGACACGTCACTACCGGCATTCAGAAAATACTCGCAGCCATATTCCCGCAAGCCCCGCCGGAATTCCGCGGAAATCCCGTAAGCTTCGTCCCCCAGCACCGGTGCCGGGGTTACGCCGTCGTTCAGGACCTGACCGATCAAGGCTAAGGCGATCTCCGGCTTGGTCTGGAACGTTATCCCTGGCGGCACGCCCGCCGCCACACACCGCGCGGGATCATCCGTCCAACTCTTGGGCAGATACAACTGCCCGGCCACGGGGGCGGCTATCTCGCCATCGGTTACCGCCACGCCCACACTGACCTGGCAGTTGGCACGCTTACCCACCGCCCCACAATATTGATGCGCCACACCGACCGAATGCTTGCCCTGCTTGAGCCACCCAGTTTCATCAACGATCCACGCGGTCAACGGTTCCAGCACCGGCACCACTTCCTGCCGGATGGTTCGCCAGATTGTCTGATCATCCCATGGGCTGTCCGCGATGAACTGCTGGAGTTTCTGGCTGTCCGTGCCCAGCCGCGCCGCCATCGGCTCGATCGACTTACGCTCCCCTGGAATCAGCAGGCCTTGCACATACAACGTTGCGCCCTCACGACGCTCACTGCGGCCCATGCCCGAAACCAAGGGTTCGAGAAACTCCGGGAATTCCTCGACGCTGCGCCTCCAATGCTTTTGATTCCATTCCATAGCACTATTATGAAACAAAAAATTTGCTTGTCAATACTTAACATAGTAATATTAGCCTCCGCATCTGGGACAGAACAAAATTCATAAATGTCCGAGAAGCAACTCCCCGTTCCAATATATCGTGACCTGGTATGAAACGGTCACGGCTCAATATCACACCGCACCACGCAGCCCCCGCTGAAAAGCTCCAAGCGGGCCGCAGCGTCTCCGCGAGCCGCCAAGATTCCGAATTCAAATTTGTGCAAGAGATTGTAGACCGCCCCGACGCCATGGTAGCCGCTGACAAAGCCCGGCGGCTTTTGGCGTCGCTCATCGCCCACCGAATTGTAAGTTCTGTTTCCCAATTATCTGACAACAAGGAGAAAACACCATGACGAACACCAACGACCCTATTGAAGAAACGCCGCACGAGGCACCGCCGCGGACGGACCAGCAAGCGGAAAGTCAACCACAGATTTTCCCTATGGACGTGGCAACGGACACTGCGATTCTACCCGCCAACGCCAGTGAGGCCGCGCGCAAGAAAATTGCGCAAATCCTCGAACCACTGCAATGTCTGCGCATCATCAATAATGCGATCTGTGACAAATTCATGGTTTATCGGACCAGCAGCTTTCCCACCGGGCACGCAGAAATTGAATGCGGTTATGACAATAAGGGCGACTACTACGAAGAACCCGTCGAAATCTTCGACAGCACGCCCGAATACAATGCGCTGTATGGCCAGTGTAAGCAGCTTATAGAATCCGCCAAAGCACTCAAGGAACGCGCAAAACCGCTCGCGGAATGGCAGGGCAGAATTTACGAGGTTTCCAAAGGTGCCCGCATCAAAAAGCGGTTCGGTTACATCATGATTGAGCAGCAGACGCGGCGCAAAATATACTTGCCGCCCCCCGGCGATAGGACAACAGGAGCCTTTGCCGTGGAATTCCAGCCCGCCGAGACCGTTGGCAAGACACTTGAGCAGATAGCAGCCATTCTTTACGATGAAATCGAAAATCCCTTGGGCATGGCCTGCCGACAACCGGAATCCGCACTGGATAACTGGACCATCACGCAATGGGATATCGCGTGGGATTTACTTTTGTCCAGATCACCCCAACCAGAAGACGTCAACCTGCCCGGACAGCAGGGTGGGCGTGTCATTACCAAGGCACGCACCAACACCAAAACGCCGGAGGAAACCACTTGCACGCCGGCAGGCGACGGGGTGAATATCGACATAGGCAATCGAAAATCAATCCACATGCTGGCGATCTATCAGAAGGCGCTGGAACTGAAAAAGAAGATATTCGCCAACGACCCCGCAGAAGCGAACAGGAAAATTGCGCTTTACGGCTACGAACGCGATGCCGAACTGCAAGCTTGGGCGGAATGGATCAGAGGCCGGGCCGAAAAGCCGCCCGGCGAATTGGTGCGTTGCGAACACCGGATGAAACGCGACTGGCTCCGGGACCGTGGTGTCAACACAATCCGGCAGGCCATCACGAACTACAAGGGCATAAGGGACGAACTGGCATTATGGAGGATCACCGATCCGAACCCGGAGGATGATAATAGGTCACGCTGGCCCACCAGCCCATGGTTTGAGCCTGTAACCCGCACCATCGACCCGGAACCGCTCAAAGCCACAATGCCCGATATTGCACTGGACACGCTGGCCGAACAGGCATTAACCAATTTCGCCAACCATGCCGAGAACATAATAAAACTCGGCCAGAGCCATGCACTGGGCGCAACCGCTCTGGAACTGCAAGAACTGGTAACCAAGGCCCGAAAAGCGGCACTGGTGCTCAATGCCCAAATTCCGAAAAACATAATAAACAACCTTGGCCGGAAAATTGAGAAGATGTACAAACGCCTAGACATCCACATGGAATCTGCTGTCAAAGAACTAACCACGGCACTGGCGAAAGCACTACGGGAGGCACGGCAGGCGGATCGTGCGGGGAGGGGGGAAATTGTAGAATCAAGGGGCGATATACTGAGACGCCCCTTGCACCTTCCAAAATACCGGCGCGTACCGGACCCATCCAAACCGCCAGCGCCGCCGGGAGACCGAAACCCATGAACACAGCGAAACAGTATCCAACACACAAACCGCCGCGGCCACGCTCCGGGGCCGCTCCCGCGGCCCTCCGGAGCCGTGGCCGCAGGCGAGCATTTACGGCGCATCGGAGGTGTCCGTTATGCCCCATTGTTTTGCCAACGCCAGAGCCGAAACACTGCGCAGAATGATCGGAACACAGGCCCAATCTGAAAGCAACACCATCGGCAGCATCCAATCACGAACGCCGAGCGAAGGACACGCAATGCTCTGGGGGCAATCAAGGCCCCAATGCCCCCAGACCCCTGTTCCCCTTCTTCCCCTGGCATGGGACCCCGTTCAATTGCCGCCGGTACGCGTGGCGAACCACTCCGCTTCTCAATAGACCGCGACAACCGCGACAGTACCGCTTGTCCCACTAACGAGCGAGGTTTATACTGCTGCGAACAATCTTTCTTTCCAGAAGGAACATGAGAAAATGGCATTTGACGCAAAAGTTTGGGAGCTTTTCTTGGCGGCCCCCAATGACACTGACGCAGAACTTACCTTCGCCTACAAGACTATCGCAGACTGGAACGCGGCGCACACAAAACGAAACAAATTAATATTGTTGCCGCGCCACTGGACCAGAGACAAGGCCCCGAACTTCACCGAACATCCTCAACGAGGCATTGATACAGCACTCCTCCAAGAAGCAGATATCCTTGTGGCCATCTTCCGCAACAAACTGGGCCAAGGAACCCGTCATGAGATAGAAGAATATATGCAAACCAAAAAGCCCATGTTGGTATATTTCTGCACCGGTGCCGTACCACGCGCCGCCGCAGAATCCTCAGTAGAACTTGCGGACTTCAAAAAGAAATATGAGAACAACAATTTTTACAAAGAATTCACCGACGCTGCAAACTTAGGCCAGCAGTTTTCCCACGACCTTACGCTCCTTATCAACGAAACACACACCGAATCACCGATCCAGCCAAAGCACAACGGCCTTGTTCTGGAGAGCCCCCCGAAATCAGAACTAAACGCAGAAGCGGAAGCACTCCTCCTTGAAGCCTCTAATGATCCATCGGGCATCATCGTGCACGTCAAATATCTAGGCGGGGAGATAATACAAACTAACAACAAAGTGCTGAACAATGAAAAGGACGCTCGCGACTGCGCAAAATGGTGTAAAGCACTGCAAATACTTCAACATCACGGACTGATCGAGCCCCTCGGATACAAAGGTGAAAACTTCAAATTAACCAGTGACGGATACGACGCCGCCGATAAAATAAAAGTAAAAGGGAGTCCCATACCATGAACGCAATCGGATACATTCGCAGATCAACCAATCGGCAAGAGGAGTCGCTGGATCAGCAGCGCAGCAAATTGCAAACCTTCGCCGCGGCACATGGCTGGACGCTCGCGGAGGTTTACGTTGACGATGCCATCAGCGGTAGTGACATGACCCGCCCCGGCTTGGAAGCCATGATGAACCGTGCCCAGCAGGATAAAGACGTTGGCATTGTTCTGGCTTGGGAGCGTAACCGAATGGCACGCCCCAAGGATCCCGTAGACGGGTTAATGCTTGAGCGCACACTCATTAAGGCGGGGAAGCGTGTATTCTATGTGGCAACCGGCCAAGAGGCCGACCGGTCTTTTACATCTGGCTTGATAAGCTACGTGGAGCATTTCCAGAACGGCGATTACTTGCGCAAGCTTTCCCGTGACACCATGCGAGGGCATATAGCCAAGGCGGAACGCGGATTATGGTGCGGAGGACCGATTCCCTTCGGCTATGACCGCCTTTATACCACCATGGACGGCAAGCCCAAACGTATCCTCCGCGATATGTCGGACCGCACGCAGCAGGTCCTGCACCCAGAATCCGGCGTGCTGATCGAAATAATTCCACCAGGACAACGGTATACCAAACCAGAATTCGAGCTTTGCACGCTCGTACTGTCCGATCCGGTCAGAGTAAACGCAATCCGGAAGATGTTTGCCGACTATGCTGCGGGCTTGCCGATCCGCGTTTTGCGAGACACTTTGAACAAGGCGGGATTGCGCACCATCCGAGGGCGTATATTCACCATACCAACAATCCATTCAATGCTGGACAACCCAGCCTACGCGGGCATTAGTGTTTACAACCAGCGCACAGAAAGTAAATGGCACCGACACTCCGGCGGCGAGAGTGTCGAACGCCTTGATGAAGGCTTGGAACGGCGGCCCGAAAGTGACTGGATTGTAAAACCCAACGCTTGGCCGGCAATCATTGACGAGGGCTTGCACAAGCAGATTCAAGCACGGCGTAAGGACTGCAAGGAGCACCACCGCCATACGGTCGGCACCAGTATCCATGGCAACTATTTTCTCTCTCACTGCTTTACTTGCGGAGTATGCGGCGGGCGACTTTGCGGCCAGACCACCACCAGCGGAAAGGGATACCGCACCCGATATTATATTTGCTCCACGCATCACAACGGAGATCATGAACGCTGCCCGACGCGGTACAAGATACCCGCCGAGGTGGTCGAACAGCATATTCTCTCCCTGATTAAACGCGATTTGTCTAAATTAGCCGAGGATCCACAACTTCAGGAATACATCGCCGAAGAAATTGCCCGGCTCTCCGGTAACGATGATGACGCCCGGCAGCAGCTTCAACGCCGGTTGGCGGAACTGGATCAGCAGACGGCCAAGTTACGGGACCATCTGAAAGCACTGGATGCCGTAACCGCGCAGACACTGGGCCTATACGACGAGGCCAAGACCGCCGCCGAAGAACGCCAGGCCCTTGAGGCCGAACTCCACCGGCTTCAGCGGAAGCTACCGCAACTTCCGGATATGCAGGACATTGCCGAACGATCACGGCAGGAGATTCAACGCTTGGACGAGATATTCGCCAGCGGCACGGTAGACCAGAAAAAAGAATTTGTGGCTATTTACGTTAAAACGATTGAGGCTGATCCGAACGCCAAAAGCGTTAAAATCAGCCTCTTTCCGGCACTCTTTAGCCAGATAATAGCGGGGGAAGGATTCGAACCTCCGACCTCCGGGTTATGAGCCCGACGAGCTACCAGACTGCTCTACCCCGCGATCAATTTCGCGTTCTTCTATTTCTCTGTCCTCTCGTCGGGCTGCTTTTTACAGTTGCCTTTCGACGAGCTACTCCCGATAGCTATCGGGACTCTACCCCGCGATCAATTTCTAATCGCACTGTATTATAGCACCGCCGACAGCCCGATTTCTCGTGGCTGACCGCGTGCCTCGGTGTATGAATTCCCTTTGGTTTCCATCCACCGAGACATTTATTATGCCGGTTTTATGCTTTTAATGCAACCGATCGAACTTGCTGGCCTAACTTACGGCGTGGCCATATTTCCGGGCAGGCGGTGAAATCGACGGCATAAATGCCGGCGCTATGAGAATGGTTCGTCCCAGAAACTCGCACCCCGGTGATTTGCCCGGAATAATTGCCGCGCGCGTAACTTACCGGTTACCGGCGTGCGTAAACGGCGTGCCGCAATTTTCCATTATTTTTTACTGGCGTTTATGCGCCGATACGTTACTATTATTTTCAGTTTACTCTTCGGTGTCGTTTACATACATCGTCGCGTGGCGATGTATTTGTGTTTTTTTAATCCCTTATTAGGAGTCATATTATGGCCAAGGGCAACAACAGTCAGAAGAAGGAAGTCAAAAAACCCAAGAAGGACAAGAAGAAAAAGTAAGCCTGCGGCGTTTCGCCCGGCTTTGCCAATTTCTCTTAAGACTTCCCCAATCTCCCAGGCCCGGTACAACGGGCCTTTTTTATTTCTCCGTGGAATGCCGCGCATGACGGCGATGAACACCGCCAAAACAATTTACCGATTTGCGCGGCACTCTCATGGCGTACCACTGACAGAGCCGGCGGCTTTGTCGGCGACGGTACGTCGGATTTTGGGAAGTTATTGGAAATGCGTTCATTGCCGCGGTAACCTGCCGCGTGCCGCCTTGCATGCACCGCTTTTACCACGATTTCTGCATTTGATTGACCACTGCCTTGGCCATGCGTTCCACGGCCATTTGTTCAGCGTCCGGCAACTGCTGGCCGATTTGCGGAATTTCGGTGCTGGAAGCGGCGAAATTAACCCGTCGTGATAGCACGGCTCCACTATGCAGGTTCCGCCACGTAAAATCCACCACAAGGGTGATTTGTGTTTCCTGCGGCAAATTCGTCGTGAAGCTGTTACTTAGGACGCCTTCACTGACGCTCACGATGGTGCCGGTTAATTCCGTCTGTGCCTGATTGATCGGTGCCAACCGATACGGCGTGCGGGACTCAATATTTTTATCAATCGCCTCCGTCAGGCGGAATTCCAAGCCTCGGCGAAAGGTATTGTTTTTCCAAATGGGCACCGCGATGGTATGAATACCCGCCGGATAAATGGACTTCATGGTGTATCCACACCCCGCCGGCAGAACCGCCAGAAGCATTAACGCCAGGATCCCCGCAATGCTTCGCCCCTTACGCCGAATATTTCGCGAGATAGTCACTTGATCGCCTCCGCCCCAAAATGCTCCACAAGTTCCTTTTTGGCAATTTTTGCCCACTGCGTATCCGGCCAATCATTAATCACCCGATTGTAATAATATCGGGCGGCCGCAGGCTTGCTGAAGCGAATATAAAATCGGGCAATTTCCAGTTCCTTACGGCCTTCAATCTGATAAATGCGTTCTTCCAAAGCCTTCACTTGCACCAACTGCGCAAAGTGCGGATATTCCTGCGTGAGTGTTTCAAGTTGCGCGTCGGCATTTCGCAGAGGCGTGAGGTCAAATTTTACGCCGCGAAAAGTGGCCAGCAGACATTGGACTTCCATTAAAGTCGCTTTGACCACAAACTGGCTGTATGGATACCGCCGCAGGAAATCCTGGTACGACTGAAACGCCCGGTTAAAACGCGCATCGCTGTAGTAATAATCGGCGACACGAATGCCCGCGAGTTCCGCTAAAGGTGATCCACGCTGGCGATCTTGTATGCGGCGTAAAAGTTCCAGAGCATCCCCGGTGACCGGTAGAATACGCAAGCCCAGAAATTTCCGTTTGTATCCGCGAAGAAAAGCGCAGGCAATGTTATATTCCCGCCGCAGGCAGGGGCCGTAGAGCGGGCTGGTGGGGTAGTTGTCCAGCAGATCTTCATAGGCAAACAGGGCGGTGTATTTAGCACCCATGGCATTGTACGCATCGCCCCGCAGCAGCAATACTTCCGGGGCCAGCGGATTGTTTTTGTTGGCTTTAATCCATCGGCGGGCCTGCTTGGGAATTCGTTGGGGCCGGCCGGAATTTAATTCTTGAATCATTTCCGCCACCTGCCCCGGCGGAGTATTGGGATCGGGCGCTACCAGCGGCACCCACACGCCATTCTGCAACAGCCAGGAAGCCGGCGGCCGTGGTAGAATCACCACCGCGCGGCACCGCCGGCTAAGGGCCGGCAGCAAAAACAGCAGCACAGCCAATGCAACGATGCTGCGTTGGATCAGCAAGGGCGTATACAGGCGATGTTTCATGTACCATCTCATGGGCAAAAAGTATAGGGCAAAGCGCGGTTGGTTGCACGATTTGTGATCTTGTCAGCTCTTGGTGCCCGGCACGCCGGGTCCCGCCGGCGATCGCGGGGCCGAACTTGGGGCACCGCGATTGTCCCCCAGCATCATGCTTTGCAACGGATGCCCGATTGCCAGCCGCACGCCCGCGCGAAACCGCTCCGCGGTTACCAGCATCACCACCAGCGCCAGGACCGGCCATAAGACATATCTGCCGACAATTAATATGCGCTGATCAAACGAAATACCGTGTCCCGGCGGCGGCAAAAATGCCAACGCCAGCGTGCTGTGTAATTCATGCCAGCCGTACAGCACACCGGGAATCGGAAATCCCGGCAACACATACTGCCAGGGAAAAACCATAAACAGCAAAATAACCGACCAGATAAAACTGCGTGTCATATTGGCCACGCCCGGTGCCTGCGCTACCAGAATGACCAGCAGTGTGACAAAAATAATAATGGCCTGCGAACCCGACGCTAATAAACCCAGCAACTGCGTGATCGGCGCGATCAGATAATAACTTTCACGCCACTGTCGCCGAAGATTCAACCGCCGCCCGGCCTTTTCTCCCAGGACCATACGGTCCGATTGATAATTTTCAATGCTTTGTCCCTCCGTGCCGGATGCGGCGAAACCCTGAAGGCTTTCCGGTAAACCGGCTCGCAGGACGGGCCGCTGATTGGAATTTGACCAGGCGCTGCGATGGCGTGGCAAATGGTGCACCACAATTACCGGAGTGCCCGCGCGGTAGGGCTGCGTGGTAAAACGCATCAGAATAAATCCTACCACTTGCAGCATCACGCTGAAAAACAGCACATAACCGAGAAAATTGCGTCCCGATCGCAGCGTGCGTAAAGCCACGCCATAATCACCGTAAGGATGTACCGGAGCTGACATAAACATTTCCCAGAACCAAAAACGCCGCATTTCCCGCAGTGCCCTGCGCCGCCGCTACCGTGCCCCGCCCATCGGCGTAAACAGTAAGTATACTGGCAGAGCAACACGGTTGGAATTCCCCCCCCTTAAAGGTACGCAGTCGTGGGCGTGGCAATAAATTCGGGTGGGCCTCTGCGATGCGAGTTTCCAAGGCCAAGCATCCTCTTAGCGCAGGCATTTATGCCGTCAATTTCGCCGCCTGCCCGGAAATATTGCCACGCCGGTCGTGAAATTGCCGGGGGCGGCGGGCAAACATTTTCCAAGACGGCGATTCGCGCTTAATCAGCAATTTGCGGATGCCACTTGCGGGCCATAGGCGGTACAACTATCTTTAGCCCCTTGTGAAGACGCGTGTTGGTATTCAATCAATGGCTGCGGTGACGCCGCTGGGGCACACGCCGGAAACGTTGTGGGCGGCAATCAGAGCTGATCAGCGGCTGGCCGACCGCGGGATAATCTGCCAAGAGGTGATAACGCACCTGCGCAATCAGGCCGCGGCGGACGCCGGAATATTGGGTTTGGCATATCCCGACTCATGCACAGAAGGGGTGAAGGTTCCGGCAGCGTCAGGTGCGGATGGCTTGGCACAACATTTCATCATTCCGGATCAACTTGACCGCTCCATTGAACTTGGAGTGTTTGCATGTCTGCAAGCTTTGGCCACAGCCGAATGGAACGCGGAAGTTTGTTCCCAGGGCGATACCGCATTGTTTGTTGCCACCAGCAAAGGGCCAATTTTGCGACTGTTAGACGCGTGCGCAGCGCAGCATGTCGGGAAGCAACTATCGGAAAATCTTGCCTGGCACGTGGCGCTGGGCCCGGCGGCCTTGCAAACGGTGCTGACAAAACTAATAAATCCCGGGGGGCCGGTGCAAACCCATGTTGCGGCATGTGCCGGATCATTGGTGGCCATGCACCGTGCGTACCATGGAATTAGTCGGGGAGAATTTAAACGGGCGATTATCGTCGCGGCAGATGCGTCGATTCATCCGTTGTTCGAGAATAGTTTTGAAAATTTAGGCGTTTTTGCATCCCCCGATCAAAGCGGCCATCGGCACTGTCGGCCCTTTGATCAGTCCGGCAGTGGTTTTTTTATCAGTGAGGCGGCTGCGGCGGTGTGCCTTCAGGCCGGTGATGCCGGAGGCGTGGAAGTGGAAAATTGCCTGCTGGCGGCAGATGCAACGCATTTACTGGCCATTGACGCGGCCGGCAATTCTCTGGCGCGCGGGCTAAGAGCGTGCGCTGCGGGCAAAGAAGTCGCCTTTGTTCACGCCCATGCCGCCGGCACACAGCATGATCAAGTCGAATTATCCGCCATTGGTCGGGCGTGCGGGGCGAAGTCAGCGGTTTTTTCCCATAAACGCTGGCTTGGCCATTCACTGGGGGCGTCAGGATTGGTTGGCCTGGTGATTTCCGCAATGTGTCATCAGCACGGCACGCTGCCGACAGGCCAGGGCATTTCGCAGTCGGCCCGCAGCATCACGATAGGACAGGGTTTTGGCGGCCACATCGGAATGTGCGTTCTGGCGGGGTAAAGAGTAAGAGATACTTGCTCAGGATCCGGGGGACAGCCGCCTATTCAATCCGGGGTGTGCGATGCGCGGTACCCTTGCGAATCAGGCTGCTGTATCTTGGAGAGGCCTTCCGGGCGGCAGCGCCCGCAGAGGTCGCCCTACGAGTTTCTCGAATTTGCACATGGTGCTGTCGCTCGCCGGTCCCGGCGCGGGGCCTGTCGATTTAATCGGCACGGCATTTGCTAAATCCCCGGATATCCCCAGCGTCCCGGCATCGGCCCGGTGCCGTCCCGCACAAGCCGCCGCCGCCCGGCGTGATTCATATTTGCGGAAGTATTGAATGTAGTAGTGTAGTCATTTGCATTACTACAATTATTTTGGTATACTCTCCCTGTCGTTTGTCGGAGACATTACCCCATGAATCGCTGGAACCAAGCCCCCCTGATTCGCGAACAGGCCGTCTTATTCTCGCCCACTCTGGATGCCGTCATCAGCGAGGACCATTCCGTTCGGCTGGTCGATGAGGTCTTGCGACAGATGGATTGGTCCGCTTGGGAACAACGGTACTGCCTGGTGGCCGGACAGCCCCCGATCCATCCGCGGATCGTAGCCGGGGCCATTCTCTACGGGCTGACCTTGGGCATCCGCTCCAGCCGGAAGTTGGAGGATGCCTGCCGGAATCGCATGGATTTTCTGTGGCTGGTGGAGGGACGGGAGATTGACCATAGCACCTTTGCGAACTTCCGCACCCGCTTTGACAAGGAATTAAAGCTGGCCTTTCGGCAA
>DAHVEJ010000159.1 GCA_027313145.1 Phycisphaerales bacterium | reverse complement strand
CGTATTTGCGAATTTATCGTTATTTTCGGAAGGGTGCTCGCCGCATTTACGTTACCTTAGCCGAGAAATCCCTTGTTGCCAGTAATTTGCGGGTGGATTAGCTATTGGCATGGCTAAAAATGGGAGTGAGCTGCAAACGAGTGACCGACCGGTGCGCGGGCATTTTCTAAACACAACGGGTCTAACGGTTATCGTAACTGCGGGTGTTATCATTGTGGCGATCTTACGAGCGCGATGCTCGGATACGCAAAGTCACTACGACAGGCAAAAAATCAAGACGGGCTACTGTCCAATCCCGGCCGCACATAAAAGGGAGACCTCCGGGGTTTCGGTTCGTGGTGCGGTCGCTCCTGAAGCTCGTAATTCCGTGGGCGTCCCAATTAACAGAGACATGGACACGAGGTGCGATCGGTACGGCCCGCCATTTGGCCCTCCACGTTGGGATCAACGGGTTTCAGGGCTTGCGGTTATGGGGTGTCGTATAGATTGGCAGCCGCAGATGAGCAAACTTCTTTTTTGCAGAAGCATTACCAGCCTGGCCGCCCGCCGCCACCACGCCACCGTTGCGTCATGATCCTGGGCCACTCGCCGTTCGTGGGAAAAAAAGAGGAACGCAAATATGAAAGTACCCGGAAAAAGCAATCCCGAAAATAGTCTCCGCCGCCCGAGGGCGGAGCCATCCCAGGAATCGCCGCGGCCGGACGCCAGCTCGCCCGGCCAACTCACCTGCGGCGGCCTAGTTTGACAGCACTGTTTGACAACACTATTGCCTTGGCCGTAGGCTTCTGCAAGGCTTGAAAGGCAGGATTGTGTGATAACGGAACTACCCCCCACCCCCCGCACGGTTGAAGAATTGGCCGCCCATGTTGGCGGCATGGTCATCGGTGATAAAGACCGGCAGATTACGCGCTGCAATGGATTATCTTCTGCCGGTACCGCGGACATCAGTTTTCTATCCAACCATAAGTATGCGGCCCATCTCAACACGACACGGGCGGGTTGCGTGGTGGTGGGAAAAGATACCGTATCCATGCAGCGTAATGACGGCTGGGAACCGGCCTTGATTCAGACTGAAGATCCGTACTACAGCTTTCGGCAAATTCTGGTTTTGCTGCACGGCTTCCGCGTGCATCCGCAGATCGGTATATCGCCTCTGGCGGTGGTGGCCAAATCCGCCCGAATCGGAGAAAAAGTTAATATTCATCCCTTCGCGGTGATCGGGGAAAACGTGGAAATTGGTGATAACACCAATATATATCCACATGTTGCCATTATGGCTGATGTGCGCATCGGTCGCGATTGTATTATGTATCCCTCATCCGTCGTTTACGACCAGTGCGTTCTGGGAGATCGGGTGATTCTGCAGGCCGGCGCGGTCGTGGGATGTGATGGTTACGGTTTTGCCACACACCAGGGCATTCACAACAAAATTCCACAGATTGGCAATGTTGTGCTGGGAGATGATGTGGAGGTGGGCAGCAACACGGTTATTGAGCGCGCCGCGATGGAAAGCACATTGATTCGTGCCGGCACTAAACTGGGCAACAGTGTGGTGATTGGGCATAATTGCCGCATCGGGGAGCACAACCTGCTGGTAAGCCAGGTCGGTATAGCCGGTTCGGCCAGCACCGGCCACCATGTGGTACTTGCCGGACAGGTCGGGGTGGCGGGCCATTTGCACATTGGGGATATGGTAAGAGCCGCGGCGCAATCGGGTATTGCACAGGATATTGCGCCCAATAAAGATATCGGCGGCACGCCTTCGATGGATCTCAAACATGCCCGCAGAGTCTACATGCATTTCATGCAGTTGCCGGATCTGGTTAAGCGGCTGCGCGAAGTGGAATCCGAATTGGCGGACCTGAAGAATAAATCCCAGCCTTAACAGAGCGGAGTGATCAAAATTTATGCTCAGAAACAACCGTACAGCCTTGGTGACCGGTGGATCGCGCGGGATTGGCAAAGCTATTGCCACAGCGTTGGGATCCGCTGGGTGGAACGTGGTGGTGAATTATGCCTCAAGCCTGGCGGCGGCCCAGGCAACGGTAGAGCACATTAACCAGCACGGCGGGCAGGCTCATGCGGTACAGGGTGACATCGGCAATAGCGCTGATCGACAACATCTGATTACAGAAACGGTTGTGCATTTCGGCCGTTTGGACATGCTGGTAAATAATGCGGGTATTGCCCCAGACCAGCGAATGGATATTCTGGAAGCCACGGAAGCCGGCTTTGACCGGCTGATTAATGTGAATCTTAAAGGCCCCTACTTTCTTTCCCAACTTGCCGCCAATGCCATGAAATCCAATCCAATAGGCCTTGATGGGCGTGTGGGAAACATTGTCACCATCTCCAGCATCAGTGCGTATACCGCCAGTGTCAATCGCGGGGATTATTGTGTCGCCAAGGCCGGATTAGCAATGATGACCAAACTTTTCGCGGCTCGCCTGGCGGAATTGAATATCGGAGTTTTCGAAATACGGCCCGGGATTATCGCCACGGATATGACCTCCGGAGTAAAGGAAAAATATGACACCCTGATCGCCAATGGCCTCACGCCAATTCGCCGCTGGGGCACGCCGGAAGATGTGGCGAAGGCGGTGCTGGCGGTGGCCGACGGCCTGCTGCCATTTTCCACCGGTCAGGTTATCGACGTCGACGGCGGCTTTCATTTGCAAACGCTTTAGAGCCGTCGCCGAGTGATGAGCCTTAAGGCAAGGTCCCATGTCAAGGAGCCGTCGAACGTGGAATGACACGAACGTGGAATGACCTTTTGCGGCGTATTCTGTTATAATGAGCTGGTCAAATATAGGAATTGCTTTTATGGTGAGCAAAAACATACAGGTCAAGGGCAAATGGCTCAAGGGCAACTCCGGGCACACGTATACAGCCCACGCAATTAACTCTTCCGGGCGAGTGCTGGCAGCCGTCAGCGTGGAAGTTCCGTTGGATGCCCGGTTTGACATGCAGACCTGCTTCGGCCCCAGCTACGTCCGGAAGGTGGAACTGGCCGCCGCGAGGCAGGTGCGCGAAATTGCAAGCGGGTGGAAAAGCTTCCGGAGTCCGGTACGGGCATGACGCTGATTCTGACCGATATTTCCAAGCACGGCGTGGCCATGGCTGCGGATACTGCTGAATCCATTGAAGCCGCTACCGAAAGCGGACGCAAGTTACGGGTTTCTTTCGGCATGAAGAAGCTCCAGCGATTGCCGAAGCTCCGGGGAATGGTCGGAACTTGGGGGTTCGGCAAAATAGGGCTTACACCGACCGATCTTTGGCTCGAGGATTTTGTGACCCGAAACGGGCACGTTCCGTCCCTCGACAAGCTTGCCCATACGCTCTGCCGCACCGTCCAAAAAAATCATGGCGCGGCCGGGGCACCGGAGTTGGGATTTCGGCTAAGCGGGTACAATTTGGGGAAAAGCGGACCGGTACCGGCGTCCTACCAAATCTGCAACTATGACCCGCGTGGTGGCGTTCTATCAGAATTTGAAGTTTTTAGTCAAAAGCATTTTTCGGATTTGGAGCATGCTCCTTGGTCCACCGCGGATGGCGACACAACATTTTACCGACGGGTTGCGACCGATGATTTTCGACAGCGCATGCGGGCCACGCCTGATACCTTTCCAGTGCCCGCAGACTCGCTTTTCTCCCGGGCCCATTTCCTGGTCGCGTGCATTAAGTTTGTCTCTGATTTACACCACTGCGCGGGACTGGCTCGCACTATCGGTGGTGGCCCGGTAGTAATAACAGTCAGTAATGAAGGGGTGGTCACGGAGACAACGGGGCATCCCCCGTAAATCACTGCAAGCCGCCAACCCCCAAGTGAAACCCGCGATCAAGGAGACTGCGGACCCAAGCACCCCAACGAAAGGTAATCATGCGACAGGACTCACGAAAAGCGGATCAACTGCGTAAAATTACGATCCAGCGGAATTTTACGCGACATGCCGGCGGATCGGTGTTGATAAGTTTTGGCAATACGCGCGTGCTATGCACGGCCATCATTGAAAAAGGTGTTCCACCCTGGTTGGCTGGAAAAGGGCAAGGCTGGCTGACCGCGGAATACGCCATGCTACCGTCATCAACCAACACACGGAAAAAGTGCGACAGCGGCAAGCCTGATGGCCGGAGCGTAGAAATTCAACGGCTGATCGGCCGCGTGCTGCGCAGCGTCATTGACCTTAAGAAGCTTGGTGAAAACACACTGTGGCTGGACTGTGACGTGATACAGGCGGACGGCGGCACACGCACGGCGGCCATTACCGGGGCCTATATCGCTCTTTGCGATGCCGTGCGCCGTGCCAGAAATGATTCTGTTCTTTCCGCCAATCCGGTGATTGGCCAAGTGGCGGCGATCAGTGTGGGGATTGTCCGCAATACGCCGGTTCTGGATTTGGATTACAGCGAAGATTCCACCGCCCAAGTGGATATGAATGTCGCAATGCTTAAAGACGGCACATTTGTGGAACTCCAAGCCACCGGCGAACATGCCACGTTTACCCCGCGGCAGTTTAACTCCATGTTAAAACTCGCGGTAAAAGGTATCGGAAAATTACATCAGTTGCAGACCAGGAGCCTGCGTGAGTAATCGCCGGGGATTGCGATGGGGCGGGATTATTGAATTTCGCATCTGGAATGCTTTGGAGGAACAACGGCCAGCAGGCTAGTGGTGTGTCACATCAACATTTTAGGATGGCTGCCCCTCAAAGGACGCACCCACCATCGCAAAGGTTCCTCGTCAACCCTAACATTTTGCTGTGACAGAGCACTAGCCCGGCTTATCGGCTGTAATTGGTACGCCTCGCAGGGTTTTGAAGACAAAGCGCTAAACTCTAATGCCCCCCTCCAGGTAGTGTTACTTTTCAGGAACGATGCCTTTTTCCTGAGCCACGATGGCGTCATAAATTTCATCGGCGTTTTTGGCGGCTTTTAATTTAGATCGGAACGCCTCAATAGTCATAAGCCGACTGATGCTGGCCAGGCATTGAATATGAGCACCGGTTTGTTCCGGGGGGCTGACCAACAGCACAATAAGATAAACGTTTTGGCCATCAAGTGATTGAAAATCCAGCGGATGCTCAGGCTTTCCGATGGCGATGGTAAGCTGATTGACGCCGCCGCATTTGCTATGGGGAATCGCTAAACCGTACCCCACACCGGTGGTGCGGATAGATTCACGTTCCAAAACGCTGGCCAGAACCAGCTCGGGGTTTTTAACATCCTTGTTGAGGGCCAACAATTCAACCAGCTCTTTAATGGCCTCTTTTTTGTCGGTGGCGGCCAGTGGAGCTTTGATGTTTTCGCGCCGAAGTATATCTTTTAACTGCATGAAGCTTTCCGTATCCAAAAATCAGATCGCCAAAAAACCAATCTGTAAGTGGTACTCTACGGCGATTAGGGGTGATGTTCAAGATGTCGCGCCTGATGAGCGAAGAGTACGGGGATGCGAACCTGACAAAGGCGATCGCATAATTGGCGGTATTGGGCGTTTGCCTTGCGAAGGGATCCGCATGAAAAAAGGTGCGGAAGGAAAATTGCCCGCAGATGAAGGCGCTAAGGCTTTAAAATTATATTCGTCAATATGAATAAAAATTCTTATCCCATTGATGATTTTGGCGTTTTTGGCCAAGCGACAGGGATAAAATAAAAAATGAAAAGAATTAACTTGCAATTCTGAAACGACATGCTATTATTCCTCATGCCTGTGGGCAGTAGCGCCCGAGTTCGAGGTTGGCCGAAGCCATTCCCGCACCGCCCATCGCGTTTCTCTCAATTCTCTCATTTCTGGTATACCCAGGGAGCACTCGTATGTCCTATGAAGACAAAGTTATCGCATGCGTCGATTGTGGCGCGGAATTCACGTTCACTGCGGATGAACAACAGCGGTTCGCCGAACGTGGATTTACAAATGAACCCAAACGCTGCAAAACCTGCCGCGATGCACGGAAAGCCCAACAGGGCGATTCGGGCGGTCGTGGTGGAAGTCGTAGTTTCTCTTCTCGATCCGGTGGCGGTGGCGGCGGCGGCGGAGCCCGCGGCGGCTTCTCTTCCGGTCCCCGTCAAATGTTCCCAGCGACCTGCGCGTCCTGCGGACAGCCGACGGAAGTTCCTTTTAAACCATCTGGGAATCGTCCGGTATATTGCCGTGATTGTTTCCAAGCGCAGAAGAGCAGTCGGTAAACGACTATTCTTCCCGAGCGCTGCATTATTTGGGCGCTTGGTTGCCGTATGACTTGATTGTTGTATGGCCTTAATTTAACGGCGAAGTGTATTCGCCAACGATGAGCGCATGATCCTGCCATATAATGTGGCGGATTACGCTAAAGAACCACAGGCAAACGGGCCGGTTGAAAAACCGGCCCGTGTTCTTTTTAAAGGGGTATGCGGGGGGGGGGGACTGGAATTTGAGATTTGAGATCTGAAATTTGAAATTTGAAATCTGAAATGTGTGGTTTGTGATTTGTGATTTGAACTATTTTTAAGCGATGGTGCTACAGTTTTGCGTGGCCCCATAGAACCGCGGCCAGCGGGCTGGCCGGCTTAGTAGTGAATTCCGGGACGACGATGACGCACCTCAACACGTTAATCCTTGATTCTGCGAGATATACTCGCATGCGGCGAACGGCTTGATGCGCGCCGATGAAGGCCAAATGTTAAATGCTGTGCGCGGCGATTCGCGACTGTTGCTAAATTATCGGTTACCTATATAGTCCTGTTTGGCCAATGCGCCGGCGTTTTGGATTTGTGTTCATGGAGTTGCGGATATGCGGTCACGGGCGGCAAGGTTTATCAGTGTTGCGGCGATGCTCGGTTTATTGCCGGCGGCGACCGCTTCGGCAAAGATTACTGTTTCCAATCTTTTTACCAATCATGCCATTTTGCAACGCGATGCGGTCATTCCGGTTTGGGGCTGGGCGAAACCGGGGGAAAGTGTTACGGTTCGCTTCGCCGGGCAGCAGCGCACGGCCACCGCTGGCGCGAAGGGCAAGTGGATGGTACGCCTGGCACCGCTGCACGCGGACGCGCAGGGGCGCACGATGGTTATTTCCGGCGGCAATCGCCTGGAGATTCATGATGTACTGGTGGGGGATGTGTGGCTCTGCTCCGGACAATCTAATATGCAGTTTCCTGTGGATGGTTCATGGGCCCGCGCGCTGCACGCCCGCAAGGAAGTTGCGGCCGCCAATTTTCCGCTGATTCATCTGCTGAAGATCCCCCGAAATAATACGCCGCAACCGCAGGAGAATTTCAAAGCGGCATGGATGGTTTGTTCCCCGACGACGATTAAACGATTCAGTGCCGTGGGATATTTCTTCGGACGTGATTTATGTAAACAACTGCATATTCCAATTGGAATTATTGATTCTTCCTATGGCGGCACCAGTATTCAATCATGGACGCCCATGTCCGCGCTGCGGCGCACGCCGGCATTGCATGGCGAACTGCAATGGTTTCCGTTGGCAGCCCGGAGATACCGTCAACAGTTGCGGCAATATCACCAGAAAATGGCTGCGTGGTCCGCGGCGGTGCGCCGTGCGCGTGCGGCCGGACAGGCGGCTCCGGCACGGCCAGGCATTAAGCCGCCGCAAAATCCCTTCACGTTGAGCCGGCCGTCACCGGATATGGCGCCGGTATCCCTGTTTAATGCCATGATACATCCGCTGATTCCTTACGCCATCCGCGGGATGGTGTGGGATCAGGGCGAAAATAACGCGTGGGTCAATGACCCGATTTACGGTACGCGTTTGGCCGCAATGATCAAAGCCTGGCGGCGCGACTGGAAGACGCCGAAGGTTCCGTTCTTAATTGTGCAGATTGCGCCGTACTTCCATTATCCCAAGCCGACGGTAGGCGTGCCGCTGGTCTGGCAGGGGGATGAAAATGCCGTGCGAACACTGCCTGCGGTCGGCATGGTGGGCACGATGGACATTGGCAATCTCCACAACATTCACTTCCGGGATAAGCAGGATGTCGGCAAGCGACTGACATTGCTGGCTTTGAATATGGTGTATGGGCATGGGACGTTACGCACGATGGGTCCCATGTACAAATCCATGCATGTGGATGGGTCAAAAATTATTATTCAGTTTCAGGATGTCATCGGCGGGTTGGCAAGCCGCAATCATAAGCCGTTGGACTGGTTTGAAATTGCGGGAGCAGACCACAAGTTTGTACCGGCCAAAGCGGAAATTATCGGTGACACCGTCGCAGTTTCCGCTGCCGCCGTTCCGCATCCTGTAGCCGTCCGTTTCGCATGGAGCTGCAAGGCCGTGCCCAACCTGATGGATAAAGCCAAGATGCCGGTCCTGCCGTTCCGCACCGATCATTGGCCTCTACGGTAGCTGCGAGACCTGGTGGCCGTGACGCAGGAAATTGGATCAGTGCGGTAAGCTTGGCCTTATCGTGCGGCGAATAAACCATTTGTCGACCGCATATTATGCGGTGAATATCCTTGCTCTCGCGGGGACCCGCTTACCATTCTAAGGCGTATTCTCCGTTTCTGGTTGTTGCTTCGGATTGGCCAAGGTTGGCTTTGCGGCACATCCCAACTCATTTCGGAGTATCGTCGCAACATAGCGCAGATGCTCTAGCCTGCCCATTACTAGAAGCACCTTCGCACCGTCGGTACCTACTAACTGCAACGCGGTTGAGAAGAGATAGGGATTGCCTTGGAATAAGGCAACGTTAATCGCAGCAATGTTACAGCGTCTCCAAGTGTGCGAACGGATGCGCTTCCCCAGCTCTTCCCGCAGGGTAAGTCCGTCGGCATCTACGGAGATGCTCAATCGCTTTTTAAAGTGCCGTAACCCGGATACCGCGAACAGAATTCCCAGCACACCAAGGACTGTGGCAAACGCTTGAGCCTTCCGGATAGTATCCGCCCCATTATCGAGCCATGCCGGTGGCCAATTCACGGCTGCCCATATGACCAATCCCAGCGGAAGCATCACAGCGGCCATGCGAATTCTTCCCGATCTGGCAAGATTCCTAAAATTCCGTGGCGGTGATGGCACCAAAATCCATAGGGAGCCAGGGAGTCGCTCAATACGAAGTTGGGCATCCATTGGCATTTCTAGCAAATCTGCTTCAAGTGCTGCCGGATCCGAGCAATCAACAAACGGAAGTGGCTGCAGATATTCGGCCGCTGCTTCCGGCAGTACCCTCCTCGCGTCGTTCAGCGCCGTGGCAAGGGCCACCGCCAGTTCTCGGATGACCGGCAGCGGACGACGGTCCGCGACTCTAACCGCCCTGCTGCCCACCTGAAGATAGAGAACACCCACTGGGTCACCCTGCAAAGTTGCGAAGCTGCGCCCCCTTGCCGGGGCATTTCGGGAGATGCGCACATTCTTGACCTGCCCGACCGGCCATTGTCGCGTCCATCGGAGAAATCCAAGTCGGGACGTCTTCTGAAACGTTGCGTTTTGGACGCTAATTACGGTCAACTGGTCACCGAACAGGGCATTTGCTAAGAACAAAGAAAATGACAGGCCTGCAAAATAAAATAGCGCCAATCCAATTTCCAGTGACAGAAAAACCAATGCGATTTCAGTCGATGGTGGCCACCGGCGTACGACCCCGCGTGCGATACCGAAAAGTACCCCAAGTGACACAGACGCAACACCGAGTAGTATAAGGCAGATCGCGATGCATATTATCCTCCACTGAACTTTTCTCTTCTGCCTTTCCGTAGCCCACCAATGGGGAATTATAAACCGCGTGCGTCCAGGCTCGCGGATGACTTGGATTTGGGCTGCCTGCAATTCCGATTGTGCCATTCGGTGATCCTTTATGCTCGCTACCAAAACAACCGGGCCTCGCGTGGCCCCGCATCGCCGAAATCTACGTCGAGAATACGTCCATCACGGAAATATGCCAAGTTCGCTCCGCAGTTCATGCGCGTTTGCCGCTGTCGCAACCGCGCAGGAGGCGGACGGATACGTACCAAGGGACGGATTATGACGAATTTGAACTAAGGGGTCGTTAAAAAATAACATTTACATATCAGCTTGGGATGTTATACTGGTGACATGGATATGGTGACCTTGCA
>DAHVEJ010000158.1:3420-10427 GCA_027313145.1 Phycisphaerales bacterium | reverse complement strand
CCGGTGCATGTGCGTCTGGCCAGCCGCACGCGTGGCCATGCACTGGTGATTATGCTGGCCTACAAGATCGTGCAGGAATTAGCCCGGCGATGGCAGGCCATCGACGCCACGGTGCAGGAGGGCCTGGACGAACTCAAAACGCTCTGCACGACGCAGATGGTTATGAAGGGCAAGCCGCTGTGCAACTGCATCCCGCAGCCGCGGGCATCGGTGCAGCGGTTGCTGGAACTGGCGGAAGTGATCCTGCCCCGAGCACTCCCGCACCGTGGCGTCCATGTAGCCACCAGAAAGAAGCTGCCATCAAGACGCAAAACGCGTTGATTTTACAGCCTGATATCGCTGTGCGAAGCACCGCGTTATGCTGGAACATCCGTTCTAACGCAATTAAGGAAAAGTTGAAAAAGTTGGCACTCCGCCCCATGGTGTGTTACATCGACAGCCCCGGAAATTGCGATGTTCTTCAGGTTTAATCGCCCCTCTTACCAGTATGAACGGTTCGAGGTTAGAGGATTAGCATCTTCACGTTTCAGTATGGTAAGTATGCGATGAATTCGTCGCGCCTCTGTGAAGTTACCCGATTGGATTGCTTTCGACAGAGCATTTTTCAACGCCCCAGTATAGGTTAGGCGAAGAGCATGCAACGCGAACAGATAATTCCCGCGAGCCTTGGCCAATGCCATCCGATATTGACGCCACGCTATTTTAGCCGCATGCGATGTTAAGCCCGGCTGCGTAGCCGCCTGGAACGACGGTTGATCCATCGCTGTAATAATTACCGCGATCAGTCGCGTCTGCGCTACTGCGCCGCTGACCATCGCCCGCCGTAGCGCACTCTGAAGCGCTATTTTGCAAACCTTAGTCGCGTGCGCCTTGGCCTTTTCAAAGGCGCGACTTGCGACCGATTTAGCGAGGAGATATGCCCCCAACGCCTTGGTCGTCGAGGGGCTTGTAAGTTTCTCCGATCGTCGATTGCTAGGTGTTATGAATTCCTCCGGGTTGTTTGGGCTTATGGGCAACAGAGGGCCAAGGGTCATATCTGTGGCATCCGATGGCGGTGCCACCAATTCAAAGTTTTGATTGCTCGGTTTGCGGATCACCGGTATGAGTTCCGCCGAATAGAAAATAGTATCACCAAGCTGCGAACCCAATCCGAGCACATTATTTCTCGGCAACCGCCAACCGGGTCGCAAACTCATGTCATTGTAGTTTGTTTTCCACATGGAAACCAGCTTGCCGTTGAGGTACGCTCGTACTCCATTTCTGCGTACCTTTATCAAGCATGTGTAGTCCCTCCGGTTTTGCAGGCACGAGTCATACCGCCGACTTGTCGGATTATTGTTGGCATCGTTACCATTGATTTCCTCAAAGCCGTCAAACTTGTTGCCCCATCCCCCCATAACCCAGTCGAACTCATTTCCTCCGGCGCTACAAAACATAACCACGCAGTCATTGCCAGTGAGTCGCAGAAACCTCACTTTGTAGTCGTACTCGGCTGGCGGCTTGTAGGGTAGGACTATCCTGTCGAGATGTCCCCGGCTGCACTCCAGCGCACTCGCATGAAACAACCATTGTCCATGGACCGTATCCCGCTTGACGTTCACCAATTTCAGCAGATTGACGGGTTCATTTGATCGTAATCTCCCCGCCTGTACCGGTGCGATTAATGACCGAACCCCGGATGCTACGCGTACAGGTATCCAATCTTGGTTGGAATGCGCGTCGAGAGTCCACAGGTCGATAGGATTGTTTTCTGCCGTCGAGGCTCCGGTGTCGTCAACGACTAGCCAACTGTACGCGTTGACCAGTACGAAACCATCGCCACGGGGGATAAGTTTCCAAAGTTCGTTTTTTGCGCCGTCGGGTGCTGCCTGTTGGAGTTTAGCACCGGGCCATGTATGACCGGCGGGACTTTGAAGGTTCATTCCACTAAACACGTTCTGGATCGTGTACCAGCCGCGGTGCTGGTAGGTAAATTTCCATTTCTGCTGGTCGGATCCGTTGGAACTGCGTTGATCCAATTTTTGCACATCGGCAGCCCTGGCCTTCTCCGGATTATCCAGGAGAAGGTTGCTTTTCTGATTTCGCAGCGTATAGATACCATTGGCCAGGTGCGGCGGGCTGACTCGTCCCGTCGCGGATGGCGTCTTTGTCGAATCGTTGTCCACTGCGCCCGGTGCACGGAATTCCGTAAAAGAAAATGCGCCGCCGCCCACCGTCCCACGCCCAATGGCGCAGGAAGATCGTGTCAGCATTTGACGACCAGCTCCAACGTAGCGTGATGGCCCGCTTTGTCGCGTCAACTCGGACTGCGGTGCCTGGGCGTTCCACACAACTATCTCCACTCGGTCCCCATCGGCCAGTTTGTAGCCACCTCCGTAGCCACCGAATCCGGTAATAACAATTTTTACATTCGTCCATTGGGCCACATTGACTGTAACTGCGGCTGAACTTGCCGTACCAGATCCTTGCCATAAAACGCATCCGGCATTCCAGTTGCGAGTTAAGTCGCTTAGGAGAAATGCCGTGGAATCCCCCCTGAAAGGTCGTTGATTTCCGAATCCACGCCCCTTGATCACGATGCGTTGGTCTTTCTGGGTGGTAATCGGACTGATGCTGGTTATAACAGGCGCATTAACGGGCGCGGTGCTGGCGCTGCCATTTCGGACACCCCCCGCCAGCAATACAATGGATATCAGCGCAATTGCGAAAGCCCCGCGAACACAGTGAGCGACGGAATTAATGGTGTCCAGCACGAGCCGCCCCCCCTAAAACCCGCTACGCATCATTCGGTCGACAGCCTGCTTATCACTGTCTAATCGATCCAGCGCCGTCATAACGTCGTTATGGCGTGCATCTATATGCTCGGGACCAGCAGGTGTTCCCGCCCACGTGCCACAGGTATGGACGAATCTGCTCAAGGCCTCCACGAGCGACAGACACCGTGGTGAAACAATCCGCTCAAGCCGATTCAACCGTCGGAGCGAATCGCGTATTGGTGCGTGAAGCAGCGGCGTGTTTGGCGGAGGATCTTTCCACAGGTAATCGCGGTAAAACTGAATATCCGCAAAAGCCTCATACATGGACGCTCCAATCGAGAGCTTTGCCGGGGCCTTCCCTTTGGAAAGCGCCAGCAGGTATTGAGCTGAGAGATCGTTGGGAGCCAGGGCTGTAATTTGCTTCAAACGCTTAATGACCGCTGGATTTTCTATAGCGGCAACGCCCTGCTTGCGGAATCTGGATTTCAGAGAATCAAACAACAACATTGCGTCACTAACATCGTGCGGTTTATTGCGACGCATCATCGCCATGGCCTGTTGCAGCACACGAACACTAAAAATCTCAATCTGCCAGGCGGTTTGTGGCCCGTCCAACAGCATCACATCGGACACATTCCGCGCGTTGGCTTGCGGAATGACGACCGCTTTAAGCCCGTCCTGAATTGCCCCGTGGATTTTTGCCTCAAGTCCGCCAATCGCGCGAACTCGCCAATCACCAGTAATTGCGCCGGTAATCGCCATGCGGCGGTCCAATCGAGTGTTTTCCAGCAACGATAACATGAGCACCGCGAGGGCACATCCGACGGAATTCCCGTCTACGGACTGGTATTGGTCGGAGAAACTGAATCGAATACATCCCGGTTCAATCTCCGGATAGCGCAGTCGGATCGCTCGTGCCGCTATTTTTGCGGCGATCCGCACATCAGACCCAACCTGATTAACGAACAATATAGGCGGCGACGGTTTTCGCAGGTCGACGCTGGCAATCAGTTCCTCGCTTATGCCGGCTAAGCGACCGTCCGCCAGTTTATACACCAGCAACCCTCGAATGGAATTTTCCAATCGTCCGTAATGCTTCTGTCGGTTCTGATAGGCGGGAATGACGATCAATTTATACTGATCGCCAGAGCCTGCAATGCCGTCAGCGTTGATTGTCGTTCGACTTGACGGACTTGCCAATATTACCAGAGCGATGGCAATGGCGCACAAGAAAGCTCGCTTACGTGCATATCCCACCGCATTAAGAAATGTCTTCATCCGGTTGCTCCTCCACTATATTTTGATCCGCAACTACCCGGCATCCAGAACTAACAGCGCGAACTAGATAGAACATTAAGTGGTATTGGTTATAGCCAATTGCGCAGTTAAGTCAAGTTAAGATTAAAATTAAGATTAAAATTTCCCGATTCATTCAATTTGCTCTGCCATCCGGTCTTTAACGCATGTCTGCAAACTCGGGGTGAACGAGAACAACGGCTTCGCCGAGACAGAAAGAACCCTTTCGACCAATACGGCCAACCGGATCGTGCGCATCGCAATGGCCTTCTTGATAAATAAAGAGCGCACGGCAAAGGCCAATTCGTGTTACCCGACGCCGTACAGGTTCCGCCAATCAATGGATATGGTAACATTCGTGAAATAACCGCCCTGTTTGGCGGTGCGGAAAAGCTACGTATCGCGGTGAATGAATCGCAGAAAGGCTTATACGCCCGCCTAGGAGCCTGTCCTAGCTGACGGGGTTTCTGACCCCTTGTGACTATTTGTGACACCCGGTGTCAGCGCGTGACAATCTCCGCTGCTGGAAAGAGTTTGCTCATCTTTTCCACTGGGACGCGAGGGGACAGCGAAAGACTGCTTTTGACCCGTTGGGGGCGGCAAGAGGTTACAGAACTTGGGCGTAACGCCCACCGAGAACCGAGGCAGAGCCTGAAGCGCTGCCGCCGCCGGAAACTGCCCCGCATCGGTGTAATGCTTCAGCGTCATCTTGTAATCCGAATGGCGCATCAACTGTTGTGCCAGTGGAACCGGCATACCGGAGGCCGCCAGCATTGTGGCAAAGGTGCCACGGAAGGAATGAAAATCCAGACGGCGGCCAGATTCATCCTTGAACGCGATCCCCGCCGAGGCAAGGTCCGACTTCAGTGTGGCAACGTCCGGCAGGCCCGTGGCACCGAATACCCATGGCCCGGTACTGCGCGAACGCCACGCGGTCAAGGCCACTGCCGCGTCCGGATGCAGATCGATCCGGGCACGCCGGGCATTCTTGGCAATGGATGCCCGCACGACGATATACGCACTGCCGTCGGCGAGCACCACATCATCCCACCGCAATGCGCCCAACTCCTTGCGCCGCAGGCCGGTCAGGGCCGCCACCAGATACGCCACCGCGCGATCACCGGCCACCGCCAGCAGACGCCGCAATTCATCCGGTGTGAAGGCCCGGCGGTATTGCTCCCGACGGGACATGTCCACCCGTTCGATGGATACAAGCGGATCCACACCCAACCGGCCAGCTTTTACCAGCCAGCCCACAAACTGACGTAAATTTGCAAGATAATCATTGCAACTCTTGGGTGATAGCCCACATCCGCTCCGCCACTGTATGAACCCTGATGCGGTTATATCCGACAGCACGACCCAGGAACACCGCCGGAATAGCTTTCGCATCACCCAACCGATCGTATCGACGTAATCCCCATCCCGCCCCACCGATCTAAGCTCGGCTGTGAACTCCGCCAGATGATCCGTCAAAGGCCGCCCTTGCGACTGCCGCTGCACCGCTGGCGGAATAAGCCCCACCGACTCGCTCTCCGCTTCCGCCACCATCCCGCGCAAGCGCCGCTGTGCCACAACCTTGTCCCGTGTGTGCAGACGCACCCGTACCAGCTTAGCACCCGGCAGGCGATAAACACCCTGATATTCCCCACCCCATGCGGCAACCTTTACAACACGCTCAATCACAATTCACCCCGCGATCCGCCAAGAAAACGATCCACATCCGATTCTGGCCACCGTGCCGCCCGCCGCACCTTGACCGGACGGGGAAATTCGCCCGCCGCCACCATGCGGCTAACCGTCCGCTCGCAGACACCCAGCCGTAATGCCACCTGCGCCCGTTTGAGCATACCGGAAGGCCCCGATCCGCTACCCAATTTGTCATTTTTCCCAATCATCTTACCAACTCACAGAATGCGTAACCGCTGGTTGTCTGCCACCGGTTCCCTATTGTACGCTGGCGGACTCCCGTAAAAGCTCCCGAAATGGAGCCAAGCCGCTCGAATGCAACAGGCACTCGACGCGACTTAAGAAGTTTAGCAAGGGCAATGTGTAATGTCAAATAATTACGTGTAAGTCACATCATTACGCCCCATCATCCACCACCACGCGTTTTCGCTTATCTGCAATGGAAATCACGCCGTCGGCTCCGTAGCGTCCCCTGTACCAGTCGGTTACCTTGCTCATGGCACGATAAAGATAATGCCGATCCGAGTATGGCCCGTGAGCCGGGCACACGTCCCGGAAGGACTCGATGCCCAGAAGTTCACAATACTTCTTGCGTGTATAGAAGGAATGCACAAGTTCCAGTACCCGGTATCCGAAAAGCTGGCCGGTAATCAATGCTCCAATGGCCGATTCCAGCTCCGTAAATGACACATGGCCATCCTGCTTTGGCCCGCCGCTGTAGGACATTGCCTTATTGATAATCGGCATGATTTTGTTGATGTCCTCGCGGCTCAAATCGACATCAATGCCTTCCCGTGCGGCACGCTTGGTCATAAAACACCTCTTAATATTTTCCAAGTCACATCATAACGCGGAACGCATGATACCACAACCGCTTTAAGAACCGCATTAAAATCAGGGCGTGGCAATTTCTCCGGGCATCCCTGGGGGCGCGGGTGTCCTCACCCGCTTAGGTCCGTTGCGAAGGCCCCGGTCCATGCTGCAAATGACTTTTTTTGAGCCGATTTCGCCCCTGCCCGGAAAAATTGCCACGCCCTAAAATCATGCCCAAACGCCTGACCGGCGGATACCAAACGCACCACGTACGCATGACTCTTCGTAAACATCCATTCTGGGGTATCTTCCCGGTATTCGCCTCCACCGTTTCGGTTAGTTACCAACCTACTGTTCAATAGCATGACATCACGAAAAAGCCGCAACCGGGCATCAGTTGCGGAAGTAACTCCTCGCCTCTTTAAAATTTCCACATTTTTTTCTTGACATTGG
>DAHVEJ010000158.1:0-3410 GCA_027313145.1 Phycisphaerales bacterium | reverse complement strand
CTAAACTTCTGTTTGAAATCCGCTGCTGGGCATTTTTCGCGGCGTGTTTGGAGAAAATGAAGTGTGCGGGAACTTGTGCTTCTGGTTGCGTACCTGCTCTCGGCCATGGGCCTTGCGATCTTGGTCGTTTGGCCGGAAGACGGCCCCGGGGCTTTTCTGCGGGAGAAGCTGCTTAGAAAACTGCTCCCCAAACCCGCACACGGCGTGCTGGATTGTTACATTTGTTTTAGCTTCTGGACAGGATTGCTTTTGTCAATTCCTTGGTGGTTCATGTACCACCAGAGTTGGATATGGGGCGGCTGCCTGATGGTGCCGACGGTGTTCTGGCTGGTTACGGGCAAATGGAAATAACCGAGTTGCTCATGGAGTGAAAAAATCATGGCGTGCTGCGGTGGACGAAAACTTCCGGAACAGGGGCGGCAGCTTGGGGAAAAGCGTGCGGGGCCATGGGCACCCAGCCAACATTCCCCGCAGCCCGGCTCAACCATGTCGTCGGCAGCGCGGCAACGGCCGGTTCACGCCGGCATTCGTCTGACCCGTCCGGTACAGGGTCCCCGTGAATTTCTGCGCCGCCCGCCGCAACTACCCGGCCTGACAGTGAAACCCGAACACCCTGCCGCCGCTTCCGCGCCGCGAAGCGGTACGGTGAGCGCGACGGCCGGAACCGACCAAAAAGGGCGGGGGTAGAAGAAAGGTTTCGATTCACCGGGTTGAGGGCGGGCGAACTCGTTTATTATGGCGGAGCACAGGCCGCCGCGGGCGGCGTTTTTTTGCGGAGCACGCACTATGGGAAGCATACCAAATTGTTCATACATTGGAGCCACGCTCTGCCCCGGCTCCGCCGGGCCATCGCCGTTGTGGGTTAATAGGGCCCTATTTCCGGGAAATTTTCTCGGCACCGGCGGTTCGTTTGCCTACAACGGCGCGTGCTACGCCGTATCCGCTAACGCCCAGCCGCAGAAATACGACTGTTACACTCTGGGATGGAGCCAACCGGAAGCTGGAAACCCGGCAGCATCTCCGCCAGAACGGTTTGGGCGGCAATCCTCCCGTCAACAATGGCAATGGCCAGAGCACCACGTTTAATACTTCCGGCCAGGGCCAGATCGCCGGAAGCATTCAGACCAGCTTGGAATATGATGCCAATTCTAACCAAATTGCCATGGTCGATGATCGTGGCGGCGTTACAAGATGGGCGTTTGACTCGCATGACCGTAAAATCTCCATGACGTACCACGATGGTTCAACCGAAATATTTGCTTACAACACCGCCGACAATGTGGTACAATTCACCGATTGCAATGGATCGAATTTTACCAACACTTGGGATCCCATGGGCCGGAAGACAAACATCACGATTGCCCCCGCATCAGGAATTGGGGGCACCACCGCGCAAAGCTTCCAATACAACGGCTTGGCGCAAACCACCTTTGCCCGCGATACTGCCAACGGCAACAATGCCGATGTCACACTGGTGTACGATTCCATCCAGAGGACAATCGAAGAAGAGCAACTTTACGGCGGCAACACACGCTACGTCACCAACAATGCCTTTACATCACTGCCAGTTAGCCAGTTTACCTTCCCCAACGCGCGGCAGGTCAACAGCGGCTATGACGCCCTGTACCGCCGCCAACAGATTATCGAAGCGGCCACCAGTGCCGTGATCGCCAGTTGGCAATTCTTCGGGCCACAGAGAATCGCGGAAGTGGCTCTAGGCAATGGCATCATTCAAACCATGCTCAACAATGCCAGAACCCACAGTGCGGTGCAGTTCGGCACGGTACCCAATCCGGCGTGGGGCACACCCTCCAGTGACCGGCTGGGTTATGACGGCTCTGGCCGCATGATTGCCAAGCGCTATCTTACAGGCGGCATCAATTCCACAACCTTTGCCTACAACAGCACCACGCCCGTAGTGGGCAACACCACCGCCTTTGATCCGGCGGATAACAAATTCTATGAACAGGCGTTGCACGCGGAGAATCGGAGCTTCCTGTACCAACCGGTGGATAACAACGGTAACATCGCCTCACCAGTACCCGGTTATGATTCCATCAACAGGCTGTTGCAATATCAGAGAGGGACGTTGAACAGCACCGGCGGTTACCAGAATGCCCGTGGAGGCAGCGTCGCGACGCTGACCACGTTGCCGAGCGTCGACGCGCAGGAGGCTTGGAATCTTGACGGCTTGGGCAATTGGCGGTCGTTGGTCTTTACACCGTCGGGCAGCTTTCTTCCGGCAGTCGACCTGCGCAGCCACAACCGGCTCAACCAGATCACGCGGGCTGTCGGCACCTTTACCTACGACGGTGTGCCCGGTGCCTCCAACGGCAATCTGGTCAACGACAACTACCGGGCCTACCAGTTCGATGCCCTGAATCGCCAGATTCAGGTCAACTCCGCGCGCAGTGGAACCGTTCTGGGTAACTATGTCTTCGACGCGTTCAATAGGAGAATTCGGAAGACTATATCCAACGGAGGCTTTCAAGGCGGAATCGCCAACGGCACAACGGATTGCCTGTACATGGGCAACCAGGTCACGGAGGAACGCAATCCGTTTGGTGGAGCAAGTTCCACTGACACGCCGATTCGGCAGTATATCTGGGGCACGTACATTGATGAACAGATTCAGCTTACGACGCTAACCCCACTCGGCGCGCAGAACGTACCGGCCGGGACATATTACCTGCTCCAGGATTTGCTGTATCGCGCGGTAGCGTTGACCAATTCCAGCGGAAATATCGTCGAGGCTTATGATACTGATGCTTACGGCCAGACGATCATCTACACCGGCCCCGGCCCCGATGGCGTGTGGTTTACCGACGACGATACAGGATCAGGCTTCACGTACGGTGCCAACGACATGATCTTCTGCGGTTACCGATACGATCCGGAGACGCGGCTGTATTACGTCCGTAACCGCATGCTCCTGACGGACGCCGACGGCATTTCGGTTGGCCGCTGGCTGCAACGTGATCCGATCGGCTACGCCGGCGGTGTTAATTTGTACGAGTATGTGGGCGGGCGGGCGGCGACTTCGACGGATCCAACGGGGCGCGTGCGCGTCACTGGGTGGTATGGGGCGCTCGGGTTTGCCGCGGCGTGCTGGGGAAGTTGCAAATGTGTCGGGCCGCTGATTCCGATCTGCGAACAGATACTCTTCCGCGCCGATTTCGAGGCCAACATGATTTTGTGCGCGGAAAGCTCCTGTCTCGCCGCTTCAGCGACGGGGCAAAGAGCACACGTCCTCCAGCCCGTGCTGATGACCGTATGCATGCAAATCGCGCTCCGGGTAAAATGGGGTGTTGGAACCACCCGCGGCTGGAACAGGGCACTAGTAGTGTGATTCCAAAATAACATTGCAATGCGAGATTCGCCGGTGTATACTATATCCTTTCCAAGGAAGG
>DAHVEJ010000157.1 GCA_027313145.1 Phycisphaerales bacterium | reverse complement strand
CTGCCATCAAAACAGCCCATGTCCCCGCCAAACAAGCCCTGCCGGTGGATTTCAGCCCATAGTAATCCGGACATGCCATACGCGGAAATATTCGAGGCCCTCTGCCGCAGCACGCCATCCAACGACAATACGACCGACGATCTGCGGGGCGCTGCCAACGAAAGGGGCGACGCGAGCCATCTCCGCCCCATGAGCCTGTGCGCCGCGGCCAGCCCGAACCGTTCCGGCGGCAAATACCACCTTTCGCCGAGCGCCGGTGGCGATGCCCGTAGTGGCGCGTCCCGCGGGCTACGTGCCGTTTCGCCAGCGTTATTACACAGCATTGCCGTTTGCCGCAGGTGGGAAGATGGCGCATTTCAAGATAGAGAATTGGCCATTTTCAACGTGTTTAATTCTGAGTGGGTCACGCGATGGTACGCCACATCGCGCCGGGAAAACGATCGGGCATTATCGCCGCGACTTCAGGAGGTGCTTGAGCTATTTCTGGAGGGTCACAGCGCCAAACAAATTGCGTACAGGCTTGATCTGAGCACCTATACCGTACAGGACTATCTGAAGGAACTTTATCGACGCCATGGCGTGGCCGGGCGCAATGAGCTTTATGCCCACTATAATAGTTAAGGCGACCACCCGCAGCCCGGTCTTTTTTCACGCTTAAGCCTTCGGGTTTGGTACCGAGATTCAAAAAAAATCATGTCTGTCCTTTGGCCCGCGTTTTCCGAAGTGAATGATTGTATGAGAATCTGTTGGCGTCGCATGCAAAAGGAGACAAGCGGTGCCGATGGAACGGGTCGTACAACAGGGCCCGTGGCCAAGGCCGTGGCCACCAATACCCGCTGTCGCTCTGTAACGTGTGAAATCTGTGGCTCGTCGCGGCCTGTCGCCCGTGTTTTCTCCGCGCGGTGATATGCAGGTCGATACAACTGTTGGCGCGATTGTAGATAAGTGAATAATGAACCCCGCCGGGGCCGCGGATGGTCCACGTTCTTAAATCAGCGGCACGAGTCAAATGACGGTAATCAATTAGATGATACATTCCCACCACCGGCGTACCGCTAAGCACCACGGTGTCGCCGCTGCTTAGGGTAAACGTATCTCCGATGGAAATGGAACTGTTGGATGTGCCGGAAAAATAAAAATTAAATGCCGCGGTCCGGCCATTCATATTCAGCCCCGCTGCCAGCGTCAGTTTCCCGGTCGTGGGGGAAAAAGTGCTGAAATTATTGATCAGCTTACCGCCGCCGGTGAAAAACCCACCGCTTCCGGTAACCGTTACCGGCCCGCTGACCATTCCCTCACCGGCCACGCCACCATGAATACCCGCCGGTTGCAGCCCATTGTTGCCGCTGCCAGTCCCGTCCAGGATCACAGAACCCGTGCCTGTGCTGCCACCGGCTGATACCAGCAGCGTAGCGCCGCCGGCAACGTCAATACCCCCATGCCAATTGGCGTTATTGCTGGTGACATCATCGTAACCCCCGGCATTGCTGAAATAGAATCCATTGACATAGCCTGTGGGAGTGCCTGGCGCATCCGAGACCGTTCCAGCAATAATTACATTGCCCGGCACTTTATTGGCGTGGCTGTCCCATACCGCGATAACGTCATTAAAGCCAAAACGCGACACCTGCGTTTGACTGTCATTAAACGTGATGTTGCCGCCCAAAACTATGTTGCCCGGACCGGCATAAATACTGTTGGTGCCGGCATTGGCTGCCGTGCCCATGGTTGCGAAGAATTCCGTTGGTGTGTTAATGGTCAACGTATTGCCGCTGTTGTTGTATATGGGATCCACATAGGTTTGAAATTCTATGGGATCAGACCCGTTGATAGTCACCGCTGGAGCATTGGCGTCGGCAACATCAATCTGCGCGACATTAACAACTTTATCGCCGCTGGCGGCCTGATCAAAGGTAATGTTACCAGTACCCGCCGAAGCGCTTGTAAATTTTGCGATGCTGCCGGCAGTCCAGGCACTATTCCAGTTGGCGGCGTTGCTCCAACTGCTATTGGTGCCCGCACCAGTCCAGGTGACGGTCGTGGCATTTTCCGTGGTGCCGGGAAGTTGGGCCTGCGCGGGGATCAGAAAACTCTGCACATAGGCCATATTACCGTTGGCAACATCCTCATCCACCACACCTCTGATTCCCTTGATCCTGCATTGCCCATACTGCCAGAAATTCCAATTCGTAAACGGAGCCGGCACGGTGGGCGTGCCGGTCTGTGGATTGGCTCCGCTGGGATTGGCTATCCAGAGATTGCGGTTGGCGACGCTGGAATTGAGGTAATCCTCGGCATAATTGATGTAGGTGTAAACAATGGGCGTAACGCCCGTCGCCTTATATACATCATCAAGAAAATCATTGACCCAGGCGGATGTGGCCGAGCTTCCTTCCGTCTCCAAATCCAATACGGGCCGCAGGTGACCGGCGATCATATAATTACCAGCTGCGGTTACAAACAACAGTGCCTCTTCCTCTGCGCCGGCTGGTCCGGAATCCAATTGCGGATGCGCAAAATGATAGGCCCCGATCAGAATTCCCGCACGGCCGGCACCGGCCATGTTGGCGGCAAGATATTCATCGCCGTAGTTAATGCACTCTGCGCTACCCTCGGTGGCTTTGGTCCAGGTGAATTGCACCCACTGGCCCGCCACCGCATTCCAGTTAATCGTATGCTGATATTCCGAAACATCAATGCCCGAAGCGCGTTGCGGAATCTGGCGAAACATACCAAACGGTCCGGCAGAACAGCCGGAAAGCAGAAATAGGCCACCTATTGCGGCCAGAGCGGCTGCCGGCAGATTGATTTGGTGCGTTGGTCGGGATGCCTTACGCTTGATGGCGCATACTTCATCCGTTAGTGCGATAAAACCATACGCCTTGGCCGTATTTTCTGAATTCTGTATCTTGCCATACATATCCATTGAAACTTCCGCAATTACACTGGTGGACAGGCCTTTAGTATAATGGTTCCACCCAAGCTCAAGGCTGCAGCCAATCAGGGCTAAGCGGAAATTTTGGCGCATCTGGCCGTGCAAATTTACTGGGCCTGAATGGCCGAGAAACTACCCGAAAACACCAGTACTGATCACGGGAGCGAACGGGGACGACGGGACTCGAACCCGCAACCACCGGATCGACAATCCGGTGCTCTAACCAATTGAGCTACGTCCCCTGGAACTTCCAGAGTCCAGTATGTTACGGACAAGTTCGCCAGCCTGTCAAGGAAGGCAAGGTAAGAATATAAGGCAAGAAACGCGGTGCGGGAAAGTTATCAGCACTCATTTGCTGTACCCCGCCATAAAGAGTATCTTTTTGCCCTTTGGTGGTTTTGCGCCCTGGAGCAGCACGATGAGTATCTCGACAGAATTAATAGGCCGGCATGATGCGGCACTAATTGGCAATTACGGCAAACTTCCCGTGGTCTTGGTACGCGGACAGGGATCCACGCTTTGGGATGCTGACGGCAAGGAATATATTGACTTTTTCGCCGGTTTTGGCGGAACTGTTTTGGGCCATTGCCACCCCCGGCTTGTCGCGGCCATTACCCAGCAGGCGCAAAGCCTCTGGCAGGTGGGTAATCAGTTTTACAGTGAGCCGCAAATTCGCCTTGCGGAACATCTGAAATCCAAAGCTTTTGATGGACGAGCCTTTTTCTGCCACAGCGGGGCGGAAGCGGCGGAAGCGGCCATTAAACTGGCTCGCATTTCCGCCGGCCCGGATCGACCCAAAATTGTCACCATGAAAAAAGGGTTTCATGGCCGGACGATGGGGGCCTTATCGGCCACCGCGGGTCCGGCGCAAAATGGCTTTGCACCCTTGGTCCCCGGTTTTGTGCATGTGCCGTTTGATGATCTTGACGCCCTGGAAGAAGTGGTGGATGGCACGACCGCGGCAGTCATGCTGGAACCGATTCAGGGTGAAGGCGGTATCAATGAACCGACCAAAGGCTACCTGCGTGCGGTGCGGGAATTGTGTGATCGTTGTGGGGCGGTTCTGATTTTTGATGAAGTCTGGACGGGTGTGGGGCGCACGGGCCATTGGTTCGGACATCAGATATCGGGCGTGATACCCGATATTATGACGCTGGGCAAAGCCTTAGGCGGCGGCGTGCCGGTGGGGGGGATACTGGCAAAACCGCGACTGGCGGCGTTTTTCAAGCCCGGCACACACGGTTGCACGCTGGGCGGAAATCCAATTTGCGCCAATGTCAGTGCAGCGGTATTTGACGTTATTGAGCAGGAAAATCTGCTGGAGTATGCGCGCAAAGCGGGAGCAATCATCCGTGACCAGCTTGGTAGCTCGGCGGTGCGTCATAAAATTAAAGCAATTCGCGGCAGCGGTTTATTTCTGGGCGTGGAACTGACTATACCCGATGGGCTGCCCGTGGTGCACCACGCTTTGGATCATGGCTTGATCATCAACGCCACACAAAAAAATATCCTGCGGATATGCCCGTCGCTAACTATAACGCACCAGCAGATTGAAAAATCTTTGGCAATTCTGGAAAAAGCGATCGCGGCGGTTTGATTTTCCACTTCAAACGGTACAATAAAAGCATCAGGAGCTTGGTCGAGTAATAACCCGGATGGCAACTACTCGGACATGCTCCCAGGCTGTTGTGCCCGGAGAATTTTTAATGGCTGCCAGAGAGTGTATGAAGTGCTCGCGCCCGGCATTAATTCACATTACTGATGTGGTCACAAAAGGTCCGCCCTTAAAAGTTGTGGAGGTGCACTTGTGCCTGGAGCACGCCATTGAAGCGGGACTGATGGGCGCACCGATTCTGGTTGGAAAAACTTCCTCCGGCAAGCTGATCAAACAAATTCCCATGCACCCGGAACTGGCCAAGTTAAAACAGCTTGATGCCGCAGCCGGTGTGGCTGCTGATGAAAATCATGCCCAGGCACCAACGACCTGCCCAACCTGCGGGACAACATGGGCGCAGTTTCAGAAAGGCGGACTTCTGGGCTGCGCCAACGATTACACGTTATTTGAAGAGCCTTTGACCGATCTGATTCGTTCCATGCATGAGCGGCACACCCAGCATACCGGAAAACTTCCACCAAAAAGTAGCGCCGCTGATACGGTGGTTCGCGCCCGGAAAATCCAACTCGAGTCGCGCCTCAGTGCTGCCGTGCAGGCGGAACGCTATGAAGAAGCCGCCCGCCTGCGGGATCAGCTCCGTGCGATCTCTGAAAGCATCACCTGAACTCAGGAATTGCAAATCGTTACACTTCGGGGCACAGTGCCGGTCCAAGTCATTTCAATTCACCAGTGTTTGTGATAATGCTTTCACCACCGCGGCATCGCGGGCGGATAAATCTGGGTATTCGGCGACGCTGCCGACATCCGGGCGGCGCTTCCAGGAGCGGGCGCAGCTTGGATATTTTTCACGCGTGTCGATGACTTCCACCGCCAGCTTATCGCCCGGGATAATGCGATGAAAGCCTGCACCCAAGACATCTTCCAGCTCTCGGCCATAGTTTGTCATCAGGCCTGCCATGGGATGATCGGGGGGAACTGTAATAACTGCTTCACTATCCAGCGGATTGCCCAGGCCGCTGGCTTTTTTCAAAGCATCAAGCTGTTTCAATCCATCCTGCACCAGCGGCATAAGCGTTTCCCAGTGAGCCAGTAATTCCGGAGCTACCGGTTGTGGTGGGGGGCTAAAGGTATGGGTGTGTATGCTATCGCCGAACATAGCCTTGAGTCCCGGCACATCGTGCGTGATGCGGCAAACTTCATCTGCGGTGAAGACCAGTATCGGAGCACATAGCTCTACAAGATACAGCAGCAGCTTTGCGCAAACGCTTTGCGACGCCCGCCGGCGCGGATCATTGGGTAATTCGCAATAAAGCCGATCTTTAATCGCTTTGGCATAAATTGTGGAGATATCTACATTGCAAAAATCATACAAAGCGCGGAACACTTTATGGAATTCATACTGGTTATAAGCTTTGTGTACCTCTGCCGTCATGGCTGCCAGTCGGCCAAGCATCCAGGTATCAATGCTGTGCTCCTGCGGGACGGTCTGATTTTCCTGGAGGTCAAAATCATATAAATTCCCCAGCAGATAGCGGATGGTGTTGCGGATTTTGCGATACGCATCACTGGTGCGCTCCAGCAATTCCTTGGAGCAGGGCATATCATCCTGATAATCCACACTGGCTACCCATAGCCGCAGTACGTCGGCTCCGTTTTGTTTTAACGCATCGGAAACTTTAATATCATTGCCCTGGCTTTTGGACATCTTGTGGCCGTGGCTGTCGACAATAAAGCCGTGCGTGAGGATCTGCTTGAATGGCGGCGTATCGCGATAACCGGCGGCTTCCAGCAGGGAGGCCTGAAACCAGCCCCGGTGCTGATCCGAGCCTTCCAGATACAAATTGGCGGGATAGCCCAATTCCGGATGCGTCGCTTCCAGAACAGCATGATGCGAAGCCCCGGATTCAAACCAGACGTCCAAAATATCGTTGCCCTTGCGCAATTCGTGGGTATGAAAGGGGTGCTCCGCCACGGTTGTTCCTTCTGCGGTCAGTGCGGTGTCAACCCATTGATCAGCGCCGAGAATCTGTTGTGGAGAATGCGTATACCAACTGTCCGCACCATGTTGGCGCACATAGTCCGCCACGCGCCGGACGGATTTTTCGGTGAGCAGAATTTCGCCATTCGGGGCAAAAAATGCCGGGATCGGCACGCCCCAGGAGCGCTGCCGGGAAATGCACCAGTCCGGCCGGGTTTCCAGCATCCCGGCGATGCGGTTTTTACCCCAGGCGGGTATCCATTGCACCTCTTCAATAAAGGTTTTGGCTTGTTGCAGCAGCGGGCTATTTCCGCCCGCGCGGACAAACCATTGTTCGGTAGCGCGTAGAATCGTCGCCTTGCGGCACCGCCAGCAATGGGGGTAGCTGTGTTGTATTTCCTGGCGGTGAAATAACAAACCCGCAGCCGCCAAATGCTGGACAATCGGCTCATTGGATTGCCAAATACTTTGCCCGCGCAAAAACTCCGGCACGCTTTGGTCATATCGGCCGTCCGCCAATACCGGGCAGTAAACATCCAGCCCGGCTTTTCGACCCGTTTGATAATCTTCCGTGCCGTGACCGGGGGCAATATGCACCAATCCCGTGCCATCATCGAGTGTGACATATTCCGCCGGGATAATGGGTTGCCTGCGGGAACTTTCCAGTGGATGCGTATAACTGATGCCTGCGGCAATTAAGTCCGCACCGGTGATGGAATCGGAAATGCGGTAATGCGCAATGCCGGCTTGCAGCATCACGGTGGCAATGCGCTTGGCGGCCAAAATCAGAACCTGGGGGCCGTTGTGCTCATAGGTGGCCACCGCATACTGATGTTCCGGATGCACCGCCACCGCGCGGTTGGCCGGAATGGTCCATGGTGTGGTGGTCCAGATCAACACATGCGCGTGCTGCGGCTTGGTGCCCCAAGCCGCCGGCCATGATCCACTGTTTAAATCCATGGTGAATTTAACAAATATCGAGGTGTCTTTTTTGTTGGAATATTCCAGTTCCGCTTCCGCCAGAGCCGTCTGATCAAAGGTGCACCAGTGCACCGGCTTGCGTTGACGAAATACCAACTCGCGTTGCAGCAGGCTGCCCAGCACATCCAGAACACCGCCTTCATACGCCGGATCAAGCGTGAGGTAAGGCTTGTCAAACTGCCCCAGAATGCCCAGCCGTTCAAAGGATTCGGACTGCAATTTGACATATTTCATGGCGTAATCGCGGCAGCGCAGACGAATTTCCCCGGCGGACAATTCCCGCATTTTCGGCCCAAGTTCCTTCTGAATGGCACTTTCAATCGGCAGGCCGTGGCAATCCCAGCCAGGAACGTAAGGCGCATCATGCCCCTGCATGGTGCGGTATTTGACCACCATGTCCTTGAGTACCTTATTAATCAGGTGGCCCATGTGAATATCGCCATTGGCGTAGGGCGGCCCATCATGGAGAACCCATTTGCCCCGTGTGTGTTGTCGCGCGCGGATCTGCTGGTACAGATTTTCGGTTTTCCAGCGGGCCAGAATCGCCGGCTCCCGTTGGGTCAAATTGGCTTTCATATCAAAGCCGGTTTTAGGCAAATTCAGCGAAGCGCGATAATCTGCGACGGGCTTGGGCGGTACATCCGGTGATTGTTCTGTTGTCATCTGGCTCGTTTCAACCTATCTGGGAAAAACATCCAGCCGCGCGGCATCACGCCGCTGCGGCAAAACCCATAATATACCCCCAAAGTTCACGCAGTGGAACGGTCAGGAAGAACGGCCGGGAAGAACGCCGACCGCAGGTTGCACGGAAGGGTTGCCGATCGTGTGATCACAAGAGACGATATAAGGACCATGCGGTTACGTGAAAGGTGACATGATGGCAGTGATCAACCGACGAAATTTGATCAGGCACGGACTGGCGGCGGGACTTGGGGGATTAACGCTGGCGCAGACGCGCGGTGAAGCGGAACCAATTGTTGGAGAATCCACCGGTTCGTTTCGCGATGTTTTCGGCGTTCATGTCGTGGACGAACAAACCGGCCGGGGCATTCCGCTGGTTGAATTGCGGACCGTCAATGATGTGCGGTATTACACCGATAGCGCGGGATACGCAGCCATTGCTGACCCCGGCATGATGAACAGACATGTCTATTTCCATATATCAAGCCCAGGATACCTCTGGCCGCAAAAGGACGCCTTTGGATATCGCGGCACCGCATTGGAGGTGAAGGCGGGGAGTCTGGCGGTGCTGAAGATGCATCGCGTGAATATTGCACATCGGCTATATCGTATAACCGGTGAAGGTATCTACGCTGATTCGGTACGCCTTGGGCTGCACACGCCACTTGAGAATCCGTTTTTGAACGCCAAGGTACTGGGACAGGATTCCTCCCTTGCGACCATTTATAAAGGGAAAATCCACTGGATATGGGGCGATACGCAACGCATTGAATATCCGTTGGGTAACTTCAGGTCTTCCGGCGCAATTTCCATGCTGCCGGATCGGGGCGGCTTAAATCCTGATGTTGGCATCAATTTGCAATATTTCACTGATAAATCAGGCTTTTGCCGCGCTATGTGTCCGCTTGCGGATGAGCCGGGCGGCGTCGTATGGCTGGACGGCTTAACCGTCGTGCCGGACCGAACGGGTAAACAGTGCTTGATCGCCCGTTATTCGCGGCGCAATGGTATGAAGAATTTATTTGAGCATGGACTGGCTCTATGGAATGACATTACCGAAACCTTTCAAAAGTATGTGGTGTATCCACTGGATGAGCATTGGCGGTTTCCAACCGGCTACCCCGCAGAGTATTTGGATCACGGAAAAACCTATCGCCTTTTCACCCGGCAGTTTCCCGTTGTTCGTGCCATGGCAACTCTGCAAGCGATAGCAGACTCATCGCGGTATGAGGCCTTTACCTGCCTCGCCCCGGGAACGCACTTTACGGGCGAAAAATCAAAGGTGCAGCGGCGGTCTGACGGGACACCGGTGTGGGGCTGGAAGCGGGACACGGCCCCACTAAATTCGCAACAGGAGGCGGTATTGCTTTCAAGCGGTCTTATTCATCCCGATGAAGCACGTTTCCAATTGGTCGATGCCGGTACAAATCAGCCGCTGACCATGCATAGCGGATCATTTTTCTGGAATGACTACTTAAGGAAATGGATTATGATTGGCGGCCAGGAGGGCGGAACATCGTTCCTGGGCGAAATATGGTTCGCCGCCGCCGCTAAGCCCAGCGGGCCATGGAAACGCGCCATCAAGATTGCCACGCATCCCGATTATTCATTTTACAACCCGTCACAAAATCCATTTTTTGACCAGCAGGGCGGGCGTGTGATCTATTTCCAGGGCACGTATGCAAATACCTTTTCCGGCAACCCACACCGAATTCCACGTTACAATTACAACCAATTAATGTACCGCCTGGATTTATCCGACCATCAGCTACGGTCTTTATAAAACTAATGCAAATGGAGAATGTATGAACGATAACGCCGGGATCATTTCTCGAAGAAATGCACTATTGTATATGTGTTCTTCGGTTGCATTTGTGACGACGATAGATTTATTCGATGTGCGTTCCAAAGAACTGCCGGAACTTTCTGCTTTACCAGCAGTGAGATTGAAAAATAATATCTCTCCGGAGCGACCTATCGGTGCAATAGAGCCGAGAATTGGAACAGGTTGGCACGGCCACACGTTTCCCGGAGCCACGGCCCCATTTGGCTTAGTGCAATTAAGCCCGGATACTGCCGGGCCGCCCGAACCGAAGTGGATTGGATGGTATGACCAATACGGATGGGACCACTGTCCCGGTTATCATTACCCGGACGATGTGGTCAAAGGATTTTCGCACACGCATCTTTCCGGCACGGGAGCCAAGGATCTTGGCGATGTTCTAGTTATGCCGGTAGTGGAAGGCCGCAACTGGAGTTGGGAAGC
>DAHVEJ010000156.1 GCA_027313145.1 Phycisphaerales bacterium | reverse complement strand
TGAGATAATTGGCGGCGTAATTAGAGTATGTATAAATCAGCGGAGTTACCCCGGTGGCCTCATCCACATCATCAAGAAAATCATTGACCCATGCGGACGTGGCCGAGCTGCCCTCAACTTCGATATCAAGCACAGGCCGCAGATAACCGGAGGTCATATATTGTGCCGCTTTGGAAACAAACAAATTAGCCTCCGCCTGCGCGCCGGCTGCACCTGAATCATTGATCGGGTGGGCAAAATGGTAGGCACCAATCAATACCCCCGCGCTATTGGCACCGGCCATATTGGCATTCAGGTACGCATCCGTATAGTTGACATAGTCGGCACTGCCTTCAGTGGCTTTGGCCCAGGCGAAGTCGATGCCATCGCTTTTCACAGCAGCCCAGTTGACCGTTCCCTGATAGCTTGATACATCGATACCCAAGGACCGCGTTGCCGCGCATATCGATCCGGAAGTCCATGCACAGATGACAGCCGCACAAGACGCGACCATTAGCTTGCGGCGTGAGTTGGTGCGCAATCTCTCCGTTTTCTTTTTTTGTGTTAAGGGGATAACCCTGGACATGATTCTGCTTAATCTTCGTACCTTGAAATTTGTGCTATCGCGATTCATAACTTCAGTCCCTCATAATCATTGCCTGAATCCAAAGCGTGATCAACATATAACATGGTTCCGATTACGCCACCTTTACTTACCAGCCAAAATAGTGGCCCAAGGTGTAAATGCGATCTTTAATCTGGGACATCGGCTGCCAGATTACCGATCCGTCATTAAACATCTCGTGCTCGCCGGACGGCAGAAAATTATTGTCACTATCCACATTATCCGATGACGGATTGGTTGCCGACAATCCTGATCCGACTCCCCATCCGGTCTCGCCCATTAAACCGGAAGCATCCGCGAATACGGCATGCTCCGAAACCAGGAGTGTGTTGGAGTTAGACTGCGGATTTTCCGCAGGATAAACCGGACTGCTGTTATAAATCGGAAGATAATTCGTGGCCGGTCGGCCCACGCCGTTTAAAGAGGCAATATCACCGGCGGGCGAATAATTATATTCATCACGGTCTACCCAATATTCAAAATCCGAATACACACCACCCCAGTTGGTCAATAGACCGTTGCTATCATAGTCACTGGAGGTTATTACATCGCTTTGTCTAAAGCCACCAGGCTCCGGCGAATATAACAAAGAAAGCCCCTGCGCGTTGGGAGTTAAAAGCCCTGCCCGCGGATTGACCATCGTCGTCCCCTGCAAGCCATAAGATGCGTAATACAGCAGTCCAAAGCCCCAGGTCGGGAATGTTCCAGTCGTGCTTCCACCTACCACCGGCAAGGTGGTAAAGACGCCCAATGGCCAGTGCTGAGTGTACGTCAGCGGATATTGGCCGCGGAATTCATTGGCGTATTCATGCAGCGCCACACCAATTTGCCGCATATTTGAAGCGCACACGACCCGATTGGCCAATACTTTTGCCCGGCTTAACGCCGGGAGCAGCAAGGAAATCAGTAACGCGATAATGGAAATGACGACCAGCAATTCGATAAGCGTAAAGCCTGATCGCCGGCAAAAATGCTCTCGCGGATATGGTAAATGCAATTTCTGCATGAAGTAGCCTCACAAAGCCCAATTCACAACTATTCTGAAACGCCGCCACACTCGGACAGGATCCTGGCACCCGCTTCAACTACAACTATAACGTTGCGGAAGGGCATCTGTTGCCGCAAAAACTGTTCCACATTTCATCATTTTCAGTGTCACTTTTCATCACTTGGGCAGCGGTTAAGTTCCCTTTTGCGACGCTTTTTTAGGGTGCCGAGGCGTATAATCGCGCGCACCCGCCTTAATGAGGATCCGCTTTGAGTGAAAAAAAGGCGCGTCGTTCAACGCGCCCTTTTAGTGTACATCAACTTATCCTACCGCATCAGGCCGCAGGCTTGCGCCGCCGAATCAGCAAGCCCAAGCCGCCCAGCGCCAGCAGCGCCACAGCGGTCGGTTCAGGTACAGCGCTGACGGTCAGGGTTTCAGCGGTGGTCCCGGTGGTGCCCAAGCTCAGAAGATAGTTGTTGCTGCCGACGGTGAGATTTTCCGTCAACGAGCCGTTCGAGAAATCGAACGCCCCCGCAGCCAGTCCGCCTGGTGCACTGATCAGTGTATACCGCCCCGGAGTCAGTGATGTTGGACTCAACGATGGGAACATATCAATGGTGTTGGTTCCACTTATGCTGGCGGCACCGGCAAGCGTGAGTTCCTGTGCTGCCGTACTGGTTAACGCCAACTCAATGGTGGATCCGCCGGTTAATACCAGGCCTCCCAGATTGAGATTCATTCCCGTTGAGCCCGCAGTAATATCAGGTTGCGGGTTGAATGTCGCACCTGAGGCAAGCTGGAGGGTGCTATTGGCAATGGTCGCAGCCGTAATCGGACTTCCGTGCCCGACAAGCTGCAGGGTCATGTTGGAGTCCACCACCGTCGGGCCGGTGTAAGTATTGGCACCGCTGGCCAAGGCGACCATGCCCGCGCCACCCTGGCTGTTTTCAACAGTCAATCCACCGGAGCCTGTTCCCGCAGTCAAGGGTACATAGACGTAGACCCCCGTCGATCCATTGGTATTGATGGTGGCACCGCCACCATCGACAACAGCATTGGTAGCGCCGCCCCCGCTGTTGGCGAACATAATGCCCCGGTTGAAAGCGGAACCGCCATTTTCCTGCAGAGTTCCACCGTTGAAGGTCAGCGTGACGCTTCCGAAGGTTGGCGTTGTGCCACCGCTGGAACCGTTTTCAATATTCAGAACGGACAACACGCCGCCATTGAGATTGATATTGGTTGCCGTGCCAGATCCGCCACTGCTGATCGAACCGCTGCCATTCGTTGCGTTTACCGCGCCGCCGCTGATGGTCAAGTTGGTGGTGCCGCCAGCGGTAATCTGCCCGGTGTTAAGCGCCCCGCCGCTGATATTCACGTCTGTGGTCGAACCGCTGCCGCTGGTTATTGAGGCGGAGCTATTGGTTGCTGAAACTGTACCACCGGTGATAGTCAGGTTGGTGGTGCCGGGGGTGGTACCGAGGCTGGTACCGGTGCCGGAGGTAATCTGCTTGGCGTTAAGCGTCGCGCTGGTCAGTGTTGCACCGTTGACGTTCACCTCGGTGGTTTGGCCGCTGTCGCTGGTTATTGAGGCGGAACCACTGGTTGCTGACACGGTGCCGCTGTCAAGGTTCAAAATGCCGGTCTGGCCGGCTCCGCCACCCCCGGTGTTGAACTGGCTCACGGTGACGGTTCCGCCGGTAGTGTCAGCACCGACATTCATCTCGCCCATACCGCCAGCGAGATTTGAGTCGGTAAGCCACAGAATACCACCTGACATTTTGACGGTTCCGCCATTAACATTTAGCTCATTGCCGCTGGCCAGGCCATTGCCGAAATTAATCTGAATACGGGCGGACTCCGAAAGTGTCCCCCCGCTGTTCACATTGATAACACCTGGTGCCGTGCCCTCGCCAGCCGCAATATATCCTCCCTTGACGTAACCGCCTGTGCCGATGTTAAGAACTCCGTTGTCGTAGACATCCGAAATGGCGGTGGATATGCTGCCACTGTAGGCGCTGTTGTCGATCGTTATATTCTGGAGCGTAAGCGACCCGCCGTTAACCGACAAACGTCCGGACTCGGTGAGCGTGTAGGATCCGGTACCAGCACTTTGGAATGTATAGTTATTCAGTGCCGTGCCGCTGCCGACGACCAGGCCATTGGCAGTAATACCGTTTGCCACTGAAACAGTATAGCTGCCGCTTCCGGGGGCGATGAACCCGGCCAGATCGGCGCTATTCCAGACAACATCGGCCGTGCCATTGGACCAATTCGCGTTTGTGGTGTTCCATGTACCCGCGCCATTGCTGCCATTTGTCCCGTGCGTCAAGCCCGGGTCCCAATTGAGTTGGGTTGCTACAGCGTTTGAAGTGCCAAGGCCCGTTAAGAGCAGCGCCGCCGCTCCCGCTGCCAAAATTGCGCCACTTTTACGTGATTGTGATGTGAATGAAAACATATTCTTTTCTCCTCAAATTATGGAAAACTAAAATAAAAACAGAAACTTTAACACACCTGAACCGATCGCCATATCCTCCTTCAGCTCGATTTTTTGTATGACCTCTCTGCTCGCGGCCAATAAGGCCGTAGAACAAGTATTACCAACCAGTTAAAGTATGACATCCATGCCGTTGAAAAGGAAGTCCCATTTTTCATCAATATCAGTGCCAATTTGCGTCACAGTTTTCGCGGCGACACCGTTGGGACAAAGGGCAACGGTACTGCCACAGGTCTTAAGCACAGGCCAACCGGGCATTCGCATGCTGTGGATCAACCTGGCGGCTGCGGTCATCCAAAAGCCCGCGGCGGGTGGTCCAGAAGCTCTCCGGCAAACAGCTGCGGTAGCACGCCCTGCCCGTCCTACGACTCCCCTCGGCTATGCCAAACCATAATAGGGCGATATGGTCAAAATATTTTATTTCGCTATTGAAGCAGCGCGAGGCAACAAAGGACCCCGGAAAAGCCGGGGCCACCTGTTATTTTTTGCTGCACGGGTGGCCAGCGTGCGAATGGTAAGCGTAGCGGCGGATAGCCCCCTGGCTCGAGCGGTAACGATAATCTTGCCGGGATGATCGGCCACTCGCACCAGCACCATGCACAAACCGTTGAAGGCGGGGATCGTATGGCCGACATTGGAGTCATGGCACGCCGGGTCACCGTTGCATACCCCGGCGATACTTCCGGCCCCGGCAACGGAGAATTGCACGACATTGTCCGCATAGGGAGCCATGTGGCCCAGCCGATCAACTACTTTTACCGCAACGGGCACAATATTTTCACCATTGGCGGCAAGCGTTGGCACTTCATCACGTAAGCGCAATGCCGCAGCGCGGCCGGCGGTGCGACACGACCATCGCGCCGTGACCCGCGGGCCGTCATAGCCGAGCGCCGTCAGCAGACCAGGCGCATAAGTTACATTCCAATCGAGATATTTATACTTACTCATGCGTTTAACACCCAGATTTTTACCGTTGAGGAACAGGGCTACCCGGCGGCAATTGGAATAACAGCGGACTAGAACCGGCCTGCCGATCATGGACTTGGGAAATGTCCAAGCCGGGAAGACATATACCGAGGGTCTTTTCCGATTCCACCAAGCGCGCCAGTAGTAGTAGCAGGGCTTGGGAAAGCCGCAACGGTCCATGGAGCCGACCTGACTGCTGACATCGGGCCAACCGATGGGGTTCGGCTCGCCCAGATAATCAAATCCAGTCCAGACAAAGGCCCCCGCCACAAAAGGATGTTGCATGACAGGGATTAGCGTCAGCCAAGGGGCGCGATCCCCCACTAGACCCGGACCGCCGCTTTTTACCCACATGTGGGCGGCGGTACCATATTCATTGATATGCCCGGCCCGGATATTGGTCCGCACCACCCCACGATCGCTGAACATGTTAATGTCTTCACTGCCGAAAATCATTTTATCCGGAATTTCTTTGTGCAGTTGCGCAAAGAGGCTGGTGCTGTAATTGCAGCCGAGGATGTTTTCGACCTTCATAAAACCGCCGCCAAAATAGGCGTGTGTGGGCTTATAAACACAGTAGGCGCACGTACAGGGGCGAGTGGGATCAATCTGATGCACCGCCCGCATCATGGCCCTAAACACCCTTACGCCATAGGCGGTGGCCTCCGTATACAGTTCCTCGTTGCACAGGGACCACATGATAACGCACGGATAATTACGATCCTGGAGAATCATGGCCTTGAGATCGGTGAGCTTATGGTAGGGCGAACCCGGGGCGGTTTTGGACGTGTAGACATCACCGAGATGCCGATTTTCATCCATGACCAACATGCCCAGATGGTCGCACGCCCGGTAAAATGCGGAGGCCAGCGGATTATGTGCGGTCCGATACGCATTCGATCCCATCGCCTTGAGTTTGTCGACCCTCCAATACCAGAGATCATTGGGGGCACCGATGCCCACGGCCGGAAAATCCTGATGATTGGCCGTCCCCTTGATTTCCACATGTTTGCCGTCCAGAAAAAAGCCGCGATTGGGATCAAACCGCAGTGTCCTGATCCCAAAGGTCGTGCGTTTGTCATCCACCACCCTTCCCCGGGCCTCCAGGTCGGTTTCCAGATGGTATAAATGGCAATGGCTTAACGACCATAAGGCCGCATGACGCAAACCCGCATGCTGGATAAAGGTTTTGTGCGCTCCGGCGGCCAGAGTTTCCGAATTGGCAATGGATTGCAGCACCTTTCCATCCGGGCCGATGATTCGGGAAACCAGGGTGAACCGTCTTCCTGCCTTATGGGCATTGTCCACCGTGGTCCGGATCGTCAGCTCGGCGGACGCATAATCCCCCTGCGGGGAACCATAATGAATCTCTCCCGGAACTTTGCTGATGACGAATGTGCCCCAAGGAGCGACATGGAGTTTATCGGTGATGATCAATCGGACATGGCGGTAAATGCCGCCACCTTCATACCACCAGCCCTCAAAAAAGCGAGGGTCTACAAATACCGCCAGCGTATTGGACTCGCCATAGCGGACAAACCGGCTAATGTTATACCGAAAAGCCGTATAACCGCCGGGATGCTGGCCGACCAATTCACCGTTGATAAATACCACGGCATCACGGTAGACGCCGCCGAAGTTCAGCCAAATTGTTTTACCCTTCGCGGACGCCGGGATGGAAAAAGTCCGCCGATACCATGCCGGGTACAAGGGTAGAAATCCGTGCGAGGCCATCAGCCGGCCACTTTTTACCACTTTGCCCGCCACGATATAATCATTGGGCAATTGCACCGATTTCCAAAGTCCGGCGGGCCAAGGGCAATGTAAGCGAGAAATCATAGCGCCGGTGATTTTGGGAATGGGCTTCCAAGCATGAAAATCGGGGAGCAGGTCGATCGTCCACCGATTGTCAATTTGCTTAATTTGTCGCGCGTGTAAGGCTACCACCGCGACCGTCGAATCGCGATTACTGATCCGTGGCGTACCGCGGACCATGGCCTGTATGGTACCGGTCTGAAACAGGACGGCGTATATTAGGAGGCACCACCCGAATAATCCGAAAGTCTGACGGCTGTTTGCCATTTTTCCATGACCGCCGCGTTTGTAAAAGAATTGATGAACGCTGGGGTTTTGCCGAATGTGTAATCTGCCGGCCTGCCTATCGCCATCCCACAACAGGTGTATCTCGCTATTCATGTGATCCCTTCGCTGCGGCCCAACGTTACCAGGCAAAGTCGAAACCGCCGTCTGAATAATGCACCTGGTAATGCCCCATGGCGTCCCAATTAACTGAGGCATCATTGTGCAACACATGTACACCATCGGCCAACGCATTAGCGGATGTTGTCACATGATTAGACATCGGCATATTAGCCGGGCCGGTGTGATTCAGGTTGCCATAGTATAGTAGACCGGCGGTTGGCGCGGTGGTGGTACTGGCGGTGGAACTGGTAAGGAGAAACGAAGTCGGGTCAACCACGCAAAGATCGGTCGCCAATACCGTGCCCGGTGCGGATATATTGCTCTGAGCGGGCATGGCGGATGTCCTGGTGTAGTTGTAATAGTGCCAATACGAACTCCAGTTCACTTTGCTGCCGATATGGTTGAGGTAAATTTCATAAAGATCTCCGTTGGGGCTGTAACTTTCGGGAACCGTAGCTCCCGGAGCAATAGATGTTCCTCGATCCACCCAGTAACAGTAGCCGGCGTAGAAAGCCCAGTGTGTCAGAATACCGTTGGTCCAATTGCCGGGCGCTGCCAACTGCGTCTGTTCGTTGGCCATAAAACCCGGTTGCGTTGAAAACAGCAGCGACACTCCCTGCTTCGTGGGCTTAAGGATTCCCGGCTGCGGATTGATCATGTTGCCGCTGGGCACGCCAGCGGTCGTGGAAGACACACCGAAAGACGAGTAATAAAGCAGGCCAAAACCCCAAGCCGGGGCGGACCCGCCAGCAGGAGAGTTAAAGCCACCAAAGGGCAGCTTGTTGCCGGAATTCAATGGATATTGACCATTATATTCATTGGCGTATTCCTGAATGGCAAAACCAATCTGCTGCAGATTCGACGCACACACGACCTGCTCGGCTAAATTTTTGGCTTTCGCCAAAGCTGGTAGCAACAGGGAGATAAGTAAGGCTATGATGGAGATAACCACCAGTAGCTCGATGAGCGTAAAACCGTGTGGTGTATTCCCGCGTCTTCCGCCACGATGGAATGAACTGAATTTCAGAGGCATCATATATATTCCTTATTTAACACGAGATTGCAAAAGCCCCAACACACAATTCCATTTCAGTTCACATCCCAAAGCCGCTGGCTCCCGCCCACACAGTTGCCAACACAATGTCATGGCATGATTCGCCATGGCAATGTGTTAGCATCACGCTAGAGTTAAATCCACACCTTACGTTTTCGGCTTGCCAGCAGCAGCGTGCGACCCCGCCGGCAAACAAGCCCAGCGTGGTCGGCTCGGGAACAGCCTCAATGCCAATGGAATTGTTAGCGGCATCATTGTACAAATGCCATCCCGTCGGGGCACCGTTAAGCGTCCACGTGTTCACCAGCGCCCCTAAGCTTGCATAGTTACCGAAGTTCACCGTACTCCCCGCATAGTCGATCAGATCATAAGAGCTTTTCGTGAACTTGCTGCCGGCGGAGATGTTAATCGTATCGCCGTAACTCGGGGCGAACGTGCCGCCCGTAATCGCCAGTTGGCTGGCGGCGGATCCATTGACATCAAAGTTCATGGTGACCACGTAGTTGGCCGAGCCGACGGCGAGCTGCAACCCGCTCTGCAGGGTTAATAAGCCGGTGCTGTTGACAAAATTCCTATATCCGCCCGCCGGATTGGCTATTGGATCCAAAAATCCGCCCGCCGTGATGGATATTCCACCCTTCGGCGTGATTGGCCCGCTGATAGTTCCCGTTCCGCCGATGGCGCTGTCGTTGGCTGCCATGGTGACGGTGCCGCTACCAGTGGCGGAACCATTGGTGCCGTTGTCCACCACGAGCATGGCGTGATCAATGGTAACACCACCGGTGAATGTATTGGCCCCGCCCAATTCAACGTAGCCGTAATTACTTGCGCTATATCCATTTTCCACCGATACGCTATCCCCTGATCCGGAAATATTCCCATTAATCACTAAGTTGCCGTAAGGATTTGTGTTAGATCCGGGGGCCGCATCACCGAGTACCGACATGTTGCCGCCCAAACTCCGGGGGCCATTGAGAACAATCACCCCGGGGGTTGCACCTACCAGCGTACTACCGCTGGTTTGTGCGCCCACACGGACGCCCACAGAGCCGGTAAAATTGACGGGGGTGTTGATTGTCAGCATCGCGTTGCTTTCATTCTGAAGTGGAGGGTTACCCGTAAACGTCATCGCGTCATTGTTACTATCCGCGTTAACTACCACATTTGGGAAGGTTTCTACCGTAGACACGCCAGCGTATTCCTGCAATCCAAGCAGATCAAAACCTGCAGTGGAAAAGTCATAGGTGGTATTTACGGTGCCGACACCGCTATTAAAATCAAATGTGGGTTTATCGCCACTGCTGACCGTCCTGCCACTGCCACCGCCGCTACTGCCGGCCCAATTTGTACTGCTTGACCAGTTGCCATTACCGCCCGGAACCCAATAGTCGGTTGATGCCGCATGCGCCACGGACGCGACCCCGACCCAAGACGCCGCTAGGCCCAAGAGCATTATAATTGAGTGGGCCTTGATAGTTGGTACGTTCGTAGGCGTAAACTACTCCTCAAAAAAGATGCCACTTTCCGCTTTCTTCTCCACACCAGACTGAACCATTCAGCTAAGGCGGAAAAGCAACGGTTATCAACCATTTGCATCATGACAATTGTACGGTACAAAAGGAAGTACTATTTTTCATCAATATCAGTGCCAATTTGCGTCACAGTTTTCGCGGCGACACCGTTGGGACAAAGGGCAACGGTACTGTCACAGGTCTTACGTACAGGCCAACCGGGCATGGGACGCGGAGAGTCACGCGGGATGATATTGATCAGGCCGCTCTAATCCGAAAGCGCGGAGGATTTGTGGTTATTTGCCTGGCCGGCGAATAAAGGCTTCACCAGCACCGTGCCCCTGGCGTGGAGAATTATTTTTCCACGGCGCAGGAGCAACGTGTTCCCCGGCGTCACTCGGACATTGTATAAGTGACCAGCGAGAGGAATATTATTAAGCCACGCGGTGGCGCGCAGGGTTCCGTTCAGACGAATTTCCCCGTCCGGCAGGATGGCACAAATGTTTTCCAGCGCTATCCGACATAATAGCGTCCCCCAGGTGTAGTGCGGATCGCCCGAGCCACTGCCATTGGCGAGATAATATTCATTACTGGTGCCGTGAGATCGCCAGTTACGCATGAAAAGGCTTAAGCTTTTTTGCGAAAAATGATTCAAGAGTTTCGGTGAAGCGTAGCGCAGCAATCCTTGAAACATGAGATAATTGGTGGCCGCCCATATCGATCCGCGCCAATAACTTTGCTGGGGGAAAGCGGGATCGCCTCGGACAATGGTCGGGACTATGTAACGCCCCCAGAATTTGGACCGGTTTTGCAGCTGCGCCAACA
>DAHVEJ010000155.1 GCA_027313145.1 Phycisphaerales bacterium | reverse complement strand
TTCCAGCCGGTAGCAATTGGGACGGTAGCGGAGGTAACGAAGCTACTGAAGCTCTCGATGGAAAGGTCGCGCAAGGTGATCGGCGAGCTGACAGGCCGCAATATAATGTGAACACCGAGCAAGCCTCGAAAGTGATAATGCAGGAGCCGACCCGCTCGTTGTTCGGGGAAGGCCGCCGTCATCCGGGCAAGCTGCCAGGCAGCCAGAACGATCCCGCTCGGATGAACCTGCCGGGGTATTGGTGGCAGCATGTCAGCACAGGAAACTGGACGCAACACGGGAAGCCCCAGCGGTGGGAGCGTGTGACTCTCAACCGGAGCATCCGCAAGGATGGTTTTCGGGCCGCACTGGGGTGGCGGAAAGGCTCGTAGTACCGCTGAAGTTCCGATCAAGTCGGGATGGAGGGAAGGGGCCTTAGTTGTAAGGGCAGCGTAGGAAGCAGCGCGGGGCGCAAAGGAGATTGGCCAGAAATGAGTCTAACAACTCCACCCAGTGTTCAGAAGCTGCAGGCGACGTTGCATGCCAAAGCGAAGGATTCTCCCACGCAGCGGTTCCATGCGTTGTATGACAAGGTGTACCGGAAAGACGTACTGGCCCATGCCTATGCCCGATGCCGAGCCAATAAGGGCGCAGCGGGTGTGGACAACCAGACGTTCGAGGACATTGAGGAATATGGGCTGGAGCAGTGGCTGGAAGAACTGACGCAAGAACTCAAGAACCAGACGTACAAGCCACAGGCGGTCCGGCGGGTCTATATACCCAAACCGGACGGCAAGCAGCGTCCCCTGGGTATCCCGACGATACGGGACCGGGTGGTGCAGATGGCGGCGGTACTGGTGCTGGGCCCCATCTTTGAAGCGGACTTACCACCGGAACAATACGCCTATCGGGAAAATCGCAGTGCGTTGGACGCGGTAGAAGCGGTTCATAAGCTGCTTATCCAAGGGTATCGCGAGGTGGTGGATGCGGATTTGAGCGGGTACTTTGATTCAGTTCCACATGCGGAACTGATGAAATCGGTGGCCCGTCGTGTGGTGGACGGGGCGATGCTGCATTTAATCAAGATGTGGCTGCAAGCCCCGGTTGAAGAAACCGATGACGCAGGCAAGAAACACCGCAGCACCCGTAACCGGGATGAAGGTCGAGGCACGCCGCAAGGCTCCCCGATCAGCCCGTTACTGTCGAACCTCTACATGCGGCGGTTTGTGGTGGGCTGGCGGAAGCTGGGCCATCAGGCACGTCTGGAGGCTCATATCGTCAATTACGCCGATGACTTTGTGATCTGCTGTCGCGGGAATGCCGAAGCGGCAATGCAAGCGATGCGGGCCATGATGGAGAAGCTGAAATTGACGGTCAATGAGACCAAAACGCACCAGCGGCGTGTGCCGCGGGAATCGTTTGATTTTCTGGGTTATACATTCGGACAAATGTACTGGAAGAAGAATGGTCGGCCTTATATAGGCAAACAACCATCTTTGAAGCGTGTAGCGCGAATCCGGGAGGCCATTAGTGCGATGACCGACCGGCGGAAGGTACAGCAGGAACCGGAGGAAAAGGCAGCCGAACTCAACCGCGTATTGCGTGGCTGGGCGGGCTACTTTCAACTCGGTGCGGTCAGCAAGGCGTATCGTGCCATAGAAGCCCATACCTGCCACCGGATGCGTCAGTGGTTGCGGTCGAAATACAAGCAAAGACAGATCAGTTACAAGTCGCATTCGGATGCGTACCTGCATACGACACTGGGACTGTTGAACATGACGTGTATGCCCGCAGTGATCCGTGTGCGAAAGCAGAAGGAATACCACCTTACTCCGAGAGCCGGATGCGAGAAATTCGCCCGTCCGGTTCGATGAGCGGGAAGTGGAAACGCAGCATGGCTGGGACACTGAGGCACCGGCAACCGAAAGGGTCGGCAAACCGCTATGCCCAACCTAAACCAGCGCGCCACTTCTCGACTCTACCCCGAATGTCCCGATCTTAACAGGTTGTCTGGTTTACCCGGTCATCTGGAGGATCACGACTTGGTAAGGAAATGCACCATTCTTCGCCGGCGGTGGCCGTAACACGACTTTGAGCGTGTCCCAGGTTGGCAATTTCATTGCTTTATTCGGCCGCCAATGGGGTGCTATAATTCTCACGGCTGATGGGCAGGGAAGGGCGGCAGCTCATTCGGCGTTTCGCTTTCATACGCTTGGTAGACCGCCAGGTACGAAATGCCAAAATAAGGGCGAACAACAGCGGCTGAGCCGAGAGAATCCACAATAATGTCATCATCATTATGACTCCGTTACGCGCGCAATATCCACCCGGCCGAACGCACATGGTCCGGTATTAACCGCAGGGTATTTGCGTTTTTGCCGTCCTGGCCCCTCAGAAATAATTTATCGGACAACTCGGCAGCTAAGATTAAATAATTATGATGAAATCGGACCCAGATTGGTATCGCGCAATGTTTTCATGGCTCTAAGCAGAACTTCAATTTGCGCATCAGAATGTGTCGCCATTAAGCTGATTCGCAGGCGGGCCGTATTGGGAGCCACGGTGGGCGGGCGGATCGCGGGAATATAAATGCCTTTCTCACGCAAGGCCGCTGCCGCCGCAAGCGCGTGCTGCGCTGATCCCAGCATCACCGGAATAATCGGGGATTCCGAAGGTCCCGTTTGATACCCCATGGCCATTAATTCGGTTCGCACATGCTGTGCCAGGAAAAGCACACGCTGCCGCCGGTGAGGCTCGCGGCGACTAATATTTAATGCGCAACGGGCCGCCGCCGTACACACCGCCGGCAACGCGGTGGTGTAAATGAATTGCCGGGACCGGTTAATCAACGCCTCAATGACCGGCCGCGGTCCGGTGACAAAACCACCCACCGACCCCAGTGCCTTGGACAGTGTACCCACGCTTACCGCCACCGCCGATTCTACATTTTGCAGGGCCGCCAGTCCGCGTCCGTCCGGCCCAAGAACTCCCGTGGCGTGAGCCTCATCGGTAACCAGCAATGCGCCATGTGCCTGGGCAAGGCGGCCTAGCTGTCGCAAATCCGCCAAGTCTCCATCCATGGAGAAAACGGTATCGGTTACAATCCATGGTCGGCTTATTTCGTTGGAGGTTGTTTCATTCGGATTGATTTGGGAACCTGCCGTGGCCGCATCGGTTGACTGCAGGGCTGCTTGGCTTTCCGCGCGTGGGAGGCGCTTGAGCAGTTCGGCCAGGCGGGAGTAATTCTTGTGGTGATAGGTTCGGTGCTTGCAGCCGGAGGCATCGGCGGCATCCAGCAAACTGGCATGATTAAGTTTATCGGAGAAAATCAGATCATGCGGGGTGGTAAAACAGGTCAGCACCGCCATATTGGCCGCATAGCCGGATGAAAAAACCAATGCTGCCTCGGCCTGTTTAAATTCCGCCAGGTCCGCTTCCAGTTCATGGTGTGATTGCATGGAACCAGCGACCAGCCGCGACGCTCCGGAGCCAAAGCCCCATCGGGTCATCGCGTCCCGGCCGGCATCAAGCACCTCCGGATCGGCTGCCAGGCCCAGGTAATTATTGGTGCAGAATTGCAGATACCGTCTGGACCCAATGACCAGTTCCGCGCCTTGGGCACCGCTGACTTCAGACAATCCACGAAACAAATGATCGCGTTTTCGTTTATCGAGGTCGTCCGTCAGTGAGTTGAGCCATCGTTGGATTGCCGGCGTGGTTGGTGAGGCTTTGTGATCCATGAAAATGCTGATCCGATTTAATCATCCGCTTTGCATGTAAGGTATATCGCATGATTCGCGGGCGGTATGCAACTTGGCCCTGCCGGCGATCGGGTAAAAAATTTACATCCAGGCGGGTTTGCCGGGGCGTGATGCGTTACGATACTACGCGGCCGGCCACCGACGGTTTACTGCCGCTGGAAGCTGTGCGACTTTCCAGTCGCTTTTTCAGCGTGCTGCTGGCTTTGAAGCGAAGCCGCAATCGCCTGGGCACCGTGATGGACTGCAGTGTTTTGGGGTTCTGGGCTTTGTGTTCGGCGCGTTGTCGCACCTCAAAAACGCCGAAGTCGCGAAACTCCAGGCGATTGCCCCGAATCAGAGAATCGCTGATCTCATCCAGGAACGCCTGAACAATTTGCTTGGTGATAGCACGATTGACTTTATTGGCATCAGCAATGCGATCCACGATTTCTTTTTTTGTGACGGTTGCCATGGCGTAATGCTCTCCATGGAGGTGCCTGATAATGCGTCCCGATTCAGTTCCCGCAGCCACGAGCCGGACGGAATGTTCACAGGCTGGGATTATCCAAGTACTGGTTAAGCGCGTCAAGGTAAGGTTCTATTTTGTCAGGATGGTTTACCAACTCACGCTGGGTGGCTTGCCGATAAGTTGTGCGATGCGTTGGTTGATAATCTGGGCTTGCTGGGCTTTCCGGCGCTTGAGTTGGGCCTTTAACTCGTTGATTTTTTTGACCAGTTGATTCAGTTCGTGGAGGCGGATTTTTTGCCGCAGATCAAACTGTGCGGTCACCACCTGTTTGAGTCGCGCGCGCAGCAGTTCCGCCGCTGATGGGGGCAGGCCGGGCTGGCGCAGTTCGCCGGCGAGTTTAAAGGATTCATGGGTGTCTGCCAGATCAAGCAGCGTCAGGTGGAGCAATGTGGGATCTGTCTGTCGAAGCCGCTCCAAGCGGGCGAAGTTAGGAGCCGCTTCGGCAATGAGTTTGTTAAATTGCTTCGGATCAGATTGTCGGAGAATCTCCGCTTTACGAAAAACATCAGGTTCAGTGCTTTTTAGGAAGGCCAAAATCTGATCGATTTGGCGTTTGGGCAGACTTCGTAGCGTGCGCGGAGGTATCTGTGCTTTTGATGCTGTTGCACTGAAAAGCGCGGCATGAGGGATGGCCAGTACGCAAAGGGCCAATAAAGCTGCAACCGACATTTGTCGGCCGATAGTAGAGCGCAACACCATGCGAAAAATCCTTGTTGGTTATTACTGAATGTTGTCGGGCGGTGATTCGCCATCTTCGGTGCCGGAAATCGGGATTTTGTCCAACGCGTTAAATAGCTGCATAATCCCCGCGCTGCCCGCGCCACTTTGCGCATCAAATAGGTTGCCGCCACCTAAATGCTCAATGCGTGAGCGAATCAGCCGAATGGGCGTATTGGCTTGATAAGGCAAATGACTTTCGGCCATTTCCTGAAAGGTATTCTCGGCATCCATCACACGGGCCTGATGCGCCTGTATGTGCTGGCGAACAATGTAAATCCCGGCCATGACAACCGCGGCGGCAGCAATGCCGGAGGCCATGGACATGGAGCGATAAAACCAGCGGCGCATCATGCGCCAACGAGCGGCTTTTTGCTGCTGATGGACCGCCTCATGAAGGCTGTCTTTCACCTGTTGCTTCATGCGTTCCAGGGAAACTTGATCCACTTGCGATTCCAACGGCGGCAAGGCATTGAGCTGTTTAAATTGCACCAGTATCTGATCATACTCAAGCATTGCCGCCGGATAGGTTTCAACGTGATCGCGCAAAATACCGCGGGCCTCGGCACCTAATTCACCAGATACATCCAGCAGGCAGGCTTGGGAAAATTTATTCGACTTCATGACTGACCTCCATGGTAACGCGCAATTTCCCCAAGGCTCGATGGGCTCTTGCCAGAACCGTTCCTAAGGGGCAATGCAGCATTTTGGCAATGTCTTTGAATGGCATTTCTCCGTAATGTCGCAGCAGCAGCACCTGCCGATCTATTTCGGGAAGTTGCTCCAGGGCTTCATAAAGCCTTTGCACGTCCTCCTGAAGATGCACCGGATCGGATGGATGCCCCGTCCGGCCCGCCATATCGTCCGTTATTTCCGCCCCGGTGTTGGAGTCTACAACGGTTGATCGCACGGGGCGGCGAACGCGCGAGCGGCTTTGGTCGCGGATTAAATTTACGAGTATGCGAAAAAGCCACGCATCAAACTTATCCCGGTGATCGTAGCGTTCCAGCTTCTGCACGACCCGTAAAAAAGTTTCCTGCACGAGATCATGCGCCAAATCACGATTTTTTGTAGATCGCCATGCAAATCCATACAATCGCTGCCAATAGGCATCCACCAGCGCATCCCAGGCGCTTTTGTCACCCGCCTGGCATTGAGCCAGTAACACGGTCACCGCTTGAGCGTCCATACCCATCCTTCACAGTCTATTTAAGCCTCAACTCATTCGCTTGATGGCCAGCTTAAACAGCCTCATTATAATAAACGCCACCCCGGAACGCCTATTGCTTTTATTATATTCTTTTTTAACGCTATTTCTCGGCCTTGCCAGCGAGTCTGACAGGTATTATACTCCAAGGCTTGAATATTCCCCTGCTTAGCAGTGCGGGGACCATCAGCAAGCGTATCTTCTATTGTCCGGCGAACCGGGCTGGTAATGCTTAAAGATGGCGGATTAATGCAGAAAATGGCCGATTTCGGCGGAGTAGCTATGCTGAAGGTAAAGTCGCGCGGTAACGAAACAGTGGATCAAATGCTTCGTCGCTTCAAGAAGCTCTGTGAAAAAGAAGGGCTTATTAAAGATATGAAGCGCGTTGCCTATTTTGAAAAACCCAGCGAAAAGCGACGCCGCCAACTGCGTAAAGCCCAAAAGCGCGAAATGAAAACCCTCATGGAAGCCAACGGCATCACCCCGCCGCCAACCAAAGAGCGCACGGCAACACGGGAACGTGAGCGGTCTTAATTAGCAAGCTTCCCAAAACGCTGAATATTGAATTACCGGGCGGCTCAATGAGAGTCGTCCGGTGGCATGGCTGGCTGAAGGATGCCGATTCCCGGCACTTTTCGCACGGGCAATGGGGTGATTTTTCGAGCAAATGTTAATTTGTTTCGCTTGCCGACTTTTGCGGGCGATGAGCCAGAAGCGACTGGGCGCGGCGAAATGCTAAATATATAAATATAACAATATTAAATATTAGCGTCGCCATCCGCAGCCAGTCCGGTTGGCGGAAATTTTCCAGGATCTCCGGGGGTAACAGCAGCCCCAACTCTACCAGAACCAGGTACTCCGCCCAGGCTTTTTTCAGCAGCATTCCTCCGCCTTCCAGCACGAAGATCACCGTATACAGCATCAACGCTGAAAAGAGGATCCACGTTGCCGGCAGCGGCCCGGTCCCGTGCGGCCCGGAATGCGGAATAAATCCCAACCGATCCATCCAATACAAGCTGATGCGGGCGATCCATGCCTGCGGGGCTGTGATCAACAGCACGGCCGTGACGCAGACAATCAGCGCCAGAGCCAGTGACAGCAGGGCAATTAATTTTACGCCCAGCGCGTCCTGACTTTTATCAGCGGCGATTTGTGACATGCGGAAAATCCTTGGTTATCCCGTTGAAATATTAATGACTTGCTTACACCACGCTGTGGCGCTGCGGGTCGGTAACTGGAATACAGTCATGGTGCAGCAGCACTTTTTGCAATCCCGGGCCATCTTGCGCCCGGGCAAATTGCAACTCGGCATCGGTGATACCTACGCACAGCAATAAATCAAATACACCCGAATCCAGTCGGGCCTGCGTTGGAATATGTTCCGGCGGAAGAATTAGCAGGTTGCGAATCAGTGAACGGTCTGATTTATCTATTGTGCGCCCCAGAGGTACGCGGTCAAAGGGTTCCAGCAGACCCCCGGCGATAAGCCCCTGCGCCACTAGAATCTGCATGGCCATCAGCGAAGCAAGCGCCTCCATGGCCCATGGCGCAGGTTCCGCAGTCTGCATAAAAAATTCAAAGCCCAAGCCGCTGTATTGATCAGGCTGCTTGTCGGCGGGATCTATTCCCCATGGGTTGGATAAGCCGGTCGTAATATAGACCCAGTTGTCGTGGTGCTCATTGGGAGGCGATGTTAATACGCCATGCGTAAGCCAGCGCGGATCAATGTCGTTAAACCCCATGGATTCAAACCACCGGGCTGAAAGTGATTCAATATTGTCCGCAAATGGCCCGAACAACTCGGGATATACCGTTTCCTCCCGCTGTTTCCATACTTCTTCAAACCATTTTTTCCAGTGTTCTTCCGCTGTTTTCATCCATACTACATTAGCCGATTGGCTCTTCACGCGGAAGCGCTGCATCCTCGATTATTTCTCGTTCCTGAAGTGTTGGGCAACAGGCGATATAATCATCGGCAGGTGCTTAAAATGGAGTCTCTTGAACCATGCGCGAAAATCCACTGTTTGCTTTACATGAACAGGCCAACGCCGCCTATCTTCCCTATGGCCCGGAAATCCAAATTATTGAAAGCTTTGGCGAGCCGGAAGCGGAATATGCCGCCATTCGCAAGGCTGCGGCCCTTATGGATTCACCTCATCGTGCTGTGGTGGAGCTTACGGGTAAAGATCGCCTGACTTTCCTGCATAATCTGCTGACCAATGACACAAAATCTTTAGTCGCCGGTCGCGGGTGTTATGCGTATCTGTTGAATCTCAAGGGCCGCATTGTTCTGGATGTTAATGTGCTACACCAGGAAGGCTCCACGCTTCTGGAAGTGGACGCCCGACTGGCCGACGAGCTTTGCCGCACGCTTGATAGTTATCTATTTTCTGATCAGGTGGAGATACGCAACGGCACTGCTGACTTTGGCCGCATGACGATCATCGGCCCTGGAGGAAGCGCTATATTGGATCGCCTTGCCGGTACAAGCATCACCGCAGGATTGACGGAACCGCTGCAAAGTTGCCGTGCCGAAATCTTGGGGCATTCCTGCACCATGTTTCGCAATGATCAGTGCGGTGAACCGCAATTTGAATTGATTGTTCCGCGCGATGCCATGGCCGCCCATTGGACCGGAATACTTCATGCGGCTAACGGCGAACCGACTGATGGAGATTTTAAGCCGGGGATGGTCAAATTACGCCCCATTGGCTGGTCGGCGTATAATATCGCACGCATTGAGGCCGGCACGCCGCTATTGGGAATTGATTTGACCGACCAAAACTTGCCCATGGAAACGGCGCACTGGTATGCGCGCGCGGTGCACATATCCAAGGGGTGCTACCTGGGTCAGGAAGTTGTAGCGCGCATGCACGCGCATAAGGCGGTAGCCCGGATGCTCGTGGGATTAAAAAATCCGGGAGATGTTCCACCGGTCGCCGGCGAACCGTTGCGCGATGGTGAAACGATTGTCGGCTGTGTTACCAGCAGTTGCATGTCTCCGATGCTGGGGAACCAGGCCATTGCGATGGCCTATGTCAAAAAAGCCTACGCCGAACCGGGGCGGGTTCTAACGGTATATACCGGACGCGGTGAAGTTCGCATCACCGTTACAGGTTTGCCGTTCTGGCCCGCAAAATAACAGGCGATGCTTCCGATGCGCTTATTAAGGTTGTTTTTGCCGGTTACATCATGGGCTTGCTTCGGGTAAAATCCGTCTTGCAATGGCGGCCCGACGCGGCCTGTAGTTACTTGGGCTTTTATACATGAGTGATTGTTCTCCCGCTATTCGCTTTACCAATGTTGGATTCATGCGTGAGGATCGGGCGATTCTCGCGGGTATAAACTGGGAACTTCCCGCAGGTGGGTGGGGGGCTATTGTAGGGCCGAACGGCAGTGGAAAATCCTCGCTGGTTCGCATGGCGGCGGGGTATTTGTGGCCCACGCATGGAACGGTGGATGTGCTGGGGCATCGGCTGGGGGAATATCCAGTTAGTGAATTGCGCCGGAAAATATCGGTTGTTGAGGCGTTAAGCATATATCCCTTCGATGAACAGATGACGGCCGAAGACGTTGTTTGCAGTGGGTTCTTTGGTTCCCTAACGCTAAGTTATTATCAACCGGATGAAGCACAGTGGAAACGTAGCGCCAATGTTCTGGCTGATGTGCGGATGGAGTCGTTTGCAAAGCGAAAATTCTGGACCCTTTCCACCGGTGAGCGTATGCGGGTACTGATTGCCCGCGCACTGGTCCATGAGCCGGCGCTGCTGATGCTGGATGAATGTACATCCGGATTGGATTTGCCGTCACGAGAAACGGTGCTGATATTTCTTTCGGAATTGGCTCAATTGCCTTTGCCGCCGGCCTTATTAATGATTACCCATCACCTGGAGGAATTACTGCCGCGCATTGAGCAGACCCTTTTATTAAATAGTCGCGGGCAGGCTATTGCTGCCGGTCCGCCCAGCCAAACGCTTACCGATTCACTGCTAAGCCAGGCGTTTGACTGGCCGATTCGCGTCACATTACGTGAGGGCCGACGGTTTGCGCACAGTGAAGGCTGGCCGAGGTTGCATCCCCCGCTATAATTCTCCTGCGGTGTCCGGTGCGAGGCAGTAAGTTGACCGCACGATATTTTTTACCCGCGGTGCTCTGGACAGGCTCTGGAGATGAACTGGAAAAAAAGGAACTTGGAAGTATGGCGAATATTGAGCATGTTGTGATCATCGGTTCCGGTCCCGCGGGTTGGACCGCCGCAATTTATGCCGCCCGCGCTAATCTCAAGCCGCTGGTCATTGCCGGTGATGGAGCCAGTCGTGAACGTATGCCCGGCGGGCAGTTGATGTTCACCACGGAAGTGGAAAATTTTCCCGGTTTCGTTCATGGTATTGATGGTCAGAAGATGATGGGCGTGCTGCAACAGCAGGCCGAGCGATTCGGTACACGGGTCTTGCAGAATTTTGTGACACGTGTGGATTTCACCGCGCGGCCCTTCAAGGTGT
>DAHVEJ010000154.1 GCA_027313145.1 Phycisphaerales bacterium | reverse complement strand
TATTTTCACAAGACGACATAATTTGTCTATGTGCCGCAAATAATGCGTCTATGCCTTAAGGAAGTGCCATTCGTGGAATTCACCGTCTCAAAAACGACCAAGTCAATCCTAAATAAGCGCAACCTGCCCACCGCGTCACGATAATCCCGTTTACCCACCGCCGATGGAAACCCACTCTACCAAGTAGGGTTTAGGCGGAAACCGAACAATAATCGGCCCCCGTTATTCTTCCGCCGACACCTGAGCCTTGGGCGCTGGGCCTGGAGCCGTAATCGCCTTCTGCGCTCGCTCTCGAAGGCGACTGGTGCGAAATAAAATGAAACCAAGCAGTACCAGGCTGCAGATTACCCAATATCCCCAGCGTGTAATCTGGCCAGGCTCCAAAACACCTGCCGCCGTCACATACGCTGACACAACTCCAAAAGTGATCGCGATGGTCTGGTCGAATATCGCGGTATAGTGTTGCCCCATAGCGCGAAGGCAGCGCTGGTAACTTCGGAACAGTGCTGGAAAAACAACGAAAGTCCAGACGACGGTTATCCCCGGAATCAGCAGCAACCAGACGAGCCCCGGGCGGAGCTTTCTGTACTCACGCGGGACGCCTTGGAAACACCGCTGCAGGTGCCGGCAGATGGACGACCATATCAGAAGCCATACCACCAAATCCAGAATTGGGGAAAGAATATTAGCAGCCTGAATAGCCGGGGCCACTGGCGTTCATCTCCTCACGACGGTCTGCGGCCTTTCGGCAACCGTTCACGGCGTACCAGTCTGCCACACAAGTGACTAACCATACGCAGAGATCATATCCCACCCCGATACGAAATGCGAATCTACTTTCCACGAAAAGGTTTGCCATAATACATCATGAAGTAATGAACCATGAGTAAAATGGGGTTTTGCTACCACGACAGAAAGACAGGCCGCGGTTTGTGTATTTTCGGAGGCCCCTTCAGGCAGACCGCAAATTTACCAATGGTTTGGACTTGCAGAAACTGCCACAGGCCCGAAACAACACTGACGAAGCGTTGGATATTGACGGCCATTCTATTTATGACTATTATAGTCATATTGGTTTAACTATGGAGCACAATAATATGAAACACACGCACTACTGGCCCGTGGCCACCGCCAAGTCACAATTCAGCGCGCTACTGGAACAGGCCAACTCGCAGGGGCCGCAGACCGTGACACGGCATGGCCGACCCGCGGTTGTCGTGGCCTCTGTGCGGGATTGGGAGGCCAAGGCCAAGCGATCCGAGAGCCTGACCGACTTTCTAATGAACTCGCCCCTTCGGGCTTCGGGGCTGAAACCTCGACGTTTGAGAGGAAAATGGCGGAAAACTGATTTATGAACTTTCTGCTGGACACAAATGTTATCTCGGAATTGGCGAGGCGCGATCCCAGCAGAGCGGTAATTTCATGGCTGGACCGAATTTCTGAAGATGCGCTTTATATCAGTGTGGTCACGCTTGCGGAACTGCATCACGGCGTGGAAAAGTTGCCGACGGGTGCTAAACGCTCCCGCCTCCATATCTGGCTGTCCGAAGCATTGCCCGATCGATTTGAAGGCAGAATATTGCCCATTGATGCCCGCGTTGCTCAGCATTGGGGAATCGTGGTAGCGCAATGTGAGAACCGCGGGCGCGCCATGGAACCGATGGACGCCCTGCTGGCTGCCACCGCATTGGTTCATAAGTTAACGCTGGCGACCCGTAATACGCGACATTTTGCAATCATGGCCGACGCGATCGTGAACCCTTGGGTGGGCGGCTGACCGGATCATCACGCAGCGCACGTTGCGGCACATGTTGGCCGCGAGACGCCTGCGGGCACGACCTCCCGGAAGGCCACGAAAAGATACAACAACCTGATCCGCAAGCCCGCAGCCCGCCGCATACCCCGCATTTAATAGGGCGGCCGTCCTTATTAATTGCGGCTTTATCCAGGAAATAGTGGGCGTGAAAAAATGCTGTGATGACCGGTGTGGTGTAGTTAGTCCAAGGCCCTCTTGGCCAACGGGTGGTACGCGGTTATATTTGTTCGCAGTAGAAACAGGTGCGTGGCATGGTTGCTGGATTCGACATACCGAGAAGTGAAATTGCGGCGTTCTGCCGGCGGAGCCATATCCGCCGCCTTGCGTTCTTCGGGTCTGTCCTGCGGCATGACTTCACCAGTGCAAGCGATGTGGACGTGCTGGTGGAATTCGAGCCTGGCCATCAACCGGGGCTGGCCTTCTTTGCCATGCAGGATCAACTGTCATCCATCATCGGGCGGCGGGTGGACCTGAATACCGCTGCGGACTTAAGTCCCTATTTCCGCCAGACCGTGCTCGACGAAGCGGAGCCGATCTATGTCGCGGCATGATCCATTGGTGTGTGTCAGGCAAATGCTCGACCACGCTCGCGAAGCAACGGCGATGGTTCGTGGCCGAGTACGTGCCGATCTGGACAGTGATCGAATGCTAAACCTGTCCGTGATGCGGCTCCTGGAGGTCATGGGGGAGGCCGCGACGCGTATCCCGGACGACTATCGGCTCAACTATGCGCAGGTACCTTGGCGGTAGGCCATCGGCTTGCGCAACCGGTTAATTCACGGATACGACGTCATCAATCTCGATATGGTGTGGGCAGTCCTTCAAGAAGACTTGCCACGCCTGATCGCGGCTCTCGAAATGATCGTGGACGGCCAGTCGTAACCCGGAAAAGGGGGACGCCTGCGGGAACGGCCGCCTTGCACGCCACGAAAAGATACAACAACCTAATCCGCAAGGGCTTCAGCCCGCCGCAAACCCCGCATTTAATGGGCGGCTGTCCCTATTAACTCTTTGATCAAACAGCAGTTTCACGCAGGAATACTCAATAGTCGTCGTTCGCGGTCTGCCGCGAATTGCAGGCACGCGTGGATGTCATCCGTGGTAAGCTCCGGGAAGTCACTTATTATATCGCGCTCGCTCATTCCACCAGCCAGGTATTCCAGTACATCATAAACAGTAATGCGCATGGAGCGGATGCAAGGCTTGCATCCGCGCTTGTCGGGTTCCACCGTAATGATATTCCTGTAATCCATGGATTTGATCATATCCGGCGGGCTTGACCCGTTCAACTCAATGACACCACATATACCACCAAGGTGTGCCCGTTTTTATCGGGATATGCAAAACGTATGGAAAAATGGAGGTGTTGCTTTCTCACGCTGTCCTTCATGTAGCCGCTCAGGCCCGCCGCTTTCTATGCTGGTCGGATTTTTTTTGTAAAGTCCGCCGCACGACCGCAGGGTCGGCATGCTCGCCTCGGTCAAGAGATGTCAGACAGCGCTGAAGTTGGTTATTGAACTCCTGGAGTTGGGCGGATCGGGCCTGGTCACGATCCTCTAACAGACGCAGCGCTTCGCGCACAACTTCGCTCGCCGAGTTGTAGCGGCCACTTGCGACCCTGGCCTGCACCAGACGCTCCAATTTAGATGTAAGCGAAACACTCGTAGAACCTTAACTTTCTGCTCCTGAGAATACTGTTGATGACAGGACTTGTCCAAGTTTATTATTTTTGTTTGTTATTTTTTCCGTCATCCATGATCTTTTTCTGATCATCGTGCGCGGCGCCAAATGGGGTCCTGTTCGAGGCTGATTCAGGCATAACAACTCCTTTAATAATGTGCGGCCACCGCCGGGATTACCATCGAGGATTAGGTTGTAACCACCTTGGTGAACAGTTACTGTCCGGGTGGCGAATTGCAACTCCGTCTGGCCATTTTGAATGGAACATTCCGTCCGGCTATCGTGAGCGAAACGATGGATGTCACCCTTTCGGGTCCCGACTGCTGCCAAGGGGCGGCCTTGACACTGAGGTTATACCCGCCGGGGTGGACAGTTATTGTCCGGATGAACGATGCGCATCAGATCGCACCGGACGGCGGGGTGGTCGCGGGACGTAATCCAAGGCGCTAATCAATTCTGATTCGTTTTACCAAGACTATATGGCGGCGTGCGTTTATTCGGTCGGCCCATTTCGGACTCCAGTATCTGCTGACCGTTACTTTGGCTATGTCGGACATATTGTCGGAAGAATGCGTTCGATGCCGCTTTCCATTAGTATTTTCTCGTACACTTCAAGCGTGCGTAGGTCAATTAGACGCTGAAACGACGCAATATCCTCCAGAGACCAACGCCTGGACTTGTTAGCTTCTTGCGGAATGATATTGTTCCATTCGTCGGCATTTGAAACAACGTCCGCATTATTTTCGAGCGGCTCAAATGCGCCTTTACCCCGGCTTCTATTGTTCGATGCAGCCAACCAGCGATAATTTCCGAGTGAGTTTCCAACAAGGGATCGCTGCCAACGGAAGTTATCGGGGCTTGCGTTAACATGCTTGATGGCCTCTTCATCAAGAAGGCGATTGCAAAGGCGCCAGTCGAAAGTGAAAATAGCACGTGGAATTATATGATCGAGATCAATTGGTAGATCCTCATCGCGATCAGAAGTCGGGTCGTAATCTGGGAATTCCTCTGTAATATATTGGCGCTGCAGCCACATTAATGCGCGTTTAATTAAGGTGATATTGGTTGAAAGCAGACGTAACGCCTCATTGGGCCTGCTTTCCCCGTCGTGGTCGGATGCAATGAAGCGCTCCTCCCAGGGGCGAATTCGGTGATTCCCGTTGTTTACTTCTTCTTTTATTTTCAATAGGGCATCACGTTGCGGTATTAACCGTGCAATTCCTTCGTTCTCGAACCTTCCGATCAGATTGCGGAGGAATTCTTTGGAAAATAACCAATCCTCCTTCGTAGCAAGCCGGAAAGCGTTCAACGCCGCCTTGCCATCGTCGCCCACGAAGAGCAACCAATGCAAAACGAAGGATGGCAAATTCGCGTAGCCATCATCCCTAGCCGACAGGCCGGTATCAGACTTAAGGGCGAAAAGAAGCAACACGTCAACGAGTTCCCTTGGCAGGCAGGCTAGCAGAATGGCCGGTAGTCCTGTTGGCCGTGCGTCACTGTAAGACAGTGCCTCACGGATTCGGGATAGTGCCATAAATAAAGTAGATGTCGGATTTTGTTGCCCGATCATTTCACAAAATTTCTCATGGACAGCTTCCTTTTCCTTGTCCTTTAATTTAGAAACGAAGGCCGCGCTGGGACGCCCAATTCTTTCGGATTCATTGGAGATTTTCCATTTCGCTACTGCCTTTGCAACACGTAGTGCTGCCAGGACTAAATCAACCTCGCCTGCAAGGCGACCGGGATCCCCCTCCATGATTGCCCGCATGCGGTCATGGATCTTAGGATAGTGGTGTTTTATGATCGAGTAGGTCAGCTCGTCATCGGAAAGACTTGTGCCACCCCGCCCAATCCTCCCGAAAAAGCGGATGTACTCCTCCTGGTTACCTGCAATTTCTGATCCCACCTCCAGAAGAACAACATTGACGGCCAATGCCTTTTTCAGTGCGCTAATGAACTCAGTGACAATCGCTTCTTTAGCACATTGCTTTTGATTCAGCGCCTTGATCGTTTCCTCACGCCCCTTATGCTGAAGTAGATCGCAAACCTCGGCCAAGGGAATCGCACACATTGCGTCTATGAGATCACCGCCTGGTGCTTCCGAAAACGCCTGTTTCGGCGTTTTCTTGTTCCCATGCTTTTCACGCCATTCCTTCCATTTCCCCTGGCGTTTCCCTAATTCAATTTTTTGATTTGGTGCATCGGACTTATATCCGAAGGGCTGCCCCGTGCTGGACACGCGCAGTTGAAACTTTAACCCAGAGTTTTTACTCGGTTCCAGACCGAAATCGACCCATATTTTGCGGCTGTCTTTTAACTGCCCCTTGCCAAATCCCAGCAAGATGGCGGCCATGCGCTGCTGGCCGTCAAAAAGTTGAAAGTCTTCTTCATTCGCCTTCTGCGTCTTCCCTTCGGCATCACGGCCTTGGATACTTGCATCGCACCCGTCTATTTTCACCCGATGAACGATCATCATTCCTGCGGGATAGCCGCGCAGCAAGCTGTCCCAGTAATTAACGACCTGTTCATTAGACCAAACGAGCGAGCGCTGGATCGGCGGCAGCAATAACTTGCTGCCCTTCTCTGCCTGTCGCCAATCAACGAGATCGGTAATTGTTGGCGACTCAATATGACCATTACTGAAAGGCTTGCTGGAATCATTTATTGCCATGGTTGCTTTCTTTTATTCCTTGGGGTGGACTTAGGGCAACACCAGTGGCGCGCAATACCGCATACCTACAAAAGCGCTACGGCTCCAATCCCGTTTTTTCCACGATTTTCGCGTCAGGTTTGGAACCAATGAGCGATTCTTGAATTCAAGACAAATTTCCTGCCGCTCCTCAGTGCGAGCAGGATGGCCATACCGGCAGTACAAACCTGAATGTAACAAGACCCCGTGCTGCGTATACCATCGCGCAGCTCCTAATATAAGCCGTGATTGCCAACGACGGGCGCGAGTTCTATTCTTTTCCAGTCCCGCCACACTTCGGGCAGTCCTTCTTCTTGTCACCGCCGCAACTGTGGCAGGTCTGGTTGTTTACCTTTCCCTGTCCGTTGCATACAGGGCAGCGAATCCATCCATGTCCCTGGCAGGCCTTGCATAAGCTCATTACTTTCTCCTATTCCCCATAAAATTGGTGTGGCCGGGTGCACGTTGGGGAAACCGTGCGCCTCCACGATTGTTCCTGAATGGTGGTGTCATTATATATCGCAATCCGAAACTCACAACTTATTCGTCGCTTCGGAATTCGTCGCTTCGGAATATGCCGGCTGGCAGCGGCATCGGCCGAATGCCAACCATTTCCGCCAGCACAATTCGCCATGCGAATTAAAAAATAGTGGATAGAGAGTCGCGAGCAGATGAAACACAAAACGGTTCCAAGCGTTCAACCAAACACCATTTCATGCCAATTTCTCTCTGACTATATCCAGCCGCCCCAGCGGCACGCCCACCGCCGCCGCAAAGTCGCGCGGTGTGGTAGTACCCTTGTGGGCCATCATTGCCAGCAGAATCCGTCCGGCGGCTTCGGCATCCGCCAACGCGCGGTGGTGTTCAAACTTATGGCTGATATGGGCGGCGACGGTTGAAAGCTGCTTGTCCGGCAATTGGGGCCATACACGCTTGGCAAGTTGACAGGTGCATAAATACTCAAATGCCGGGCATGGTAGATTGAAATGAACTGCGGTGCTGTGTAGCACACGCATATCAAATGAGGCGTTATGGGCGACAACAATATCCGCGGCGGACAGCCGGGCAAATATTTCGGGCGCGACGGCGGGGAATTCGGGGGCGTTGTGTACGTCGGTATGGCTGATTCCATGGCAACCGGTTATCCAGTCGGGCCGAAACCAACCATATCCCTTCGGCGGACGGATCAGGGAATAATAAGTGTCGGCAAGCTGGTTGTTTTCAAACACGGCAATGCCCACCGAGCAAATGCTCAATTCACTGGTGTTGGCGGTCTCAAAATCAATGGCGAGAATTTTCATACAACCTCCATTCAGTTATCTTTTTGTTGCGCTGCGGCATAACGCTCAAAGGCGTCGGATACCGTATGGTAAACATATTCGTTGGGCGTGTGGAGTTGCCAAAACCGCTTCGCGTCCAGGCCCAGGGCATCGCTGATCGCGGCGGCCACAGCCGGGCTACGGGACATCCCCTGTTCGCAGTGAACCACGATGGCACCGACATCGGCTTTGTGCCGATGGACAAACGCGCAAATCTTTTTAGCCTGCGCGGGCGTGAAAATCTTAATTTCCGGCGGCATTGGCATGCCGGCCCTTGGCTCTCTACCACTGAATGCAAGGTACAATACGTCCCGCAGTCCGGGCTGCTTTTTGACCTTGGCCCGCGACTCGCCCGAATTACGAATAGAAATGACGACATACGCGGGCTTGATCCGTATGCCGGATTCGATTGCTTCGCGGCCAAAAACATGGATTTTCATACTGTGTCCTTTCTCACAATCTTCTTTGGTGCCGCCGCCAAGACCGCACCGGTCAGGTTACATATTACCCGCTGAAGCGGACAGTTATTGTCCACTCGCCGGGTACTTCAAAAATCCTGTTGGCACCCGGCAGGCGGGACGCCTGCGGTCCGGATCAACTGCCCCGCGCGCGTTTTCAAGGTGGTTCCCGGGAATCACTTCCTGCGTGTGACAAACACCACGGTCGCGTGCGGTAAAACCGAAATTGCCGCCCCGACCTTGCCGCTTCGCCTGGCTTTCCTGCTCCAATGCGGCAAGCAAATCACCATGCGTTACACCATCTCCCGCGCCGGAACCAAGGTAGTACATCGCCTGGCGGACGGTGCGAAAATCGCCGGGGGTTAGGTCGGGAATGTTGGTCAGGCGGCGATGGGCGGTTTCATCCAGCGGCGGCCGGCACAGTTCCGCCAGCATCCGATTATAAAACGTCAGTTTCCCCGCCGCATCCAGATAATCGAATTCCAGTTTGAACGCGAACCGCCGGATCGTCGCCGGGTCGAGTGTTTCCACGGAATTCGTGGCGCAAACCAGAATGCCGTGAAAATTTTCCATGGCATGCAGCAACTCATTGACTTGCGTAACTTCCCAGCTTCGGTCGGCCAGGGCACGGGAACGAAACAGGCCGTCGGCTTCGTCGATAAATAAAATCGCCCGGTCCGCTGATGCACTGTGAAAGGCTTCGCGGATGTTCTGTTCCGTGCCGCCGACATAACGGCTCAGCAGGTCGCCGGCCATGCAGGTTCGCACCGGACAATCCACCTCGCGTCCCAGGAACTTCACGAATTGCGTTTTGCCGGTGCCCGGCGGGCCAAAAAGCAACGCTGTCAGTCGCGGCAGTTCCCGCCCGGTCTTGTCGGCGTTGAATCCGGCCAATTCCTGATTGCGACGGAATTTCCGGACGGCCCCCAGGAAGCTCTGCGGTGAGACTGGGCTGCGCACATTCAGCCCGGCCAGTGTGTAATGGTCGGCGGCCTCTGAACCGGCACCGGTCAAGCCGACGCCGAGAAGTTCGCAATGTGGCGTCAGCAGCCGCTGGAGGGTTTCCATGGCGGCGGGCATTGGGGCGGACCCGTCGCCCCGCAGACAGGCGTAGTTGCGCAGGGCCAAATCCACGCCCCCGGCACTGACCGGAAACTGCCGGGCTAAGTGATCCACCATGCCGTCATCAATAATTTCTTCAAGGTGATACTGACTTCGCAGATTCTTCCACACCTGGCAGCGTTGCTGGTGCGAGAGCGGCTTAAACTCAATGGAATAATCAAACCGCCGCCGGGAGGATGGCGTGAGCCGTTCCGGCAGACTGTTGGTGATCCAGATGCACGCGGTTTTCACCTGATCCAGAATGGTGTTAAGGGTATCTTTTTTCCCACCACCATCTTCCGCATACTCCCCCAGCAAGTCCGCCCGGTGGGTTGTTGAGCCGGCCAACATTTCATCGGCTTCATCAATGAGTATCATGCTGCGTTCCCGATTCACCTGCCGGTCGCAAACTTGCAATGCGGTGAAACGCGATCTGCTGATTTCGCCATCGTAATCTTCCGGAACACGGATGCGGAAAAGGTCCATGCCAAGCTCGGCCGCAAGCGAAGCGGCAAATGACGTTTTCCCACCGCCGGGCACGCCATAGAACAATATGTTCAAACCTCGCCTGGGGTCGCGGCGGTTTATCAGTTGCTTGAGCATGGCTCCGTGCCCCTGCGTGAGTCTGCCGTACATTGCGCAGGGCAGTGCCGGACCGGCGTGACGGGCGAAGAATTTTGAGGCCAGCGGTTCTTCCGACAGGCCGGTAAGGAATGGTTCTAATTCAGTATTGAATTCCATGTCGCTATCCAGGCAGCCGAGGGTGCGCAGGCGGCTGTTCCTCAGCAGAAATTTTCCACCCACCGCCAGCGGCGTTCCCAGCGCCATGCACATCAGACGCACGCGCTCGAAACGGCTTCCACCGCCCTGTGGTCCGCTAAAGTCCATCCAGTTCCAGATATCCGCATGGCGAACGTAGGCAATCAGCAGGAGACCGGCTTCATGTTCCGTGAGGCAAAAAAATTGAACCATTTCCCGGAATCGTTTGTACAGCACATCTTTGGTGGCATCCGCTGCCGCTCGCTGGGCCAAACCGGGCAACTTTTTCTCCAGTGCGGCCAGTAACGGAGGTTTCAGTGTCGCCTGGGCCAGCGAGTCATTCCAAAAGTCCATCAGAAGATTTTCTGGTGCACTGTGGCCCGCGTCGAGGTGGGTTCTGGTGCGCTCCTGTAACGCCTCCCGCGGGCAGGAGCCAAGGGCCAGATCGATAGTTTGGCGGCGGCCCAGAACTTGGATGATAAAGTTAAAAAAGTTGCAATCTTTAATCTGGCTTTTTTCCCGCCGAAGAAAATTGAGCACAAATTGAAGTGTCCGGAAACACAGGAACGAATTGTCGCACAAGCGGCTGCTTTCCGCAGTCGGCTCCAGCAGCGGCTCGGTTGACTCACCAAGGGCCACCGGAGCCTCCAATATGGGTAAAATTGATGGGGTGATCATAGCGAAATCTCCGTAAAAAACTTTCATATCCTCAATAGGCAACCGCGAGAACCCGAACGTTCGATACGGATATGTTTACCACCCCATGCGGACAGTTATTGTCCGGGCGCTACCGGGCCACAAAGTTGGACGGACGGCGACGATCACGGCGACGATAATTACCACGAGGTGGCGGGGTGAGTGAAGGGGGG
>DAHVEJ010000153.1 GCA_027313145.1 Phycisphaerales bacterium | reverse complement strand
CTTGAAATTCGCAAAGAAAAGCCTTATCTACTGCCTTTGCGATTCCGGATTCTGCATTGAGCCTCGGTCGTTGCGCATTGAAATCGCTTCCTCCCTTACCTTTCCCGCCCCAGTGTGAATTTCCGCCGGGTCGTCGTGGTCCCGCTTTGTTACCTCCGTGGGGCATTTTGGATGGGGGGTGGCGCGCGGGCGATGGGGGGTGCATCACGGTGCAGCGGCGGATTATCTATTTCCGCCGCGATCTGCCTCGGATGGTCCACCTGATCAGGCAATCCGCTATCGTTGTTGTTCGGGTTTCCCGCAGCTTTGCGCCAGTCCGGTTATGGGACCGTATCCGTGCGTTCGGTGGATCGTAGAGGGCGTTGACCCCCATTTCTGGTACTTCTAGTGCCCATTTCATTCGTAAAAGCGAATTAGTTAAAAATCTAGAAAAGTATTTTTGCTCTCTTTTAACTCTTGCTGCAGCGGTTGCAGTGCGTATTGGAAGTTGCTTTTTAAAAGGGGTTTGTCATGGAATTTTGGGCCGCAACCATTTGCTTATACTTATCGTTATTCTTGATTACATACATTATTCTATGTTGGTTGGAGATTGATTTACGCCTTCCCGCTTCAATAGGTGTTTTTCTTGCCTATGGCACAGTGATTTTCGCGTTATTCTGTATAAGCTGGTTGCTAACTCCATTATTCGGCGGCATGTTCTTTATTTTTTCAGATCTTGTCCTTTTGACTTTTCCTATTCCATATTTTCTTTGTGACTGGTTTAATGATGAAGAGACGTTCCTATTGGTAGGGGTCATTTCAACCGGCTCACTGTTCGTGGATATCGCGTTTAAGGTAAAGGAGTTCATTTCTATTCCGGCTATTCCATCTGTTCCCTCTTTTTCAGTGGTTAAAAAACTTGCGATGCATACATCTAAACATATCCATCACGTTGTGGTGAAGGCTCACACGCTGTCCGTATACGAACTATTCTTTATTTTCGTATGGAAATTTATAGAACTTACGGTAGCGGGATATATCCTTGGAACAATTGTGGCAATGATCTTCAATGCCTTCTCTATGCAAGACCGTTACGAAGGTGGATCAGCCAGCACGACTATAACGGGAACGTCTTATAATTTTGGAAAAAGCGGTTCGTATCTGGGATTTTCTAATACAACGTTTACCATTCCGGGAGATCGTGGCACATATATTGGCCCTGGAAGCCCAATTAGCCTGGAGCTATTTACCAGTATACGATTCTGGGTTATGGTCATTGTCTATATTGTTGGATTCACGCATATGAACAGCTTTTAACCAAGGCAAAAACGGCGGCCTGGCGAGGCCGCGGGAGTCGGAACACGCACGTTACAATGCGCACACGCCTATCGGCTAAGGCTGCGGGGTCAGGGTTTACGGGCACCGAATGCGGCAAATGGGCCGTTTTTATGCAGGATTTCGGGGGCTGCAAAACCCACTTCAGATAGAAGATTGATCTGCCAGAGTAAGGGCTTGGGCGTATCTTCCGCTTCTATATAGGCGAATACCGAGTCGCGATATTTTTCGCCGGCTGCGCCGCCGCTTTTAAGTGCTGACAGATAATCCCCATAGCGCAACCACATGGCTTGCTGCACATTTGGCGAGGAATGCTCGACCATATCAAAAATCCAGAATGATCCGCCGGGGCGCAGCCACTGGAGAATGGAGGCAAATACCTGGTGCCATTGCTGATCGGTTCGTAAATGATGCAACACCGCCGCCGCCAGAACAACATCAAAACTCTCCGGGGCAAAGCGCGCCTCGCGCACATCCTGTTGCAGGGTTGTCACCACGCCGGTGGTGGCCGCACTGACGCGCTGGCGGGCACGCTCCAGCATGGGTTGGCTTAGGTCCATAAGCGTGCAGTTCAGACCGGGGATTTTCTGTAACAATTTAAGCGTGTAATTGCCGGCACCGCAGCCAATATCCAATACAGTTTTCGCCCGCGGTGTAACGGCTGCGGCGGCACTGGTAACCAACTCCAGACAAAGCGGGGCATCCATGGTGGCGGATTGCCCCGTTTCCAGATTACTGAAGCGCTCAACGTCGTTATCAAACCGCCGACGAATTTCTTCAACCGTGGATTTCACGCAGGGTACTCCATCTGTCACGGCCGGATTCTATGGGGGGCGTTTCAGGCCCGCAACTTGAGGCAACACGCTATTATGTTTATCGTGGAAGTTGATAGAGCGTTTGCTTTGGAGCGGCAGGATGGCGATGACATCTATTTTTCCGATTGCGGTGGGGTATGCGGTGCGACTGGCGGAAGGGTTGCAGAACTATTTTCCGTGGCTGACCAATATTGATTGCCGGGTGCTGTATCTGCATCCGGTGCTGGTGAATTTTGTGGCGGCGTGCGTGCCGGTGTCGCTGGCGTTTGATATCGGCAGTCGCGTATTTAAACGAGAAGCGTTCCGGGCGGTTGGGGCGTGGAATATGGTGGTGGCGGCCTTGTTTGTGCCGCTGGTGGTATTTTTCGGGTGGCTTTACTGGGGCAGTAATGATGATGACAAATCCATGGCCATTCATTTCTGGCTGGGGAATTCGCTGGCTGTTGTCATTATCAGTTTGGCGATCTGGCGGTGGCGGCTGTACGCCAAATCCCGCCCGGCCAGCGCGCTATATCTGGTGGTGACATCCATGACACTGGTCGCGCTGGCCATTCAGGGCCATATCGGGGGAAGCCAGTAGCGAATCGGGCTGCGGCCCGATTAGAGCAGAGAGAGTTGAGCAGGTGAGCAGTAGAGCAAATTCGGCTAAAACTGATGAGAGGCTGTCGCCGAAACGAAATGCCTTCTCCTGCGGTCTACTGACTACTTTCTACTCTCAGGCCCTGAATCGGGCTGCGGCCCGATTAGAGCAGAGAGAGTTGAGCAGGTGAGCAGTAGAGCAAATTCGGCCAAAGGAGCCTGTCCGAGTAATGGCCGGGATTGCGATTACTCGGACAGGCTCCTAAAACTGATGAGAGGCTGTCGCCGAAACGAAATGCCTTCTCCTGCGGTCTACTGACTACTTTCAAGTGCATTAGTGCGCGGAGCTTGGATGGCCCGCGGCCTTATGTATAGACGGCGTAGGCTTCAAGGGGAACTTTGCGCCACAATTCCGGCTCGGGCATTTGGGCGGCCAGAAACTCCCGGAGTTCCTGATCATGTTTCGCCAGGAAGCATGAGGCACAATAGTAGTTGCCGAAGGAGTCTTTGGTCCGTAAACGTCCGGCGACGTTGATACCGCATTGGCAGCACACTTTGGTTGCCGCACCCATTAACGTTGCTGTGTTGAGGATTGCCATCTTACTCTCTCCAAAAACTGTCTAAAACAAGCTGAACTGAACTGATTGAACTATAGCTGGGGCTTTAACAATTTCCAAGAAAAATCCGGCGATTTTTCAGCTATCGGACTGGATAAACTTTCCGATAACCCAACGGTATGATAAAAAGACGCTAGAATACGAAGCTTTATATCCGCGTTGGAGATTTAAATGGCGGCGGCAAAACGAAATATCCTGGTTACCTCGGCGTTACCCTACGCCAATGGGGCCATTCATATCGGGCATCTGGTGGAATATATTCAGACGGACATCTGGGTACGCTTTCAGCGGCTGATGGGGAATCGCGTGTTGTATTTATGCGGTGACGATGCCCATGGCACGCCCATTATGTTGCGTGCCCGCAGTGAGGGTGTGGCACCGGAACAATTTATTGCGCGGATGAATCAGGAGCATCGGGAGGATTTTGCCCGATTTGGCGTAAAATTTGATTGCTATTACTCCACCCATTCGCCGGAAAATGAAGCGCTCTGTTATCTGTTCTATGAACGGCTGAAGGCCGGCGGGCATATTGTGCATCGGGATATTGAGCAGTTTTTTGATCCGGTGGAAAATATTTTTCTGCCGGATCGCTTTATCCGCGGGCAATGTCCGAATTGCAAAGCGCCGGATCAATATGGTGATTCCTGCGAAGTTTGCGGCAAACATTACAGCCCCACGGATCTGATTAACCCCAAAAGCGCCGTCAGCGGCGCGGTGCCGGAACGCCGTTCCAGCCGGCATTTCTTTTTGCACCTGGAAGATTTTCGCGACCAGCTTCTGGAGCTGATTCGCGGCGGATTGGTGGATTCGGCGGTGGCCAATAAGCTTGAAGAATGGTTTGGCAAGGAATTAAAAGACTGGGATATTTCCCGCGATGCGCCGTTTTTCGGATTTCCCATTCCCGGTGAAGCGAACAAATATTTTTATAACTGGCTTGACGCCCCCATTGGTTATCTGGCGGCGCTGGCGAAGAATCTCGGTGGCGGTGCCGCCGATGCCGAAGAATACTGGAAACTCGATGATCTGGAAGTGTACCATTTCATTGGCAAGGACATTATTTATTTCCACGCCTTATTCTGGCCCGCCATGCTGATCGGCGCGGGCCTTAAGCCGCCGACAAAATTATGCGTGCATGGACATTTGACGATCAATGGCGAAAAAATGTCCAAGAGCCGGGGCACGTTTATCAACGCGGCGCAGTATGCCCGACATCTGGATACGCAGTGGCTGCGGTATTATTTTGCCACGCGGCTGTCTGCGTCGCCGGCGGATATCGACTTGAGCTTTGAGGATTTCTGCAACCGCGTCAACAGTGAATTGGTGGGGAAACTGGCGAATCTCATCAGCCGGGCGGCCCCGATCTTAACGCGCTTGCTGGACGGCCGAACCGGCATTGTCACGGTAGACGCCTTGCCGGTACTCAATGAATTCCGCAACGCGGAGTCGCAGATTGCAATGGATTATGACCAGCGGAATTTTGCGGCGGTAACCCGCCGGATTTGCGCTCTGGCGGATAAGGCCAATAAATTTGTGGAAGAGCAGGCCCCCTGGTCGCTGGTAAAAACGGATGAAGAAGCGGCGCGGGGCGTTTTAACGGCGGCTCTGGAATGCGGGCGAATCTTGATGATTTATCTCAAGCCCATTGTCCCGGAGATGGCGGCACATGTGGAAAAGTGCCTCAATATCCGCCCACAAACCTGGCGTGATATACAAAACTCCATGGAATCCCATGTTATTAACCCCTTTGAACATTTAACCGGACGTGTTGAAGAAAGGAAAATCCAAGCCATGCTTGAGGAAAATAAAACCGATACAACCGCTGCGGCCGCACCGGGAGTTCCCGCAACGCCGACCGCCACCGAGGAACCGCTGGCTCCGGAATGCAGCATAGAGCAATTTTCCGCGGTGGACTTGCGTGTGGGGCGGGTGATCCATGCCGAAGCCATTGAGGCTACCGATAAACTTATGAAGGTGGAAATTGACGCCGGACCGCTGGGCAAGCGCACCGTTCTAGCGGGGATTAAAAAGGCCTGCACTCCGGAAGAGCTTACCGGACGGCTGGTCATATTTTGCGCCAATCTGGCACCGCGAAAAATGAAGTTCGGCACCAGTGAAGGAATGATTCTGGCCAGCGGGCCGGGCGGCAAGGATGTGTTTTTATTATCGGTAGATCAGCGGGCCACGCCGGGACAGCGTGTGCATTAAAAGCTTCCGTATTTCTGAACAATTTCGTCCCGATTGCCGACTAGAGCTTTGTCAATCCTGAATAAAGGCTTGACAGAGCACGAGACCCTATAATCCTCTGCCGGAGGATTGGCGGATTTGGCCCGGACGGTCCGGGCCAAGCGCCGTGCGGGGACTTGGGCGAGATTATTTAACAGGCGGGGTACTTGTGGCCGTTGCATGCGCGATAGTCGGACTTGATCCGATGCAAAAAGACTGGATTGAGGCATTAAAACAGGCCCATGGAACCGACTGGTTTAAAATTGTGGTCGTGGGTGAGCGCAATTTGTCGTTAGCGCGGGAAGTGGGACAAATTTTTGATGTCCCTTTTTATGGCGATCTGCGAAGGATGCTGCTGGAAACGACTCCTCAAATGGTGCTTTTGGATCGCCCCGCCGATATGTCACTGGATTTTGTTGAAGCCTGCATACAGCAGAACATCGGCATATTGAGCGTTGGGCCGCCCGTGCAAACGCTGGAAGAAGCGCACCGCTTAAGTATTCATCTGGAACCCAAAACGCATTTGTTATATACCGCCCCCCGGTTTTCCGGATCATGGGGATTTAGCCAGGCGCAACAAACGGAAAATTTCTTTCGCGGCGTGCAATTCCTATCCGGTGATTGGTCCGCCGCCAATCACGCTATTGCGCGAGCGCGAAACATCCAGCATGGCGCGGTGCGGTCGTTATCGGTACTGGCGTGGGATGCGTTTCGTACGGCGATTGAAATTGTCGGCCTGCCGGCAGCGCTTTATGCGTCCATTGACGGCAGCAGCGGACAACAGGACAACTTTACGGATGTCACGGGCAATGTCGGCGTGGTGATGAAAACCCTGGAAGGAGCCACGGCGGTTCTGCGGATTTCCGATCAGGAAGCATCCTTGAAGCGGGAACTCGGCGCTGCGACTCGGGAGGGCCGCGTGAAACTTTCCGAATTCAGCTATCACTGGACATCGAGCCGGGACGAACTGATAGAAGAAGATTCCACTGCACCAACCACGCACGCCGCACAGGCGCTAAAGGAACTCGACAATTTCTGTCGGCAGTTTGCCACCGCGTCATCCTCCCACCGCGGCTGGCCGCACCTGCTGCCGGAAACCGCCGCCATGATGACGGCGATGATCGTTTCGCACCGCACGGGTATGGCGGAATCTCCGCAGCACTTCCGCGGCTTGAACCGTTAGTGACCGCTTTACGACGCACCAGCACTGCGGAGAGTCTCTTCCACCATGGCGTGCACCATGCCGGGAATATCATGGTGCTGGGCTTCGAGGGTGGCGGGCCAGCCCAGTTCGGCCAAGGCACGGGATGTCGTGGGGCCGATGGAAAGACGTCGGCATTTGCCGACGACGGATCGCAAATTTTCGGGCAGCATGGTGAAAAGATTTTTAGCGGTGGAGGCGCTGGTAAAGGTTATCCAGTCAACGGCACCATTTTGCAGGGCTTCAATCGCATTTTCCGGCAAGCTTTCGGGAATGCGCGTCTGGTAAATCGGTACGTCATCCACAGCAGCGCCGGCGTTACGCAACATTTTTACCAGTGATGGACGGGCGATCTCGGCTCGCAAAAGCAGGAAGCGGTACCCGCTTAAGTCCAACTTTGCGGCGTCCGGTTCTTTGGCAGGATCAATGCGACTGAAATAATTGATCAATTCCAACGCGAGTTCTTCACTGATGGCATCGGTGGAAACAATGTCTGGAGTAATACCGATTGAGTTTAACGCATCCGCTGTGGCCGGGCCGATGGCCGCGACAGTGGCCGCGAAATCACGGGCATCCAATTCCAACGCGATCATGGCCTGGTGCGCGGACTGCACACCATTGGCGCTGGTAAACACCACACAGTCATAATTGGTCATGTCTTGAATTGCGGTTAAAGCCGCCTGGCGGTCTGTGGGCTTGGCTATTTCAATGGTGGGGGCTTCGATAACCCGTGCACCGAGTTCAAGAAGTTTATCACTAAGTGTGCTGGCCTGCTGCCGCGTGCGGGTGACCAGAATGGTCTGGCCGAACAGCGGGCGGGACTCAAACCAGTTCATCTGTTCGCGAACGGATACCACCTTGCCGATGATGGTTATGGCCGGGGCCTTGATTTCGGCTTTTTGCGCCAGTTGAGCAATGGTTTTCACCGTTCCTGCGACGGTTTGTTGCTCGGGGTGAGTGGCCATACGAACCACCGCGGCCGGGGTGTCGGCATTCAAGCCGCAATCCATGAGGCGTTGGGTAATATGAGGCAGATTTTTCACGCCCATATAAAAAACCAGCGTGCCGCCGAGCTTGGCCAAAGCGGGGTAGTCCACGTTGGAACTTTCATCCCCGGACGGCACTGCGGAAGATTTATCGGACGAATCCTCCTGTTGATGCCCGGTGATAAATGTTACGGTACTGGTGAAATCCCGGTGCGTGACCGGGATGCCGGCATACGCCGGCCCGGCAATACCGGCGGTGATACCAGGAATAACCGCAAAGGGTATTTGCGCCTGCGTCAAGGCCTGGGCTTCTTCGCCGCCGCGACCGAAAACAAAGGGATCGCCTCCCTTTAACCGCACAATACACCGGCCGGGACAATCGGGCCGGGCCATATATTCCCGGCATTTTTTGACCAGCAGGGCGTTGATTTCCGGTTGTGTAAAGCTGTGGAGGCCGGCGCGCTTACCAACATAGATGAGTTCTGCCTCCGGGGAACAAAACGCCAGCAAATCAGGATTGGCCAGGGCGTCGTAAATGACCACCGAGGCCAAGGCCAGTGTCCGGGCACCGGCGAGGGTGAAAAGTCCTATATCACCCGGACCGGCACCGACCAGCACGGCAATCGGGAGGGGATATTTTGGATTGAAAGAGGGGGTCGTTGCCATGCGTTACTCCAGCGGGCCAAATCCGAAAACAAAGAGGATTATTGCCTCAGCAATCGGTATTGGCGCGGAAAAGTCAAAAATATTCAAGTGTTGGGCAAATCTTGCCGATGAGGAGGGTGGTCGCAGTTGTAGTTTTCCTCCCATAACCTGAGCCGCCTGCTGTGCGTTGCAGCAGGCGGCTCTATTTATGCACTTATACCAAGTTGAATTCCTGACCTGCGGCGAGAACCACCGGATTGATTTGCTTTTCCCGCAAACGCTGTCCGAAGGCGGTGGCATCCTGTTTGATCGGGGGGAAAGTGTTGTAATGAATGGGCATGACGTGAGATGCTTTAAGCATCTCGGCGGCCAGCAGGGCGTGATCCGGCCCCATGGTAAACTGATCACCAATCGGGAGGAATGCTAAATCAATGTGCCATAATTTTCCAAACAAAGCCATATCGCCAAAAAGGGCCGTATCCCCGGCGAAATAAATCGTTTTGCCGCCGATGTGCAGGATCCAGCCGCCCGGCGCACCGCCCGCGGTACCATCAGGAAACGTGCTGGTATGAAAAGCCTGGACAAGATTCGCCCGGCCAAAAGCAAATGCGCTGCCGCCGCCGGTATTCATACCCACGGTTTTGATGCCGCGATTCTCGTAATAGGTCGCCATTTCAAAGTTGGCTACGATAATTGCGCCATTCCGCTTGGCGATGCGTTCGGCATCATCGACATGATCAAAATGGGCGTGGCTTAAAAAGATAAATTGGGGATCAGGTCGATCCGATTTTACGTCAGAAAGAGGGTTGGAATCATAAAAGGGATCCATTTGAATTCGGTGTCCGTCGGCATGAAGTTCCACATTGGAATGACCGTGATAGATGACCTTTACCGCCATGGTGTGCTCCTTATTTAACGACTCAAATGTTACGTTCACGTAACCCAGTGGATTATAGGCCAGGTGAGGGTGAGGGCAAATTGGCCTGCGGAAGGCAGAGGCACCAATTCAGTGGTGGGAAGCGGCAATGGATCAGTCGCCGGATTCATCAGCGGATATAACGGCGGTTATCTCGGGTATGCGTTCGCGTATATTTTTTTCCAAGCCCAGACGCAGCGTGGCTTGCGAGCTTGGGCATCCCACACAGGCACCGTGAAAACGCACGGAAACTACTCCATTTTCATTGACGCCCAGCAATTCCACATCGCCGCCGTCCCACTGAATCATGGGCCGTAAGCTGTCCAGCACCACCTGCACACGTTGAATTAACGTGGTCTGTGGCGTTTGCGGGACCTGGGAAAGGTTAATATCCATCATTCTACTCACATAAAGAGTATAGGTTAGCCGGAGTTGCGCATCAACCGTTGACGTTGCCGGGGTACTGGGAATTTGTTGGTAAATACGGTAATATAATGGAATGAACGCATTTTCCACGAGCCAGTTTCAGGTGCATCTGACGCCTCCCTAGTGAGCCTCATGAGCATGCTCGTCCGCCGCGAAATAACGCGGCAAGCACGATAAAACGAATAATCCCTCGTTACTTTAAAATCTCTCGCTTTGAAAGTCATTATGTTTTCCGATGAAATCGCCCGCCGCCGCACTTTTGCCATCATTTCCCACCCGGATGCCGGTAAAACCACGTTGACTGAAAAGCTTCTGCTTTACGGCGGCGCGGTGCAGTTGGCAGGTTCGGTGACCGCCCGCAAATCGCAACGTGCCACCACCTCCGACTGGATGGAACTGGAACGGCAGCGCGGTATTTCCGTAAGTTCCACGGTTTTACAGTTTGATTACAACGGCTATCGGCTCAATTTGCTCGATACACCGGGACACAAGGACTTTTCCGAAGATACGTACCGGGTGCTGACCGCCGTTGATGCGGTGATTATGATTATTGATGCGGGAAAAGGTATTGAACCGCAGACTCGAAAACTTTTTGAAATTTGCCGGCGCCGCGGCGTGCCGATCTTTACGTTCATGAACAAACTGGATCGCCCCGCGCGTGAGCCACTGGATTTACTGGATGAACTGGAGCGCGTGCTGGGCCTGCAGGTTTTTGCCATGAACTGGCCACTGGGTAACGGCAAAGAATTCCGCGGCGTATTTGACCGCGTGCGAAAAGCGGTGCATTTATTTGAACGCACTCCGCGTGGGGCATATCGGGCACCGGTGGCGGTGTCGCAATTTGATGATCCATCGGTGCAGGCTACTCTGGGAGACAACTTATATTCGCAGTGCCATGAGGAGTTGACACTCTTGGAGAGAGCTGGAGCAGAGTTAAATGCGGCGGAGGTGCATTCCGGCAAGCTCACGCCCGTATTCTTTGGCAGCGCCGCCAATAATT
>DAHVEJ010000152.1 GCA_027313145.1 Phycisphaerales bacterium | reverse complement strand
TGGCGATGGCCTTGGGCATCTACCTGATCGGCACGCGCTGCAACCCACGCTTCGGCTTCGATTCGCACCGCCTCGGCCAGCAAACGCTGCGCTCCGTCCCGCAGCACCTCTGTCAGTGCGTCGCTGCCGTAGAATATTCTGCGGCAGCCCCGCAAATAGTGGCCAGAATATTTGACACATGTCTTATGCGTCTTCGGTGTCGTCTTTGCCGATGGGTTCGGCCGGGGTAAACGCGGCCGCTTTGCTTGGGCGGACTTGTAATTTCTGGGCGTGATCCATGAAAAATTCAACCTTTGGCTTGATGGTTAAACCTGCCATGGCCTTCTCAAGTTGTTTTTGCGCCCAGCGTAAATAGGTCCGACGAGATAAGTGGGAAATCAGCACCAGTTCATTTTCCAGCTTGGGCAGGACTTCCACAAATTCATTCACATGCATGTGCTGGCCCACGGCCGCCCGCTTGCGGTGGCCATGTTCAAAAAAGGTACACTCGGTGATCAGAATCCTGGCGTCGCGCACGCCGTCCTGCAGCAGGGTTTCACCCATGCTCGTGTCGCCGGTATAGGCGATCAGGGGAACGTCCAGCGTGTAGGTGATTTTTTCACCGCGAGCTTTCAAGTCGCGCAATATGTGCCCGGGTAAATTTTGTTGGGCCAATTCCGGTTTAAGTTTTTCCCGCCGATCCAACAGTAAAAAGCCCGCCGATGGCACGGTATGCCGCGTGGCAAAAGTTCGAACAATCAACCCCTTGCGCAGTTCAAATTCATCTCCGATATTTAAGCCAATCACCCGATGGGCGATGGCCTTACCTTCCAAGGCCGTCCAGGATTTAATAACACCGGAAACCGCGTCGGCAATGGCGGCGTGACAGATGACCGTGCCCGGCGTCATGCCTTGAAAAAATCTTTGGGACAGGTAATAGGCCAATCCCGCGCTATGGTCCATGTGGCCGTGCGTAAGCAGGCAAAAATCACTGGTGAGAACCGGGCGCGGACACTTGCCGATATCAAATACCACATTGAGTTCCGGGGCCTGAATCACCGATTCTTCCCCCGCCACGCTGTAGCCCAGCAGATGGCAGTAGGGCGTTTTCACCACCGCCAATGGCGGCAGCAATGGAGTCTCCCGTACGGGCGCGTTACCCGTTAAATTGCGCGGTGCCGGTTCACTGGTGGGGGCTGGTTGATCAGGTGCTGTCATCATTCGGAGAATTTAATCGAATTTAACCCCTGCGGCAACGTGTCGGCTCCCGACTTTGTGCAATGAAACGCGCGGACTATAGGTAATCCGGGAACCGGCTGGACCGTTTTCATGGCCCATTTTGGTTGAAAAAAGCGAACAATGCCATGTGCCGGTCCGTCGTGGTCAGCGCACGATTGCTCTCCCGCAATAAGCCGGCGTTGGTTCAACATAGAAGCTAAAACGGGAGCGCAAAAATATTTATCGTTTGCGCAAATAGCGGCGTGATTTTTATCTGTGGCTAAAATGTGGTTTGGCCCTCAGCGGCGGCACAAAAATAAAGCGGCTAGCGTTTCGGCGATAGCGCGGATGAGTTGATCAACGGAGCATCTACCATGGCAAATCGGCGTGATTTTCTAAAAACCGTCTCGTCTGCGGCATTGGCCGCTTCCGTGTCCCATCAGATACATGCCGCAGTGCCGGGGCGGGGCGTAGGTGCTGTAACGCACGCAGCGGTGAGGGGGGGCGTATTATTGTTGAGCATGGGCGCTGATATCCTGCGTGTTGCGATTCCTTCTCCCGGAATCCTTCGCCTGGACTTATTGGCCAACGGAAAAAGTGATCCGCATACGCCCGTTTTGGCACCCGCTGCCCCCACCTCGGGTGATCCTTCCGCCGTCATCGACATTTCAGCGGATCCGATTCGGATCAGCACCGGGCAATTTCACGTGGAAATAAGGCGAAATCCCTGTCGGTTCAAGATAGTTGATTCCACCGGCAAGGTGCTGCTGGAGCAGTCACTTCATCAGAGTTTGCATGTTGATCCGAACAATCAGGGCAATACGGGATTTTCATTCCGGCACAGCAAGACGGATAATTTTTATGGCATTCGCAATTCGGGGTGCTTTTCTTCAGACCCTTACAATTACCAGCTTAATGCGCGGTCCGGAGTTAAAAAGGCCGCCCGCAGATCCGTGAAGACCTGCAAGGTGGAAGCCTCCGTGGAGGGGGGCGGCGGGGCACCGTTTGTCTGGACGACCGGCGGCTACGGCATTCTGGTAGACTCCGATGGCGGCTATTTTAACGTTGAATCCGACGAAATTGGATTTTACTACGGCAATCTCAATCCGGATAATTATGGACGCCACTATTTCCGTCCCAATAGTTTGACGGTGTTTATATTTGTCGGCCAACCGCGGGCTATATTCCAAGGCCTGGCTCGCACATCCGGCATGATGGATATGTTCCCCAAGTGGGCGTATGGTTTTACCAACTCGCAATTAAGTACCAATCAGGAATTGCTGCGCGGTTATCTTGAAACGTACCGCGCAACGGATATTCCCATTGATAATTTCACGCTGGATTTCGACTGGAAAGACTGGGGTGCCAGTCATTACGGTGAATTTCGTTGGAATCCGGTGAAGTATTCACAAGCCCTGTATACGGCCGCCAATCCCGACGCGCTGATTAACTGGACTCGACAACTGGAATGTAAAATCACCGGGATTATGAAGCCAAGGATCATCCTCTGTCCCATCAAAGGTAAGATGGAACCGGCCACCACGCAGGGGGCGTCGGCGCGAAAACTGGGAATATTTTTCCCCGGCGAAAAGCCCTTTGTGGATTACATGGCACACTTAATGTCGCACAATCTTGATTTTTATAAGCCAATATGTCGGCAATGGTATTGGCACGCCACCTGGACGCACGGCTGTATGCAGCACGGAATCGTGGGCTTCTGGAATGATGAGGCGGATTTGGGGTCGTTGGGAAATTTCGAATTCCTGCACATGCAGCAGTCGCTGTATGAAGGGCAACGCCAGGAGTTGCCGGAAAAGCGGGTGTGGTCCATGAATCGCAATTTCTACCTGGGTTCCCAGCGTTTCGCCTATGCCACATGGTCGGGGGATATAAATTCCGGATTTGAGGTGATGCGGCTGCAAACCAAACACATGCTAAGCACCATTTCGCTGGGCCAGATGCGCTGGGCGCAAGATACCGGCGGATTTAACGGACATCCTTCCCCGGAGTGTTACACGCGCTGGTTTCAATTTACCGCCGTCTGCCCGACATTGCGCACGCATTCCTCAGGTGATCCGCGGCAACCGTGGGTCTTTGGCGATCAGGCTTGCGAAACCGTCAAGCTGGCCATCCGGCAGCGCTACAGTTGGTTCTTTTACGTTTATGCTCTGGAGCACGCCGCCTGTGTGGAAAGCGGTGTAGGTATCGTGCGCCCCATGACCTTTGATTATCCCGATGATCCGCAGGTTGCGGACATGACGGATCAGTGGATGTTTGGCGATTGGATCATGGCCGCACCGGTGCTTGAAAAATTTGATTCAACCGGAAAGAGCGCGATTAAACGTGTGTATCTGCCCGCTGGGCAATGGTTTGATTATTTCCGAGGCGATTCCTATTCCGGCGGGCAATGGATTGATTACAAACTCAATGCTGATTCATGGATGGATTGGCCGCTGTTTATAAAGGCCGGGGCCATTATTCCCACCGCAGATCCGGTGCGCGCCATTCACACAGCGCACCCTGAAAAAATATTTATAGACGTGTATCCGCATACGAAGAAAACCGACGGCGAATTTTACGATGACGACGGCGAATCCTACGATTATCAGCGCGGTCGATTCCACCGACAGAAAATTTCCCTCATGCGGCGCGGAACAACCACCCGGGTCGAGATTGGCGAAAACGCCGGCACCTACCGAAGCAGCATCAAGTATTTCATCGTGCGCGTACACGGGCAGGCGGCCTCGAGCGTGCATGTAAACGGTGCTGTTTCCACGTATGTGGGCGATGATGCCGCATTATCCGATATTGCAACCGGCTGGTGTACAGATAAATATGTGGGAGGGGACGTAACGCTGGTCAAAGTGCCGTCCGATCAACGTGTTGAAATTACGGTTCAGGGACATGGGAAAATCACGAAAGATATTGAAGTGCTCAATGCGACGGGAGCATCCCTTTCCGGTCCTTCGCCCCACACGAACTGGTTGCCTCCGACATGGGGATATTACAAGGACGCTCGTTTATTTGGCACGGCAAAAATTCGGCGCCCGGAGATTGCAAAGGCCGTCCGCGGGTCTTCTGGTGAAAATTATATTCATGGCTTTGATACGCCGGTTACTGCCGCCACATTTTATATGGGCCGGCACACCGCTGGTTCCTACCGCGCGGCCTTCCGCGTGGCCAATGGCGATGTTGGAACCGTCAAAACCATGAGTGTGTATGTCAATGGTATCTTTGTCAGTCGCTTGACCATACCTTCGCTGAAGAACTGGAACCAGTGGGAGAATGTGCCAATATATTTAAATCTTGTGGCCGGGAATAATGTCATTACGATTCGGCGCAATGAGAATGATACGGGGCAAATCCGCTTAAACAGTGTGCTTGTGCCTTATAAGCCAACCGAACAAAGTTAATGTATTTCATATTATCGTGAATAATAAACGCTTTCAGGTATTTTATCGCAGGCGCATAGGGGGACAATCGCACCTTGGGCGGTTGGAGATAAATTATCCATGTTTTATTCGCGGCAATAAAAAAACCAGGCTGGCGGCCCGAAGGAACGCCAGCCTGGGGAGGGAGAGAGAGAGCAAGATTGGTATTACATCAGCTATTCGCTGATTAATATTCACTTAACACTCTATATATCGTAGCATCCTCTTATAAAACTTCAACTCTTTTTTCAATATTTTTTTATTTTTTTCTAAATGGTCCGTGGCAAATGACCTATAAAATATGACAGAAAGGTATAAAAAAGCGATTTTCCTTGATTATTCGCTGATTTTGTCCGCCAAAAACTCTTTTACACTTTCTATGGGCAATCGCTGTTGTTGCAACGTATCCCGGTCACGCACGGTCACGGTTTGATCAGCAAGTGTCTGCGTATCAATGGTAAAGCAGAAAGGGGTTCCTGCTTCATCCATCCGGGCATAGCGCTTACCAATGTTTTGTTTTACGTCAAACTGAATATTCCACGTCTGACGCAAATCCATATAAAGCTTTTCCGCAATATCAGGCATGCCTTCTTTATCCACTAATGGGAATATTGCCGCCTTGATAGGGGCCATGCGCGGGTGGAATTTCATTACCACGCCGCTGGGCCGATCAGGATCATCATGGTACGCTTCACACAACAGCGCTAAGGTGCCCCGGTCGGCTCCCGCTGATGGCTCAATAACGTGGGGGAAGTAGCGTTCGTTGCGTTCCTGGTCGAAGTATTTGAGTTTATCACCGAGGCCGGAAAATTCCGCATGCTGCCGCAGATCAAAATCCGTGCGATGCGCCACGCCCTCAAGTTCGCCAAAGCCGGGATCAGTAAATGGAAAGCGATATTCAATATCGCTGGTGCCAGCGCCGTCCTTGGCATAATGCGCCAACTCGTCCCGATCATGTTCCCGGAGTTGCAAATTACCGCTGGTTAAACCGATACCCTGCCACCATTGGAATCGCCAGTCTCTCCACCAGGTGTACCATTCCTTGGCGGTGGAGGGATGCACAAAAAATTCAATTTCCATTTGTTCAAATTCACGCGAACGGAAGGTAAAATTCCGCGGGGTAACTTCATTGCGGAACGCTTTGCCGATTTGGGCGATGCCGAAAGGAATCTTAACGCGTGAGGTATCCGTAACGTTGCGGAAGTTGGCAAAAATTCCCTGCGCGGTTTCCGGACGCAGATACGTCATTGATGCGTCATCATGCACCGCGCCGGTATGGGTTTGAAGCATAAGATTAAACTGCCGCGGTTCCGTCAGCGCCCCGGCCTTTTGTGAAAAGGGCGATGGAATGGCCGCCGGATTTTGCCGCAGCAAGGTCGGATTTAATGGAGCAATCATACCCACGACTTCCTGCCCTCTCTGCTCCAGCAGCACCTGGTCGCTGCCGCTTTCCCGGATGCGCAGGCTGGAGTTGGCGTCTTTCAGCAGCTTTTTTCCCTGCTTAACGAATATTTCCGCCGCTTCGCCCGCTGAGGCGGCGATCATGGTAACAACGGGTATTTGTCCCGCCGCAATGGCGGTTCCCAACTGCTGGCGGGAAAGTTCCCGGGTTTCCGCAACCGGCCCGGTAAATAGGCCGCAGAGATGATCCGCCCGGAACCGCTGTTTAGTTTCTTTGTCGTCCACCATAGGGTCATTAAATCCGGTGGCATGGCCGGAGGCTTCCCATACCCGCCGATTCATAATAATAGAGCAGTCCAGACCCACCATTTCAATGATATGGCCGTCCGGTCCTTTCGGGGCGCAGCGCACCACATCATGCCACCATGCTTCTTTCAGATTGCGTTTGAGTTCCACGCCCAGCGGGCCGTAATCCCAAAAGCCGTTAATGCCCCCGTAAATTTCGGAGGATTGAAATACAAATCCGCGGCGGCGGCACAGCGCGACAATTTTTTCCATTTTGCTGTTGGATGTATCAGCCATATTAATTCCTCAAATATTTGCAAAACAGCGTTGCCGGCAAGATCTGCCATTGCGTAAAGCCGCAAGAATTCCATCAGAAAAGCTTGGCGACTTCCCCGATCCGTCCCGTTTCATCAGGCTTACGATTCGATCACGATTTCAGGCACCGGACGTTTGGTCGGATTGTATCGGCTGTTGGGCACGGCCATGCGCCGGTTGGTGGGTTCGCCCGGCAGCACCTGACTTAAAAATGCCACAGCCACCAGCAGGAAAATATTACCCAACAGCAGCCACCAGCGATTTTCAAGAATCCCTGCCCGGCGGAAATACACAAACGCCGCGGATTCAAGAAATGTTCCCAGAGACAACGGAATCATGCCACGCCACGCCAGGTTCATAAGCTGGTCAAAGCGGAACCGCGGCAAAGTCCAGCGTACCCACATGTAGAAGAACAAAAACGCGATTACCTTGCCCCAGAAAACCACAAACTTCAGCAACGCCCCCAGCCAACCCGTGGCAACGGGCTGCGCACCGTGATACAGAATCAGATCAATATACGGCAGATGCCAGCCACCCAGAAACAGTGCCACCGCCACGGCAGATCCGGTGATCATGGCGCTGTATTCGGCAAGGAAAAACAATGCAAATTTCATGGAAGAGTATTCGGTGTGATAACCGCCGACAAGTTCCTGTTCGCACTCGGCCAAATCAAACGGGGTGCGGTTTGATTCCGCAAAAATACAGGCGACAAACATGATAAAAGCCGCCGGCTGGATAAAAATATTCCAGGCTGGGAGGAATTTAAAAACCGAAAAGTACGAGGCCTGATCCGTGATAATCGGATCCAGCCGTAACGTGCCCGCCACCACCGCCACGGAAATCAAAGACAAAAACAATGGAATTTCATAACTGACCATCTGTGCCGTAGCGCGCAAACCACCGAGAAAACTCCATTTGCTCCCCGATGCCCAGCCGGCCAGCACCACGCCGTAAACCGAAAGCGATGCCACGGCAATAACAAACAAAACGCCGATCTGCGGATTGGCCACCATGACATGGAAATTTTTTGGAAATGCCCATCCACCGATCAGCGGAATCCAATTGGGTAACGCCGTCCCTTTGGCAATTACGCCGCCCCATGGAATAACGGCAAATCCACATAATGCCGGGGCAATAATAATCATGGGAGCCAAGATAAAGAGGAACCGATCCGCATTGGCCGGCATGAACTCCTCTTTCAGGATGAACTTTACGCCATCAGCCAGCGGCTGCATCAAGCCCTGCGGCCCGACGCGGTTGGGGCCAATACGGTCCTGAATCCAGGACGCAGTCTTACGCTCCAGTAGAATCAAATAGGCAATCAGACCTGTGCTGATACCGACCATGGCCAGTGTAAAAATCAGATGTGCAATAAAAACGCCCAGCATGTTGGCTCCAAGGCAACCCATCAAAACGACGTATCATAGCCAAAAGGCCGGAGTTCTCAAGCCAAGGACTCAATTTCACGCCGAATTTCCAACGCGCCGTCAACGGCGACACGTGCCGTAGCTCAATGCGGCAGCGTTGAGTTGTTCGCGCAATACCCTGTGATTACACCACGAGGTGTGCCCCGTCGCGATTGGCACGGTACCTGCCGCGGGGGGCGTCACGCTCGAGGCATATTTGGCGGTAGATGATTTGACGAAACTTGGCAGGCCGGGTGAGATAGGTTTTATGGTGTCCGCCGGTGCGTTAATTCTGGTTATTGAAGATGAGCCGCCGATTCGGCGGTTTCTGCGAATTGCTCTGGAAGGCCAGGGCTATCGCGTTTTGGAAGGTGCGACGGCGGCGGAGGGAATGCGGCAGTTCGGGCAGGATGTTCCCGAGGCCATTATTCTTGATTTGGGTCTGCCGGATCGTGACGGCGTCGGCTTAATTAAAGATTTCCGGCAACTGTCCCAATTGCCGATCATCATCGTGTCAGCGCGTGGACAGGAGCAGGGTAAAATCGCTGCTTTGGACGCCGGTGCCGACGATTATCTCACCAAGCCTTTCGGGGTGGGCGAACTTTTAGCGCGCCTGCGGGTAGCATTACGCCGGGCCTCCAACAGTTTGCAACCGGACCGCGGCGTGTTGGCGGTGGGGGATATAAGCATCAACCTGGATTCGCGCCAAGTTACGGTAGCTGGAAAGGTTGTGCATTTAACCCCTCATGAATATCGCCTGTTATCCGTGCTTCTGCGGAATGCCGGCAAAGTGATGACGCATAAGCAACTCCTGAAGGAAACATGGGGCACCGGGTACGCGTTTGAAACCCATTACGTGCGGGTGTACATGAATCAACTGCGCAAAAAGCTGGAACCGGATCAGTCCCTACCGAAATATATTCACACCGAAACCGGCGTCGGCTACCGCTTTTATTTGCCGCCAGAGTAGTCGCTCTCGCTCTTGCGCCGGGGTCAGTTCTAATTGACAGTGCGGCAGAACCGCGATATTATTTGACTTATTAATTGAGATTGAATCTCAACTAGAAAATTGAGACACAATCTCAATAAGTGTGCGGTGTTTGTGATGAGTCAGACTGAAGGTTCGGGAATCGACGAGAATTTGATCGCTGGGCTGGAGCTTCCGAGAACCTCGGGCTTTCGCGTGATATGGCGATCAGCGCTCATTTCCATTTTGTTAATTCTTCTGGGCGTGCTGGTCTGGCAGGGAATTACCGCCAGTGGAAATCCGCCAGATCCTAATGATCCTGCGTCTAAAAATCTCAGCCATGTATCCGTGATGGTCAACGCCGGTATTCTGGTATTTCGGGAAGGGCTTGAGGCAATCCTGGTGCTGGCGGCGCTTACGTCAAGCTTGGCCCGCACCGACCGCAATTATTGGAAACCTGTGGCCCTTGGCTCAAGTCTTTCTTTTCTGGCCACAATTGTGACCTATTTTGTGGTGGTTGCGATCCTGGCGGATATCAACGCCAATAACAGTGCCAACATGCTCAATGTACAAGCCGGCACGGGCCTTCTGGCGGTTGTTGTGCTGATGGTGATTATGAACTGGTTCTTCCATAAAATATATTGGACGGGCTGGATTACCCATCACAATCGGCGTAAACGAAATATTGTAGAGTCGGTCAGTAACAGCAAATCCGCAGTGTACTGGGGTTTATTGACCATTGGCTTTACCTCGGTTTATCGGGAAGGTTTTGAAGTGGTCATCATGCTGCAATCGTGGCGGTTGCTGGCGGGGCAAAGTGTAGTTCTGGCCGGAGCCGGCATTGGATTAGCCCTGACGATCATGGTCGCATTTCTCACGTTTGCCGGGCATTATAAATTGCCGTACCGTAAAATGCTGATCCTCACTGGCGTGATGATCGGTGCGGTATTGCTGGTCATGGTGGGGGAAAGCGTGCAGGAAATGCAGCAGGCCAATTGGCTGCCGACACATAATTTACCCGTAACATTTCCCGGCTGGATCGAAAACTGGTTTGCCACCTTCCCCACCTGGGAAGGCCTGGGCTGCCAGCTTTTTGCACTCCTATTTGTCGCCGGGACCTATTTCGGATCCCAATATTTTCGCGTCTGGCGGCCGGCGCGCCTTGCGAGCCTGTCTGAGTAATGGTCCGATTGCGACGGCGTGAAGTGTCCGTGTATCGCTTGATCGTTTACCGCTGACCGCTGATTATTGCATTGGCACATACATATAGCTATCTTACACTCCATGTGAGAGCATTGATGCTGGGTATCCAAATGGCATCAGTACGTGGGCTGCCGCGGAGTTTTGGATTTATGACGTGCCGTAAATTTTACGTGTATTCCGTGCTCTTTATCCTGGCCACGATTCTAGCTTCGCCCGCAGTGGTAGCGGCTGCCGATATTCAAAAATTAGTCCATGCCCTCGGGGGCCGACTGGCACAGCTAGGTAAGGGAACCATTCACTATGAGTATTATCAATTCAAATGTACCCCCAATGCTTTTCGCAAGATCAAAGATTCCTTTGATCAAAATGGTCCGGGAGCGTCTATCAAGGCGCGGAACGATCGACTTCGTGCGCTACTGTATGGGCCATCCATCGACCGCGTGACCGCTTATCGGGGCACCATCTATTACTACAGCGCTACTCTATTTTACGTTCATGTCGCTTTCGAGATTCAATGGCGGCGCGGTTTCGCCATTGGTGGTAG
>DAHVEJ010000151.1 GCA_027313145.1 Phycisphaerales bacterium | reverse complement strand
GCCAACAAGCTCGGCACCAACTGATACGAAAGGCCATTGCCGCATGATAGAGATCCTTAAGGAAGTGCCATTCGTGACTGGGAGAGCCGCGGACGGTTCTCCATCGGTAGTGTCTCCATCGGTAGTTTCCTCAAAGTCGAAGCTGAAGTAAACTCCAGTGACACTGTTTAGATAGATTGCCTGCGCATCTGTGAGCTGGTAGTTCTTCCGCTGGTCAAAAATCCACGGACTGACTCGAGCTTGAATTTGGCCTGCGAGTCACGACCCTTGAAATGTAAATCATAGCTCATCGTATACCCCGTCAACAGGATTATCATGGCGTACGTCATCAGGACGTATCCAAGACATTAATATATATTATAATCGTCCCACCCACTCATGGGAGTGGTCATAAAAGGAGTATGTATGCGTCACTGCCCCCGAGTAGAAATGTTGCTTAACGCGGTTCCACGGTGTTTCCAAGACTCTTTGCCGTTCAAATCAATGCTGCTTTTGATCATCGCCCTGTCATTCGCCGTCGTGGCACGTGTTAATGCCGCCCGCGTTATATCCCTGGATACGCAACATGCCGGCAAAGTGTTCCATTCACCATTAAACATATGTATCGGCGGCGATCATGCGGCCAATGAGATGAATCCGGAAACCATGCGACAATTGGCCGAGGCCCACCGGGACTGTGGTATTGCCTATATGCGGTTTCACGGCCTGCTGGATGATGACATGAAAGTTGTGATCCGCAACAAGCAAGGCAAACTGGTTTATAACTGGCGTAAAATTGATCAGCTCTACGCGATGATGCTCAAGGCCGGCGTCAAGCCGCTGGTTGAATTAAGCTTTATGCCTGATGCGTTGGCTTCGGGAAAGGCGACGATCTTTTATTACAAAGGAAACATTACTCCACCGAAGCATTATGGCCAATGGGGAAGGTTGATCACTGGATTGGTGCGGAATCTTGAAGCGCGTTTTGGCCGCAAGGATGTTGAGACTTGGTATTTCGAGGTCTGGAATGAACCGAACATCGGGTTTTGGACGGGAACTTTCCAATCGTACATGAAACTCTATGCGACAACGTCGCGCGCGATTAAAGCGGTCGATCCCAAACTCCGGGTGGGCGGGCCGGCCACCGCGGGCCTGGGTTGGATCTCGCGATTTATCGCCACGTGCCATAAAGAACATCTTCCCTTGGATTTTATTTCCAGCCACACTTACGGCTGCGGTCCTCACCCGTGGCCGGGCAAGCGCAAAGGGCTGCGTGTTGCCGCAAAGCCCAACGCCATTGCCGGGGGTATTGATGCGACATGGGCTAAAATACACCACTCCGCAATGCCGCAGTTGCCGCTGTTTATCAGCGAATGGGGGCCGTCATACTCCAGTCGCGATGCTGTGCATGACAGTTATTTTCAGGCTGTGTGGCTACTGGAACAGATGCGCTCCATGAAAAATCCTCCGCCGATTTTGTCCTATTGGGCGCTATCGGACATATTTGAAGAGGACGGGCCGCAGACGCTGCCCTTTGAAGGTGGTTTCGGAATTTTCAATCCGGAAGGTATCCGTAAGCCCACCTTCTTTGCGCTGGAATATCTTCATGACCTTAATGGCCGGCAACTTGCTACCCACGACCCTGACTCTATCGCCGTTGTACGGCATGGCGGCGTATCCTTGCTTGCCTGGAGCTACCGCTGGCCCAAACAAACAGCGCGCGATGACGTATTTTTCGCCGCTCCGCATCCGTCCGCGCCGGCACGCACTATTTCTTTGCGTGTGGCACATCTCAAGGCGGGGAAATATACACTGCGGATACATGAAGTCGGATATCGCCATGATGACGCCTACACGATTTATCAGAAATGGGTTAGGCCGGCCCATTTAACTGGGCGTCAACTTGGAATTCTGCGCCGATCCACAACCAATAAACCGGTGATAAAAAAAATCGTTACCGTCACCGGCAGCGGTGACTGGACGTATAGCGTTCCGATGCGGACCAACCGGGTTATGCTTTTACAGTTATCGCCAGTCGCGAATTGAAACACTGGCCGTCTTTCGACGTTTTGGAAACCGTGGATTGTGCCAGGAAATGCAGGTGCGTTGTGCGCTGGTCGTCAAATTCCGGTAACAGAGGTGTGTACATTGAATGTATGCAGGCTGTGCATTTCGTGTCTCTACCTGAAAAATAACTTTTAAACTCAATGATCGTAAGCTCTTTTATATACTTGGCTTATGTGCTTTAATGTTTCCGGCACGTGGTTTGTATTCTCTGATTTATCGCACGCCGAGGGTGGCGCGCGATATTTCGGAGTTTGAACATGACCGTTGCTGAATTCGCAGACACGCCCCAGATTGTAACTGTCGATCAGACCAAGCATATCCGCCAAGGTCGTTCGCGTTTTATCGCCATGGCGGGCGCTTATTCGCTGGGAAATTTTAATGACAATTTCATGAAGCAGGCGGTGAGCCTCCTGGCGGTTTCCCATGGCCTGGCCCATTTGCAGGGATGGATTGCGACCTTCTTTACCATCCCATTTTTATTTTTTTCCGCGCCAGCGGGGTGGATGGCGGATCGCTTTTCCCGCAAGCATGTGGTCATCGGCTCAAAGGCTCTGGAATTAGTGTTGCTGACCGTGGCAGCCGTGGGCGTTCTGACGCTGAACTGGTTTCTGATCATGGCGGTTATTTTCCTTATGGCGCTGCAGGCGACTATTTTCGGTCCCGCTTTAGTGGGATCCATTCCGGATGTTTATCCCGAATGGTACGTTATCAAGGCCAACGCACGGCTCAAAGCCGCCACCACAGCCGCGATACTCTTGGGCGTGGTGCTGGCCGGAATAGCGCTGACGTGCCGCGGGCATATTGGTACGTATCCTATTGGAAGAGTCATTGTGGCCGCATCATTGGTGGGTATTTCCATACTGGGGTTTATGATCAGCTTTGCCGTGCCGGGTCGGCCCGCCGCGAACCCTGCCGCCAAGTTTCCACGGGGAGGTCCCGTGAATTCGCTTAGGGATTTGTGGCTCCTGCGCACGGACCGAATATTAATAACCGCCATTCTTGCCAACACCTATTTCTGGTTCATTGCGGCCTTGCAGATACTGGTAATTAACAAAATGGGGCTGGTACAGTTTGGCCTCAATGACGCCACCACCAGTTATCTGGCATTGGCGGAATTGCTGGGAATTGTGGTCGGAAGTCTGGCCGCCGGTAAATTTATTTCCAGAGACAATGGACATCGCGCCACCGCGCCGGCCATGGGAGCGTTAGCGATATTTCTCTGCGGCATCGGGGCTGCGCCATTGTTGCCGCACGCGGTGAAACTCATTTATGTGCTCCTGGCCCTGGGCGGGTCAGGAATTGCCGGTGGGTTTATCATGGTGCCGCTGGAAAGTTTTTTCCAGGTGCGGCCGGCTGCCAACGTCCGGGGGCAAGTGATCGCCGCCGCGTGGTTTGCATCATTTGCGGGTATTCTTATGGGCAGTATGTTGTATATACCTTTACAGAACGGACTGGCACCTACGCAGGTGTTTCTGGCTTCGGGCGTATTGACGATTATCGCGGCGGCCGTTATTGGCGTGGCCTTCGCCCATAGTGGCCCCCAGCGCACCGGCGGCAAAACTAACTGGGCGGGGTGGTTGTGGTGCCTTTTGGCGCGGGTGATTTTGCGACTGCGCTATCGCATAACCTTGAATGGTGTGACCGAGATTAAAAACGCCGGCCACAGCGGAATACTCTTTCTGCCCAATCATCCGGCGTTGATTGATCCGATTATTATGGTCGCGCATTTGCACAGGTATGTAGCGGTGCGACCCTTAACCGCGGAAGATCAACTTCGTCATCCGCTGGTAAGAGCATTGGTTGGTACCGTGGGTGTTCTGCCCATACCGGAAATGTCCAGCATTGAACACGGCAAAGCGGATCGCGTGCAATTGGCTATCGCGCGGTGCGTGGAAGCGCTGCGGCAGGGGGATAATATTCTGCTGTACCCGGCGGGACGGTTAATGCGGGAACAGGTAACTGATCTGGGAAGTGCCAGTGCGGTTGAACGCATCTTGACCCAGTTTCCGGATGTGCGCGTGGTGCTGGTGCGAACCACAGGCTTATGGGGCAGCAGTTTTGGGTGGGGCACCGGGGCGGCCCCCAGGCTTGGTCGCGCATTTAAGGCCCATTTAATGGATTTATTAGCCAGCGGTATATTTTTTGCGCCCAAGCGACAGGTGCAAATCACCTTTCATCAGCCGGATGATTTTCCCCGTCGCGGCACACGAGCCGAAATGAACCGGTATATGGAAAGCTTTTATAATCAGGAAGCGCCGCCGGCGCGGTATGTGCCGTACAGCATCTGGGACCGCAGCGGCCCGCGTGATATTCCCGCATTGGCGCGCAAGCCGCATCGCCCAAGCGAACCTATTGCACCGACTACGGAAAAAATCGTGCTGGAGTATCTTTGTGAATTGACCGGCATAAAGACGGTGGCCGGAGATCAATTTTTGGCGCGGGACCTGGGCATGGACAGCCTGGCGATTATGGACGTAATCGCCTGGCTGGAAAAAGAGTTCGGTGTAACGGTGCCGGCCGTGGAATCGCTGGAAACGGTTCATGATGTCATGCTGGCGGCGTGCGGCCAACTGGGGGCCGCCAGCAAAGAATCCGCCGTTCCCATGCCTGAATCCCGATGGTTTCAGGAACGCAGCAGCGAGCGTGTGCAAGTGCCGCCGGGCAATACGATTCAGGAAGTATTTCTGGCACAAGCCCGGATGCACCCGGATCAGGTTGCGGTGGCTGATTTACAGCGGGGCAGCAAAACATACCGTGATCTAATCACGTCCATTTTCGCGTTGCGTAAAGAAATTATGAAATTTCCGGGTCAGCGGATCGGCATTATGCTGCCGGCTTCGGTGGCGGCTGATACAGTATTTTTGGCCGTGCTGTTTTCCGGAAAAATACCGGTCATGCTGAATTGGACTACCGGCGTACGCAATATCGCCCACGCTTTAGAAATTGCCGAGGTGCAGCGCGTGCTGACCGCCCAGGCCCTATTAAGCCGCCTGGCGGCGCAGGGGATGGATTTTTCAGGCTTGAATGACCGGATGGTACCGCTGGAAAAACTCGCTGGCTCACTGGGAAAATGGGCTAAGCTAAGCGCCGCGATCAAGGGGAAGTTTTACTGGCACCCGCTGAATCAGGTTGCAGGCTCTGAAACGGCTGTCATATTATTTACCAGTGGCTCGGAAGCACTTCCCAAAGCTGTGCCGCTAAGTCATGAAAACCTGCTGGTGAACATGCGTGACGCCCTGGCAAGTTTTCACATTCGCCGCGATGATTGCTTTCTGGGTATGCTGCCGCCGTTTCATTCCTTTGGGTTAAATGCCGCCATGCTTGTGCCGATTTTAGCGGGAGCTAAAGTTGTGCACTATCCCAATCCCAATGATGTCTCGGCCCTGGTTCGCGTCATTGAAAACTACCGCGCTTCGATTCTCCTGGGCACGCCGACATTCCTGGCCAACATTGTCCGCGGCAGCGGCCCGGATTCATTGTCGGCTCTGAGAATTTGTGTCACCGGCGCGGAGAAATGCCCGCAAAGTGTGTACGACGCCTTAAAAAAGGCCTGTCCGCAAGCCTCTATTTTAGAAGGCTACGGCATAACCGAATGTTCGCCCTTTGTTTCAGTGGCCCGGGAAAATGATATTCGTCCCGGCAGCATCGGCACGCCACTGCCTTCCATTAAGTGGGCCATTATCAATGAAGAAACGCGGCAACGCTGTGCCCCGGATCAGCCGGGAATGCTGCTGGTGCGCGGGCCAAGTGTTTTTAAGGGGTATCTGGGTGATCAAACGCAATCGCCCTTTGTGCAATGGCACGGCGAAACCTGGTATCGCACCGGCGACCTGATCCGTGCGGATGCCGCCGGCGTGCTGACATTTGCTGGAAGATTAAAGCGTTTCATCAAACTCGGTGGAGAGATGGTTTCCCTGCCCGCGATAGAAGAAGTTCTGGAACGCAAGTTTCCCGCTCCGCCCGATAGTTCGCCGGCGTTGGCCGTTGTGGCAACGACCGAGAATGACACGCCTGAACTGGTACTGGCCACCACGCGGCAGTTAGACCGATCAGAAGTCAACGCCGCAATCCGCGAAGCCGGCCTCTCCGGCTTGCACCACATCCGCGCCATTGTGCGCCTGGACCAATTACCAGTCCTGGGAACCGGAAAAGTCGATTACCGTTCACTGGCCGAATTGGTCAGCGCATCATCGGCACAACGTCCAGTCGCCTAACGCGAAAAAAAAGCGGCGTATTAGCCTTGAGAATAAAACGGAGCGCGCTAAACAATCTCACCACGATGGCACGCCACGGAGGTTATAGGGGATAGCCTACGGGTTAAAGCGGGTACTGTCCTGTGACTGACCCCCACGGTAATGCGTTGTGGCTTTGGTACGCTGGCCCAGCGGTCCGGGGAGCCCTGGGAGACGATCCCGTAATGGCGGCGTCAGAAAGTTAATGACTTGGACCGGAGACACCTTAGGGAAGCTGTCGTAAGCCCGCAGCGTGGCTCCCCAAGCTCACTGGGATCTGGCTGGCTGTGCCAGCCTTGAGTATACTCCTTCATATGCGATCGCTCAGCGAAACGACCCAAAATCTCCTAAAAACTTTGCGCTCGCTGCGCTACAGCGGCAGCGCAAACCTGGATTGGCCTCGCCGCGCGGAGGATTTGCTGAAATCCATTGGTGCCTCTGGTGAGCCTGCGGCTGTTCCGGGAATTTACGACCTGCTTTTCCATGAATCCTATTGGCTCGCGCAGGCGGCAGGAAATGCAACCAACCAATTGGTCGCGTGCTGCACGGCAATTGAGATCGCCAAACTCGACAAGATTATTCGAGGGACTGCTGAGTGGCGGGCCTGCGGCCCCTCTCCGCCGCTTTCCCAGGTATCCGTTGGTGCTGCGGGGGTGCTTTCCTGTAACAGAAACGGATATGTCCGTGAGGCTGCTGTAAGGTACCTTGCCAACCAATATACCGGGATGGAATTGCCATTCCTGCTTCTCCGCATCAATGATTGGGTTCCCGAAGTAAGGTCAATTGCAATCGCTGCCACGAGGTATCGAGTCGTTAGGGAATATTCGCGCCAATTGGTCCGTTGCCTCCCCTTGCTGGAATCACTGGAACGCCAAGGCCGCCGAGATGGTGCGGACATCTTTCAAAGCATCCGGAAAATATTGGTTGCACCAGACTGCCTTCCTTTTCTGGGCGAAGCTATTACTGGTTCCGACCGACAAGTACGACGCGCGGCGCTGTCAGTTGTCATGGAGGCCCGGCTGTGCAGCGCATCCACGAAAATATTGAGAGAGGCTTTGGGATCGACGGATGGAACCGTCCGGCTCATGGCACTCCGGGGATTGTGTGGAGGGTTGAAAGGATCCTCACTTTGCAGAATTCTGCAGGCGGCGCTGCGGGATAGGCTTCCCCCTGTTAGGGCGTTGGCACTAACGGAGGTCGCTGAGCGATTTCCCGATGTGGCCACCCCGCACCTCACGGCGGCGGTTTTAGATCGACACACCTCACTACGGAGTATTGCCAGATTCTATCTGCGCGGTTGTGGTGTGGGGGAGTTTGCCCCGGTTTACCGTCGCGAGTTGAGCCAGCAGCACGTTTCGGAACTAGCATTCGTCATTGCCGGTCTGGGCGAGACAGGTGGCAAGGAGGATTCAAAGCAGATTGCAGGTTACCTCTCACACCCAATGCCGTCCGTCAGGCGGGCGGCAATTAGCGCACTGGGGCGCTTGGATGCTACTGGATTCCGAATCGCCTTTTTTGATGCACTGCTCGACCGCTCACCATCCGTGGCAAAAACGGCTCGTAACGTAATTGTGGCAAGAAGAATCCATCTATCCGCCGAACAGATTCGTGTTCATCTTCAATTGGCGGAACATGAGCATAGCCACCACATTCTGCTCTCTCTAAGCGCAAAGCTCCCATGGTGGGACAGCGCCCCGCTGCTGATAGGATGTGCAGCATCAACGAAGCCAGCCCTTCGGGGAATCGCCCTTAAGCTCTTAGGACGGTGGAGGGGGGATGCCCATCGTCTCTCGAGCCCGCTCACCCTGCAGCAATTGCGGCTGCTGGAAATGGAATTCAAGCGACATGGCCAGAGTCTCGACGAGGAAACGTTCTGCGACCTTGTCGAGGTTATCCGTTTCGCGGAAACAATTCTCCTTAGTGGCCTGTCCAAGTAATGGCCGGAAGAATATACGGGGACGTAACTAGTTTAACACGATTGGAGGTCGGAAGAGGCTAAGCCGGCCTTGTGGCTGTGGCGTGGCTGCGTCGGACCGTACCAAAGTTAAACTCCGAACCCACAACACGCTTTGCAGCGCGAGTGAAGACGGCCCCGGATGGAGGTCAAAAAATCCACCGTGGCGTCCCCGTGCCACATTCCCTATTCCCGGGACGGCCGGGTTGTTACCCTTACCGGAGGTGCACTATGACTTCTTTATATTGGGATGGGGCCAAACGGTACCACGAGGCTATCAAGCGAGGGGGGAGGGGAATCCCAGTATTGGGTAGTAGTTGCATTATCGGTGACGGCCGGGAAAACGTGCTGGGGTACGCTGCACGGGACTGGACGGTCGAAAAGACAGGTGAATTCGTGACAAGGATGGATTTTGGCCTTTCGTGTGTTCACTGCTTAGGAGCACCCTTAAGACGGGATTGCTGAAGCTAAATCGTGCAACGACAGCTCGGATCCACCGGTGAGGCGGCGCTCCGGGAAGTCCGCTATCTTGACCACCTAATCCCAAGCGGGTTCACGCTGGGCGGCCGCCCATATCGGGTTTTTACATTCGACAGCTTTCACGACGGTAAAGTTCTGCTCCACCGCGTCAGGCTGGCCCAGGAAGCGGCCGGATCCTTGCCGGTGCTACTGCATGTGCTGTACGAGGCATCTCGTTGCTGGTCATCAACACGAGATGAAGGGGGAGGTTGGCTCGGCTTGGCCAAGCCCGTTCACTGCGTGTTCCACCATTGGCCAAGCCAACGGAGCGGGTTTATGGAACGGGGCCGGGTCGTGGAAGGGCATACGGAGGAAGCAAACACCCCTCTGTGGGCCGGGCTTTCCATAGGGGAGTAGCGCACCGTCTGGCGGCTTGAAGGTCACGGACCGGTTGTTGGCCACCGAATTAGCGGGGCAAAGTGGAACGATTCGGAGTTTGCAACCAACATTGGCTTTGACAGTTGATGAAGTGTTCGCAATTGAGCGGCAAGCATCATTTTGGTACTATTGTAACGATGAGTCCAACGATTTTTCGCCACCGCAGCTATCGCTTTTAATTCTTCTCCGGAGAAGAGTCGGGGCTGCATGTACACGTTAGTTCGCCGGATGGCGAAGCAAAATTTTGGATTGAGCCTGAAATTGCACTGGCATCCAACAAAGGTCTCGATCCAACGGAGATAAACGAACTGCAAAAGATCATACAGGAGCGACAAAATGAAATCCGCGAACACTGGCATCGGCACTTCCAATCCTGAAGTTCTCAACCTGTCGCCGCATGGGTTCTGGTTGATGGTAGACGGTGGGGAATATTTCCTTGCCTTCGATGATTTTCCATGGTTCCGATCGGCTACCATGGAACAAATTTTTGCTGTGGAATTGTATCGCGGCACACACTTGTATTGGCCGGCCCTTGATGTTGACCTGTCACTGGATCAGATTCTGCACCCGGAACAATATCCACTGATCGCCAAGTAGATTCGCGCGGCCACAGTAGGAAATTGGCGTTCACCGCGTGGCCGTGCGGTGAATCAACAAGTCCACCACAACGGCTTGAATCTACGACACTGTTGGCATCACGGTGGTGAATCCGGGGAATCCCGAAAATCTGTGGATTGTTGCCTCCAACCGCTACGCGCTATCACTGGCGGGCCAGGCAGCGGGTGATAGCTTCGGGGTAGGCGATGCATTCTTGTTCGAAAACGCGGCAGGTCGGTATTTCCGCGGTGGGGGATTTTTCAATTTAATTTAATTATTTAAATTCAGTTAATTACGCCTTGCATACATGTATCCCATGGGATACAATGGGGAAATGTCGGAGATACGCCAGACCGAGCAATATGAGCAATGGTTCAACGGCCTGCGTGACGGCAGGCGAAGGCGCGCATCGACGTCCGTATCCGGCGGTTGTCGTTGGGTAATCCGGGCGATGCAAGGTCGGTTGGCCAGGGCGTATCGGAATTGCGGATTGATTACGGCCCCGGCTACCGGGTGTATTTTACACGGCGCGGCGAATGGGTCGTAATCCTGCTCGCCGGCGGGGATAAACGCACGCAAGGGCGCGACATCAAGACGGCGATTGAACTGGCCTGCAATCTGTAGGAGATTACCATGGCAAAAACTAAAACCCGCCGCTGGGACGCGGTCGATCATCTTAAAACCAACGCGGATATGACCGCTTATCTGGAAGCTGCGCTGCAAGATGGCGATGCCACCGTCATTACCGCGGCGCTGGGCGATATTGCCCGCGCCAAGGGTATGACGCGCATTGCACGCAGCGCGGGCTTGGGGCGGGAGAGTTTATACAAGGCACTTTCACCGGACGGGCGGCCGGAATTCGCAACGGTATTGAAGGTGGTTCGGGCGTTAGGACTAACGCTCCACGCGGCGTAGGGCTTAATTTTCGGCCAACTCATGCGGCCTTAACGCCTTGGGGGCGGCTAGTGCCCTGTTCCAGCCATAATTACGGGTTGACGGAGGGCCAAGGGGTTGTGGGCGCGAAGCGAGGAGGATTG